>JAHQVL010000362.1 GCA_019634345.1 Rhodothermaceae bacterium
GCCTTCCCCAGGCCTCGGGCTGCACCCGTTACAAAAACGACTGTTCTGGTTGTATGTTGATCCATCTTCTTTATGGTTAGAATTGCTTTATGATAGCTTCTTATGCAAGAGAAGTCCAGTAAAATCCATTTCTCCTTTAGAATAATAGGCGTTCGACCATTCTTATTTTTCACCTCCTAAAGAAGCAGTTTGCAACTTCTTCGCGTTTTTCCGTACCATATGTTCTATAAATTGGAACATACAACCCCGCTTCCTCGAAAAACTCTTTTCTCGCCCTATGGAAAAAAACAAGAATCACAGGCCGCCGCGTATTTCAGAGTGGACCCTAGGGTGGCTTTTAAAGGACGATTGGCATACACCGCTGGGAGATTTTGAGGAGTATTATAATTCACTCTGCAACGAGAAAGGTACTCTGTATGCGAAGTGGTGGTACCGTCTACAAGTGTTAGCCCTTATTCCGGGCCGGATGTATGAAAAGGGGTATTGGTCCGTGATAATGCTTCTTAGCTACGCCAAGGTGGCTTTCCGTTCTATACTCAGGCAGAAGGGATATGCTTTCATCAACGTTACCGGCCTGGCCATCGGACTGGCCGTTTTCATCCTAATGGCCATCTTCGTCCGGCACGAGGTTTCCTACGACCGATTTCATCAGAAGGCAGACAGGATCTACAGAATTGTACAAGAACGGCCGGGGCAAAGTTTTCAAGGATCGAATGTATGGGCGATCACATCCGCCCCCATGGCTAAAGAACTCAATGCCGACTATACACAGGTAGAAACTGCGACAACGGTTTCCAGGCCAGAAGATCTTTTACTTGAAGCAAACGGACAGTTTTTATTAGATACAGGTATCTGGGCGGACGATCACTTCTTCGATGTCTTTTCCTTCCCCTTCGTCCAGGGTAGCGCAGAAGACGGCTTCGAGCAAAAAGGTACCATTGTGTTGACGGCATCCTTTGCTGAAGAACTGTTCGGTGAAGAGAATCCGATCGGGCAGACGATTATGTTGAACGACACATCGCCGTACCTCGTTAGCGCCATTATGGCCGATGTCCCGGAAAACGCGCATTTCTCGTTTCGTTTTGTATTGCCGATCGAATCGCATCCTGATTACCTGCGCCATGTAGCCGAGGGCATCAGGTATAACAACGGGTGGTTTACCTACCTCGTCCTGGCAGAGCACGCCGACCCTCAGCAATTTAATGCATCGCTACGTAGCTTTGAAGACAAGCATCTGTATTCGAATACATCGCCTGCCGAACACGAACGAGTTCGTTTCCATATACAGGCATTGACAGATATTCATTTTGGAGCCTTCAAGAACCAGCAACCCGTCAATTTCGATATTTCACCACCTGGCCAACCCTTCCTGCTCTATCTGTTCTCCGCCATAGGCCTCCTGGTTCTGTTACTCGCATGCGTGAATTATACAAACCTGGCTCTAGCCAGAACGATACAGCGCGCACGCGAGGTAGGTGTCCGCAAGGCATTGGGGTCGAAGCGCCAACAGTTGATAAAGCAGTTTCTAGGTGAATCACTTGTATCCACAGGGCTCGCCTTTATCCTATCAATTGGTGTCGCATACTTGGTGCTTCCACTCTTCAGCAACCTTCTTGGCCGCACGTTAACACTAACGGGTGCCGATATCGCATACATGGGACCATGGCTGTTTGTACTCGTTCTCATCGTAGGTCTTCTCGCTGGTGCTTATCCTGCCTTGTATATGTCTTCGTTAAAGCCGGCCATGATATTGAAAGGAACGGGCGGCGGCGTATTCAGAAAATTCAGTGTACAGCGCGTTCTTCTGTTTACGCAATATGTTGTTTCCATAACACTCATCGCATGCGGACTAATCGTGTATCAACAGCTCCAGTTTGTGCAGAACACCTCGTTGGGCTTTGAACGCGATCACATCCTAACGATCCTAATCAACGACGACACTCTTCCTGAACACTATGAAACGCTCCGAAAACAATGGTTGCAAGAGCCTGGCATAGAAAGCGTAACGATTTCGTCGTCCCTGCCCATAAACGTCAGGGGGTTTCAAGGAGTCGGAATGTGGGAAGATCATCAAGAGAGCGAAGAGCGAGTGATTTACGAAATCAATGCTGACGACCAATTTTTCAGTGTCTACAACGTAGAATTATTGTCGGGCCGAATGTTTGATCGAGCGCGGCCGGCTGACAGCACTCGTGCGATCGTGATCAACGAAACGGCTGCACTATCATTGGGCTGGGACCCTCTTGAGGCGCCCGGAAAATACATCAAAGTGGGCGCTGACCAGAGAAATGTGGTCGGGGTGATGAAGGACTTTCATCTCCATTCGATGCATATCCCTATTGAACCACTCATGATTCGCTTTAGTGATGAGTTTATGCTGTTCATTTCTGTGAAGGTTGCCCCAACCCATAGGGCGCAAGTACTCTCTCATCTAGAGCAATCGCTACAAACCTATTCTCCCTACCCGTTCGATTATCAGTTCCTGGATCAGAATTACGAAGAGTTATACAGAACAGAACAGCAGGTCGGCAGCATGATCGGGGTGTTCACCGTTCTCGCCCTGCTCATCGCGTCACTTGGCTTATTCGGACTGGCCGCATACGTGGCCGAACAACGAAAAAAAGAAATTGGCGTCCGAAGAGTGCTTGGCGCTTCGGCAAGAAGCATTGTCGTCCTCCTCGTCAAAGACTTCACGCGGATAGTGCTATTTGCCGCCGTGTTGGCGATACCTGTTGCCTACCTATCAGCGCACTATTGGTTAAGCAGCTTTGCCTATCGTGTACAAGTAAAACCTGATATCTTCGTTGTAGCCGTTGCCACAGCCTTAACCGTTGCACTGATGTCGGTACTTATTCAGACACTGAAAGCCGCCATGGCCGCCCCTATCAACAGCTTGCGTCATCATTGATTGGCTACACCATCACCCTGCCTGGAATATGAGCGACTCTTTTTTTGAATTGAGGCACTCTGAATAGTCTCTAAAAATCAGGATGAAGTTCATGTATACTGCAACAAAATGCGAATCTGATTCGTATTCGCATTCAACACATACCTCCTCTGCCCTCAAACCGGATCGAATATGCCCACCTGGCGAAAGAAAGCGTCTCAAGCGAGAAGTAAAGAAACAGAAGAAGCCCTGGCTCACTCAGCGCGCGAGCTTCTTAGCACACGCTCGTTCTCAGATATACGGGTCGACGAAGTCGCTCGCCACGCAGGAATATCTGTAGGCGGTTTTTACGCACGGTTCAATGGCAAAAGCGCCCTGCTTCACCTTGCCGACATTGATTTCCTAGATGGTTGTGTCGCTGCGTTTGATGCCGTAATCCCTGAGGAATTCGAAGGCAACCTTGATCAGCTGCTTCGTGCCTTTATCACGGTAATGGTTCAGCAATTCGACAAGCACCGTGATACAATCATCCAGATCATGAAGCATGCACCTGAGGAGGATGTTATTGATTTTCGGCAACGTGCAACGGAGTTCAATACGTATGTGCACGGTCGAATGAGAGCCAAAATGGCACTCCATGTTGCCGACATTGCCCATCAAGATCCAGCGATTGCCATAAATATGACAATTTTTATCGCATCGGCAGCTGCACGGGCAGCTGTATTGCAGGGCGCGTTGTCGACGTATCCGATTGCGTTGAATTTAGACGAACTGATCGAGGAGCTTGTATCAAATGCGTTACGTTATCTCAAAGGAAATGCCGAATGAAAACGCATCTGATTACCCTTCTGTTGGTCGTATGTACATTATTACCAACAAGCGTCTCTGGCCAGCTGCCTGATTCACTTGTGTTAGGCTTAATGGATCAGTACGACGTCCCCGGGTTATCGTTATCCATCGTCCATGGTGATAGCATATCTACGTATGGCTGGGGATATGCCGACGCGGATCGAACGATTGCAGTCACTCCAGATACACCCTTTCGTATTGCTTCTGTAGCAAAGGTGCTTGTGGCTGCAACCGTGGCCACGGAGGTTGCTGCCGGCACGGTTCGTTTTGATGAGGATATCTTAGATATCGGCCTTGCGCCCGATGGATATGCTGGACCGATCACGCTGCACGATCTACTTACCCATACAGCCGGCTTCGATGAAAGACTGATCGGATACGGCGCCCGATCTAGCGATGAAATGAAACCGCTGGAGCATTATTTGACCGATCGCATGCCTTCCAGAGGCTGGCCTGTTGGCGAGCAGATCAGTTATTCAAACCACGGTATGTCGCTGGCCGGATACGTAGTGGAACGAGCCCGCAGCCTCTCTTTTGCAGAGGTAGCAAGATCGAATGTCTTCGTCCCTCTCGAAATGCACGCTACCAGGTTTTTAACGCGTGGGGAAAGTATCCCAGCCAACAGTGCAGATCCCCTGAGATGCACTAATGACACCTGCGAGAGCGTACCCTTCTATTATTCTCATGCGTATCCTGCCGGCCTGTTATTCTCTTCCGCCCGGGATATGAGCCGATTCATTTCTGCCCTGTTGCAAGCCGAAACGAGTGAAAATCCGTTGGCCACATTGATCCCAGAACGATTTACACACGACGAACGGATTCCGGGGATGTCCTATGGGTTCTTCAACCAGTACCACAAAGGCGTTCGTTTTCTTTCGCATGCGGGATCGGTGCCCGGCTATTGGTCTTTACTGATGATTTCGCCAGAAGCTGACATGGGCTTCTTTTTCACGGCCAATGGAGGGGAGTCGGGGTTCGGACAGCAGTTCCGTGATGTGTTACTTGATGCTTTTCTGGAAGACGAGGCCGCAATTCCTCCTGCACCCTCAATTACGGAAGACCCGTCGGTTAGAGCGGGTATCTATGAATCAACGCGTTACTCGCATAACACGATAGAGCGCTTCCCCCAGGTATTCCACAACTCAATCGAAGTTACCGCAGACGCAGATACATTGATCCTTGTCTCTGGAGGACGCCTGAGAAAATACATTCAGACTGGAGAAGCTCTCTATCAAAATATAAATGGCTCAGATAAAATTGCATTCGGTCTGCGGCAAGGCAAAACCCGATTATTCAGGAGCAGTCTTGTCTACGGTGCTGAAGTACCCGTGGCCTATGAAAAAAGGCCATGGTATCGCGCTCCCGGATTTTTAAACGAATATGTTTCATGGCTTTTAGGTCTGCCTATCCTCGTTCTGATGATCGCATGGCCTTTAAGTATAGCCGTCAGCTTGTTTCTTCGAAAAAGACGCGGCGGTACGAAGCCCCCCACATCACTAAAATGGAGTACAACCTGGATGATGGCAACCCTTACGGCTGCTTTGTTCATCGTTTTTGGGTTAGGGTTTGTTGCTCGGAGTAACCGCATGCTTGAAACAGGTGAACTCTTTTTCGGTGTTCCAGACACGATGTTAGCACTCACCTGGATACCCTTCCTTCACGTCGGCCTAACTGCCCTGATGTGTGTAGCCTTAGTAGCTATATGGAAAAACAGATGGTGGAATTTGACGCGCAGGCTGTTGTTCTCCATTGTGACGGCCCTAATTGTCCTCCAGGTTGTATTCCTCGCACAATGGAATTATTTACCCCCGTCCTGGTGAGAAGGAACGATGCACGAGTCAATGGGCATCACCTCCATTAGAAAGATTGCACTGGAATACAGCGCGGGCGGCTGTTGAGGCTTTGTCTCTGAAGGGTTAATTTCATGCACTGCCGGCTCTATCTATGACCTTTTTGCGTGACCATGATCTACCCCTTAAAAACACCTCTAAGAAACCGAGCATTGAGTACACTCATAGTGTTCTGGGGCATTCTTTTTTCGACCCCATCGTTGAGTCAGGATGCGGCACAACTCTATACGAATTATTGCGCAGGCTGCCACGGTGCACGCATGGAGGGAAACTCAGCGAGTGCGTTGATCAAGACCGAGTGGGCCTATGGCAGGACGAACGACCTGCTAGTCCGCAACATATCCTATGGCATTGCCGGCACAGAAATGGGTGCATGGAAGAACGTGCTCACCGAAGAGGACATTCAAGCACTCGCTGACCTCATCGTGCAGGCTCAGAATACGCCCTTTTCGGCCATACGGGAGCTTCCTGGTCAAATTCAAACAAATCATTATGTATTGGACGTGGAGGTGCTCGCAGAGGAAGATATCGAAACGCCCTGGTCCATTGGATTTATCAACTCAGAACTGGCGTTGGTGACCGAGAGAAGAGGAACGATCAGAGTTTTGAAAGAGGGCTCGCTAAACCCCGAGCCGGTTATGGATACCCCTATCCCCTTTAAGACGCGCTTTGGAGGCTTCTTAGGTATAGCAGTAGATCCTGCCTATGAAGAAAACGGATGGATCTATCTCGCACTGTGTGAATCGACAATTGATCAGCGTGATCCATCAGCACCTGCGATGACAAAGGTGATCCGAGGCCGGATCCAAGATAATACCTGGGTAGACGAACAAACCCTTTTTCAGGCGCCTGATTCGTTGCAAGTAGCTGGAGGAAACCGATGGGGTGGACGATTGCTTTTTGATGGAGAGGGCTACCTCTACTTTTCGATTGGTGACCTGGCGGAGGCGGATGCATCGCAGGATCCTCACAGAGTGCCTGGAAAAACATTTCGCATTCATGCAGATGGTTCGATCCCTGCAGATAATCCGTATGTTCATGAACCGGGTGCCCTGGGCGCCATATTCACGTTAGGCAATCGAAATACACAAGGGTTTGCGCTTCACCCTGAGACCGGTGAAGTGTGGAGTACCGACCATGGCCCTATGGGCGGCGATGAACTAAACATTCTTAAAAAGGGCGCCAACTATGGCTGGCCAATTGTTACATACGGGATAGACTACAGTGGGAAGACGGTATCAGAGCTAACGCATGCTGAAGGCATGACCCAACCCGTCACGTATTGGACCCCATCTATTGCGGTATCTTCTGCTGCCTTTATCAGAGGTACCCAATTTCCTGGCTGGGAAAACAACTTGTTGATCGGAGCGCTGGCGTATGAAGAAGTCCGCCGGCTCGTGGTAGAAGGCGAACAAATTACCAAGCAGGAAACCATACTAAAAGGCTTTGGCCGAGTTCGAGATGTTAAAACGAGTCCTGACGAAAGTATTTGCGTCCTACTAAACAACCCAGATAAAATCGTCAGGCTCACCATTGCTCACTAGAACATTCGTCTATGTTCACCCTTCAAGCCGCCTTAGGTCGGTGTATAACTGTAACTTCTTTATCAATCCGATTACCCAAGGCATCCTTTGCAACCTGGAGGTCATATTCCGTTTGCAATCCCAACCAAAAGGCGGGACTTGCTCCAAGACATTTGCCTAGACGAACAGCGGTATCCGCTGAGATTGCACGCCGGCCTCTTACAATTGCATTAATTCTTCCTGCCGAAACTCCAAGCAGTGAAGCAAATCGTTTACGGCTAAGGCCAAGGGGCTCTAAAACATCAGCAAGTAATATTTCTCCCGGATGTACAGGAGCGATTTTTTCTTGTATTGACATAGTTAATGGTAGTCTACGATTTCAACATCGTATGCGTCGCTGAATATTATATGGGAGCTTATGGGAATGGATCCTGAAAAAAACCGACTCCGTTTCTTTATCCTTGAACGAGCTTATCATACGAAGAATAACCTGTCTTGCAGAATGCATAGCTTACACCTATAGACACGTTACCATCAAGAACATAACCTCCTGTCCTTTTTATCTAGCGATTTTATCGTTTACTTTTAGCCATATTCAGAAAAAAGAACCATATTCTTAGTTACGCGTCATCGACTCTCTTATTGGAAACAGTGCATGGGCATTATGAACTACTTAATCGACAGCGTTTCCTGCAGATGGCAGAGGTATTGGACGATGACAAGGAGAGTGCTGTATCTGGTCGTACTGGTCCTCCTTGGCTCCCTCTCGATTAAGCCACCTGCGGTATTCGCTCAACCCAGGAGTACCCTGGACACATACGCTTCGGTCCTCGATAGCCTTATGCGCACCGCTGATGTCCCGGGAATCTCCTTCGCGTTCTTTAGCAGTGAGGGGGTGCTCTTCGAGTATGCCCAGGGGGTGAAAGGCAAAGGCTCGAGAGAGCCTGTAGGCGCCGAGACCGTCTTTGAAGCGGCTTCCATCAGCAAGCCCGTATTTGCGGTCCTTGTGCAGTCCTTAGTAGAAGAGGGTGTCATTGACGTGACCAGGCCCCTCGCCCATTACGTCGATCCGGTGCCCGAAGTAAGCTATGATACGCGATCGTCTGCCCTCACTCCCGAGATGCTTCTTTCACACCAGGGAGGGCTCCCTAACTGGCGCGCGCGCATCAATCTCGAGGCCCGTACACTGGATGAACTATTCAGCGTAGAGGACACGCTTCGATTCATAAGTGACCCCGGTACTGCGTATGGGTATTCCGGGGAAGGTTTCCTCCTCCTCCAGCGTGTAATCGAGGACCTGACCTCCGAGAGCCTGGAGACCCTGACTGCTGCTCGAATCTTTGACCCTCTGGCAATGACCCGAACCAGCTTCTCGTTTAACGCCACCGCTGAAAAGGACTACGCTTTGGGGCACTCGCAAGACGGGCAGCCGAATAAATTTGGCCTTCGTGCCTCGCTATCAAGTTCATCCCTCCATACGACAGCAGGTGACCTTGCCCGGTTCGGCACCTACCTCGCCAACAACATTGGAATAGAAGGCCCACTGGCATTACTGATCGAACCCGTGGTGTCCGTGGACGAGAAGGATGATGTGCGTTTCAGTTGGGGCCTCGGCTTCGGCGTGGTCGACACACCGACGGGGCGCTACATCTATCACGGCGGCAATAATGTGATCTTCATTGCCGACTTTATCTACAGCCTCGAGGAAGACCTGGGCTATGTGCTACTAACCAATAGTGCGAATGGCATCGAGATGGTGCGCCCATTGGAAGAGCGCGTGTTTGGCCGTTGGCTGTGGCGGTAGCATCATTTATTACGCGTAATGGTTTCAATCTCTACACCTATCTACATCGTAAGGACCATTAGCCACTTTCCAACACAAAACCAATAGGCTGTGACCGTAAATCATTATGATCCCCTGGTTAACCGAACAACGTATTCATCAGTACGCCTCAGACCGATCCTATGAGCGTGGTAAGGGCTACTATAAATCTGGAGACGTGCTGTCGGTGATCAAGCGCGGCAACACCATCCAGGCTTCCGTAGAAGGCAGCGCTTATTCACCTTACTCTATCCACATAAAGTTCGACGAAACCAGTCTGACGGACTGCTCGTGCAGTTGCCCTTACAGTTACGGTGATTTCTGTAAACATCTTGTGGCCGTCTTTTTGACCTGTCTGCATAGTCCGGACAAGGTACAAGAGAGACCTTCTTTAGAAGCCATACTGGACACAATGGATGTAGACGCATTAAAAAAGCTCATCTTGAAACTGGCACGCAAAAGTCCAGAGTTGTTTGCAGAAATCGAATTAGAAGCAACGCGCCAGGCTCCGCGTGGTACCGAAGAACGTCCATCCTTACAACAGGCTAAACTTGTTAAAAGCCGCGTTATAGGTATCCTTCACTCCCTTGATGCATTGCGCCCGTCGGAAGCATATTGGAAAGTAAGCGGCGTAGTCGATGAGGTGCAGCGAGAACTTGACTCGGCACTCGATTTCCTAGAAATGCACGAGCCTGAAAATGCACTGGACTATTTAACAGGTTTAACAGAAGCCTATGTGCAAGAATGGCTTCATCTGGATGACTCTGACGGGTACATGAGTGACTTCTTTCACCCACTGGGTAAAGCCTGGGCGGAGGTAGTGCTGAGTGTTGACCTTGGCGAATCAGAACGCGAATCGTGGATTGACACCCTTCAGCACTGGGAGGATGAAACATCCCAATATGGCATAGACGGCTGGACCTATGCCGCCCAAGAGGCCATCGATGAGGAATTGGCCGATCTTTTTCATAAAGAAGATATTGACGGCGAGCGCTTTTTTGTACATGAAGATGTAGTTACAGCCAAACTTAACGTTCTGCAGCGACAGGAAAAGCATGAAGAGTATCTGGCGCTGGCGTTCCGAGAACAGTTTTTTGTGGAATACGCATGCATGCTGGTAAACCTGGGACATATCAAAGAAGCAGAAGATGCTGGTTTGCAACACCTTCACTCTCCAGGGCAAGCCCTCATGGTGGCAAAAGTGCTGCATTATAACAAAGCTGTTGAAGCGGCTTTACGTGTAGCCGAGCACGGTATGAGCCTGGTGTCTGAGTACGGATTCCCGATAGCAGAACTTGCCACCTGGCTCAGTCATGCTGCAGAAGGGCATCAGCAACCAGAATTAGCGCTAGAAGCAAACCTCACATCGTTTAATGCGAAACCAGAGCTCAGTTCATACAAGAGAGCACAGGCGCTTTCAGGTGATGCATGGCCGGCCTATCAAAGCAATATGCTAGAACATATTCGCAATGCAGAGAATCCATTTTCAAATGAAGCTATAGATATATTTCTACACGAAAATCTCATTGACGATGCCATAACAGCCACTGAAAAAAGCTATGCAGGATACGACCGCCAACGGCGCGTTGCTGCCTCAGCCCTCCACGGACGCCCCGACTGGACCATAAAGACGGCAAGGAAGCATGCAGAAGATATCATTGAACAGGGGAAATCGGAGATTTATCACCATGCAATAGACTGGCTTGATCTGGCACGCAGGGGTTATCAAAGCATCGGGAAGCCACAAGACTGGACGGCCTATCGATCAGCTCTAACTGAAGACCATGGTCGCAAGTATAAGCTGATGGGAATGATGAAGGAGAGATTTGATTAACCCAACATTTTGAGGGCAAGATATTGCTGGTGGGTTTCCGGCTTATCACTACAGATATTTTGTAAAGATCTCCACCCCCCAGACCCAGGACTCCCGGACTCCTTAATCCTCCTTTCCCCTATACCTTTGCACGCTATCATCAGGTATTATTCCAGAGGTAAATCTAAATAGAGATGGGAGGTGGTATTATGGAGTACATCGATATTCATTCAAGAAAGGCCTGGCAAAATCAGTTCAAAAACTTCCGGGCTCCTATCAATAAGCATTGTAGGATTCGGAATGAACTTGAGCCCTACTCCGCAATCCAGACGTTGCAACGTGCTACTGCCGGCCTCCAATCACTCATAGGAAGAGCTGAAAAGGCCCTGACTACCTTACGGGCTGCCGGCGCTGGGTGGTCAATTTCTCCGATTGCGGTGACGCCCGGATTTCTCCTGGAAACGCACGAAATGAATTTCATCGCTTCCGTGCCGGCTCATCACGTTTCACCGGTGTACTCTAAAAACTGCGATTCTCTCTTAATAACCCAGGGAGGCGCTCTGATTGCAGATATCAATGCCTTCTTAGAGCAGCACGGCCGTTCCCTTAGCACATCTGCGGCCAATAATGGCCAAACGATAGCAGGGGCCATTTCAACAGGCACCCATGGATCTGCCCTGGAAAACGGAGGCATCCAAGATCAC
>JAHQVL010000363.1 GCA_019634345.1 Rhodothermaceae bacterium
CGCTTCGAGCACCATCCTGGATTCAATGCGATACTTTCCCTTTTCTAGCTGCAGTATCGTGTCTTTTAGCTGCTGAACCTCTGTGTCGGCCAAAAATCCCAGCCGGCCCATGTTGACACCAAGAATGGGAGTCTCCCGTGCTCCCACATGGTGAGCCGTAGAAAGCAGAGTGCCATCTCCACCAAATGATAAAATCACCTCTGATTCATGAGGTAGATTTGGCCGACTATGAAACTCAGCGATATCAGAAGTGATCAGATTACGATGTGCCAATCCTTCAGCCACAGGCTTATCTAACACAAAAGGCATTGTACTCGCCCGTAGCCAATGCGTAAATTCAGCAATCGGCTGCCAGATCTCTTCTTTTTTTACGTTCCCAGTAATACCGTAAATCATTGGGGTGCAGGGAATTATTTTGCGTTGCTGAACCCAAAACCCAATCCTGGGTGTAACGTTCCGGTCATTCTACTGACCAAGGCAATGGAGTACAGAATCAATAGTACCCCTTATTGCTTCAGGTTTATATGTACGCTATTTTATTTTTTCCTTTTTGACCCTTATAAAAGACTCCGGACACCGGACTATAGTCCCCGGACTCCAAAGCCGCCAATCCATGAGTAAACGTGTTGTCATCATCGGTAATGGAATTTCTGGCACTACAGCCGCCCGATACATCCGTAAGTGGAGTGATTACAATATCACTGTAATATCCGCAGAGACCGACCATTTTTACTCACGAACAGCCCTCATGTATATCTACATGGGGCATATGCGCTACCAGGACACCAAGCCTTATGAAGATTTTTTCTGGACCAAGAATCGCATTGAACTGATCCGAGATTACGTGCATGAGATTCAAACCGAAAAGAACGAATTAAACCTGGGATCGGGCCGTGTGTTACCTTACGATGTTTTGGTTCTTGCTGTTGGATCTAAATCGAGGTTTTTCGGGTGGCCAGGACAAGACTTAAAGGGGGTCCAGGGGCTCTATGGAATTCCTGACTTAGAGAACATGGAGCTTTACACTCAGGGAATCAATCACGCTGCAGTGGTCGGGGGAGGTTTGATTGGCATTGAGATGGCTGAGATGCTTCATTCCAGGCACATCCCTGTGACGTTTCTTGTTAGAGAAAAAAGCTATTTCAATCATGTGTTGCCTCCTGAAGAATCTGAGATAATCAATCAGGAAATCAGGGATCATCATATAGATCTACGCCTGGAAACGGAGTTGAAAGAAGTATTGGGAGACGATAGTGGACGAATACGAGCAATTACCACTAGCGCAGGCGATGAAGTATCCTGCGAGTTCCTGGGTCTTACGACAGGAGTCACCCCAAATATTGACGTTGTTGAGCGATCAAATGTAGAAACGAATAGAGGCATATTGGTTAATGCGTTCTTCGAAACCAATGCTCCTGACGTCTATGCCATTGGTGATTGTGCAGAATATAGAGAAGACGGTATAGGGTACCGCCGGCTGGACCAGCTCTGGTATACAGGACGAAACCACGGAAAAGCAGTAGCACGCACGATATGCGGCGAACGTACTCCCTATAAAAAACCTCTTTTCTTCAATTCAGCGAAGTTTTTCACAATCGAATACCAGACGTACGGCACCATCGAAACACACCCAGGAGATGAGATTGGTTCTCTACTTTGGCAAAGTGAACGAGGTAAAGAACTCATTCGGATTAATTACCGAAAAGAGGACGATGTGGTTATCGGATTTAACCTTCTAGGCATTCGATTTCGGCATGCACTCTGCGAAAAATGGATTCTTGAAAAGCGAACAATGCCGTATGTATTAGAGAATCTTTCTGCCGCCAATTTTGACCCAGAGTTCTATACTCAGTATGAGAAGGATATTGTAGCACAATACAATCAACAAAACCCTGGAAATCAGATCACAATGAAACCGGCAAAGGGCCTTTTTTCAGCCCTATTCAACTAAGAAAGGCCACCTTTAACACCGACCTATAAACCCCAAACTTAAACAGTCCATGCAACGATACGACGTGTCCTTTCAACTTACGAGCCCGACGACCCAGTTCGACACCCAGGAGAAAGTCGGAATGGTCATATTAGGACTGGGGTTACTTACCTGGGTTGTTGCCGCCTTTGGAATAGGCAACCAAAGTGCAGAGCTTACTTTTTATGGAGGTCTCGCTGGAATCGTTGTTGGCTCCTTGATCTATTTCAGACGCTTCCTGAAAAAGCCTCAAGGAATTAGCCACGACGGCACCTGGTTCACCAAAAGCATGCTCGGGATGAAAAGCATGCTGGGGTGGACACTGGGGATTATCTTTACCGGATTTTACTGCATTCTCTATTGGCAAGATGCCTGGCTTGCCAATCTAATTCCGATCTTCAATCCGCTCAGTTACGCCCTTAAAAATACAGCGGCTGATAAGTGGTTTATGTATGGGACGCTCTATACGCTTGCGGTCCTCGTGATGGGCGTCCGCATGCTGTATAAATACCGCCATAACAGGTATCAGATTCTCCGCACCATTTCGGTTATGTTCTTCCAACTGGGATTTGCTTTCTTGATTCCTGCGTTCCTGGTGATGCTTAACCGACCAGAATACTACTTCTCTTACTTCTGGCCTCTCAAATATGATTACCTATGGCCGGGGACGGTGAATTGGCTTTCTGGAGATGGCTCAGTTGGGATTTTTATGATTTTCTGGGGTGCAGTCATGTTCTTTATCGCCACACCCATCCTAACGTTTTTCTTTGGAAAGCGATGGTATTGTTCATGGGTATGTGGCTGTGGAGGCTTGGCAGAAACTGCAGGAGACCCTTTCAGGCATCTATCGAATAAGTCGCTCAAAGCATGGAATATTGAGCGCTGGCTTATCCATTCTGTGGTCATCTTTGTTGTTGCAACCACGGCGATGCTCTGGATCAACTCTGCTACCCAGGGATCCATTTTAGGGAGTGCGTCTGGTAAATTTGCACAATGGTATGGGTTCTTGATCGGCCTTGTATTCGCAGGTGTGGTCGGAACTGGATTTTATCCAGTATTAGGTAACAGGGTTTGGTGTCGCTTTGGATGCCCGATGGCCGCGATCTTAGGTATGCTTCAGAAGTGGTTCTCTCGATTTAGGATCACCTCAAATGGAGGGCAATGTATTTCTTGTGGAAACTGCTCTACCTATTGTGAAATGGGAATCGACGTACGCTGGTATGCACAGCGTGGTCAGAATATCATTCGGTCATCGTGTGTTGGCTGTGGCGTTTGTGCAGCTGTTTGTCCTCGCGGAGTACTTAAGCTTGAAAACGGTCCTCGTGACAATCGGTACAACGGCCCTGTTTTGATTCATCAAGACAATGTCTCAGTCACCCTTGATACCAATTGGACTCCTACCGGTGGTACAGGCCGTATGCCAGCTACACAAGAAGATATTCCAGTGCTTACTGATTCAGATTGGAATAGCATGAAATAAGCCTCGTTTTAACTAAAGAGCGTAGGCACAAACTGTGTAGACGAAATTCATGGTTGAATAAGGGTGTCATTATTCGTTGATTATGGCTTCACCCCCAGAATCAACCACCAAAGAAACCGTGAAATATCTATCGCTCCTTCTGTTCTGCATTGCTGGGTTCTCCTGCGCAGAGTCAACAACGCCTTCTTCAGCTCAACCACAGAGTGCTACTGAACGCATTGATTACGATGCTCGCCTTGAGGAATTGGGTATTTCCCTCTCTGAACCCTCCAGTCCCGTAGCAAATTATGTAAATGCAGTTCAAGCTGGCAACCTCATGTTCTTGGCAGGAAAGGGCCCGAGTAAACCTGACGGAGGATATATTACAGGCAAAGTAGGCACCGACTTAACCATTGAAGAAGGCTATGAAGCGGCCAGACTTACGGCCATTGCACAGCTATCTGTCATGAAGGCAGAATTAGGTGACTTAAATCGTGTCAAGCGGATTGTGAAAGTGGTAGGCATGGTAAACGCTGATCCTTCATTCACGATGCACCCAGAAGTTATCAATGGCTTCTCAGATTTGATGGTTGAAGTATTTGGTGAGCGTGGAAAGCACGCACGTGCGGCCATAGGAATGGGCTCCCTACCTCGTGATATTGCGGTTGAAATAGATGTAGTCATTGAAATAGAGTAACAGTAAAGCAGAGTACGAGGTTATTTTTTACTCTCTTAAACGTCTTTAGATGGAGAACCATCAATCTAAAGACGCTATGTTATCTCGCGTTTGGAGCAGTACCGTATTAGGCGTAGACGCCTTACCTGTTGAAGTCGAGACCCATACTAGAGGCGGCCTACCTCGCTTTTATATTGTGGGCTTACCTGATGGTGCCGTAAGAGAAAGCAGAGATCGCATATTAGCTGCGCTACGCGCTTCGGACCTCCCTCGTCCCAGAGGCACCATTACCGTAAACCTTGCGCCGGCCAATCTAAAAAAAGAAGGCACTGCGCTGGATTTGCCGATTGCCATCGGGCTCATTGCTACAGCCTCTGAGGACATTGATCCCCAATTACTCGAAGAATCGATGATCGCTGGTGAGCTATCTCTTCACGGCCCAATCAGGCCCGTTCGAGGTATTCTGCCTATGACGATCCGAGCTAAAAGAGATGGCAAAAAACGAGTCATAGTACCAGTAGACAATGCGGAAGAAGCCGCCGTTGTAAGTGACATCGATGTGTTGCCCGTTCAGAGTATACAGGAAGCGTATGAACTCCTTCGGGGTGAGAAGAAAATCATTCCTTTCCACCATGATGTTGATGCGTTGTTTGAACGAGCACAAGCCTACCCTGTAGATTTTGCTGAAGTTCGAGGGCAGCAAAACGCCAAACGAGCCATGGAAGTCGCAGCAGCGGGTGGCCATAATCTATTGATGGTTGGTCCGCCGGGGTCGGGCAAAACTATGCTTGCTCGTCGTCTCCCAACGATCCTCCCTCCTCTTACGATGGAAGAGGCTTTAGAAACTACGAAGATACTTTCGGTAGGAGGAAAGCTCAGGCGGAATACAGGTCTAGTGGCCACGCGGCCATTCAGAGCCCCACACCATACAATCTCTAATGCGGGGCTCTGTGGAGGCGGAGTGAATCCTAAACCCGGTGAAATATCCTGCGCACATAACGGCATCTTATTCCTGGATGAATTGCCTGAGTTTAAGAGACAGGTTCTTGAAGTGCTGCGCCAACCGCTCGAAGAAGGAACGATAACGATTAGCAGGGCCCGGTTCTCCGTAACCTATCCCGCGAGGTGCTTGTTGGTGGCTGCGATGAATGCCTGTTTGTGCGGATTCCTAACAGATTCGACTAGAATTTGTACATGCACACCTCAGCAAATCCAGCGCTACCTCTCCAAAGTCAGCGGCCCGCTTCTAGATCGCATTGACGTTCATGTAGAGGTAATGCCGGTGCCTTTCGAAGACATCAGCTCTATCCGAGACGGTGAGTTATCAACTATAATCCGAAACCGCGTCCTGCAAGCACGAAAAATTCAGCATCATAGATTCCAAGAAAACCAGGGTATCCACTGCAATGCCATGATGGGCACCCGTCTTGTTCGGCACTTTTGCCACCTGGATAATGCTTGCACAACGTTGATGAAAATGGCCATTGATAAATTGGGACTGAGTGCGCGTGCTTATGATCGAATTCTGAAGGTGGCCAGGACAGTGGCAGATTTAGCAGCGTCTCAAAAGATTGAAGCTTCGCACTTGTCGGAAGCGATTCAATACCGAGCGCTTGACCGAAAGTGGGGGGAATTGCGGAGTGGGTAAAAAGGAAATAACAGCAAAGAATTCTATGTATAATTATAGACTCGGCAATACAGATTAAATTAGTCCAAAAACCACGGAAACAATGATCCATTTGAGACCTACCTGAATGCACCCAACGTCCTAAACTAATGGGATCCCATTTGCACACAAATTCCTGATTCTAACGAAATCGATGATTACACACACGGATGTGCCTGCCGTAGCTAAAAAACTTCCTCTTCCCATTCATACCGACGCAACCAACTCTTTCGCCCATCATTCGATGGCCGTACGCGTACCACGTATTATCCAAGATACCATTGCAAGGAATCGAACCTATTCTAGCACTATTCTAAATGAGCTCTCACAATTACATGATGCGATTGTAGGGGATGCACCGCTGCGTCTTTTTACGCCGCCTGCCCCAGATTATGATCTTTGGGCGCCTCGCTTTGAATCCAAACAAGGAGAAACCTGGCTTCATACCGAATGGCTATTCGCTGAGATGCTCGCCTATCGATTGATGGTCCAATCATGCCAATATTGGTCAACCCTCAGAGACCCTTTTGCCCCGTTCAAACAAGAAGAGTTAGAATCTACAGCTCTTTGGAATACGCTATCTAAGGCTCTGGACAAGTTTGGAAATAAAGAAGACCGGCTTGCTCGCTGCTTGCAGTTTTCTCTCTGGGGAAATCGTATGGATTTGAGTTTAAAACAAGCAGCCAGCCTGGGTACACAAGCCGACGAAGAGCATTTACTTACAAACGATATTCCTGCTGTTGTAGAATATCTCATGTCAAATCCACCGGGCGCGATTCACATTATTATGGACAACGCTGGCACAGAACAAGCCTTAGACCTCGTGCTGGTTGATCATCTGCTGAGTGAAAAGATTACCGAGCGGATTATTCTGCATGTCAAAATGCAACCGGTGCTGGTCAGCGATGCGATCGTGGCTGATGTACACACGCTTCTAACTCAGATGACAAAAAACAGTACAATCACGAACCTATTGGCAATACGATTAAAGTCATATCTCAACAAAGGCCTTATCTCGATCGTACCTGACTTTTTCTGGAATACAGCCGGGCGACTATGGGAGCTTCCCCGAAGAATTTATACTCCTTTTAAAGATGCCCGCCTCGTTATATCAAAAGGCGATCTTAACTATCGCCGCGCAACAAATGACGCCATTTGGCCGGCTGACGCAACACTAACCGACGCACTTATTGATTTCCCTGCTCCCATCCTTGCCCTTCGCACACTCAAAAGCGACACGCTAGTGGGCGTATCTGAAGAAAAACAGAATCATCTTGATGCTGGTTCTGATCCTGATTGGCGAACCAGTGGAGCCTATGGAGTTGCTCAGTTCATCTCAACATAACACACACCCTTCTTGAGCATTTCCTGCCCTACTTCTATGCTTCATATCCCCAATATTTGAAAGGAGATATCTGCATCCGCGTCTCCAGATAATAATGAATTGTGCAAGAATGATGAACTGCACGTAGGCAAGCACAAAACAGAATAGTCGTCCATCACGTCTACAGTCTGAGATTAGAATAAAAGTATCATGTATATTGCACAGCGAAATACCATCTTAAGCTGTTTAGTAGTTTTATGAGCGACGACTCGCGTGTTGCAGCGCCCCAGGAAAACACCTCTGATGATTCTGCCTCGTCTAAAGAAAGTGTGTACGACCGATCTATCATTGAAGGCCCTCTCTTACCAGCTGTCTGGAAGATCGCTTGGCCCACCATGTTGCAAAACGTTATCGGTGGATTGCAAGGAATCATTGACCATACCCTGGTTGGTCATTACGTGGGGTTTACAGGAAATGCAGCCATAGGCGTGAGCTGGCAGATCTTCTTAGTGGTGGTTGTCTTTATCTCTTCTCTTTTCACGGGCATGAGTGTTCTAGTTGCCCGATTTGCTGGTGCAGGTGAGGTCTCCAAGGTAAACCGAACGGTGTATCAAGCTTTCATTACGGCTATTATTCTTTCTCTGGGCATCCTTGCTCCTCTCGGCTATATTTTTTCGCCAAATCTATTAGATCTTGTTAACGCAGCACCTGAAGTTCAAGATGAAGCGCTCCCCTATCTGCGTATCATGTTCATGTTTAGCAGTGGGATGCTTCTATTCTTTATGCTTGGGGGAGCCCTTCGCTCAGCTGGCGATGCCAAAACACCCCTACGGCTTGGCCTGGCAATGACAGTGCTTAACATTGTACTGAACATCATCCTCATTCCGGGCCTTGGACCTGTCCCTGCATTTGGTACACAAGGCGCCGCATTAGGTACGGTCATTTCTGGGGGCATTATTGGGATTTATGCGATTTTCCAATTGTTTAGTGGAGGCTGGGTTGTGTCCTTTCCAAAGAGAGGCAATCGTGATATTGATTGGAATATCATCAGGGCACTTTTTAAGTATGGCCTTCCCACTGGAATCCAAGGCATCGCAATGAATGTGGGCGGTGTATTTCTCCTTGCATTTATCGGTTCACTGGCAGCTAGCGCGGCCGCTCAGGCTGTATATGCTGTATCCTATACGCAGTTATTCTCCCTGATTACCTGGACCTCTGTTGGTATTATGGGCGCAGCAGCAGCGGTGGCCGGTCAAAATCTTGGCGCCGGCGATGCAGACCGTGCCGCTCAATCCGTTCGGGTCGCCTCACGCATAGGCCTTCTCATGGCTGGCTTTATAGGCCTCCTGTTCCTGCTCTTACCTGCCCAACTCTTAGCCATCTTCGGTATGAATGAACCCGAAGTAGTTGACATTGGAGTTCAACTACTTCGCGTTCTTAGCGTATCTGGATTATTCGTGACAGTTGCTCTTAGCTATACCGGAGGACTCCAGGGGACTGGCGACACCAAAAGCCCTTTATATATTTCAATCATCTCCCAGATTATCATTCCTCTAGGCATCTGTTTTGTCATCCAACAAACTGGCAACCTTGACCCAATTGATATCTGGATTGCCATCCTACTGGGTCATATCACGCGATGTACATTAAGCGTACTCCGATTTAACCAGGGTAAGTGGAGGTCAATTAAGATCGATATAGGTGAAAAATAGGTCTCGTCTATTTGTCAGTAATCGTAAGATTCGCAAAACGACCTAACGAGTTATTTCCACTCCAAAGAGCTATCTTACCTTCATTCCGTTCGCTAAGGGATTCGACTGAAAGTACAGGCTCTGAATGATCGTTTACATAAACCGTGATCTGCTTACCTTCAACCTCTACCCGGACTCGAAACCAGTCGTCTGGACCTGGAGGTGATGGAATTTCGGCCTCATAAACCCCTGGAGATTCGCTTCTAAGGGTTCTCCAATTATGATTTGGGATATTGTGGTATTGGACCATATGAGAACGTCCTGAGGCATCTTCTGCATTAAAATTGAATGGACGAAAATAGATGCCCTCATAGGTGTTTTCATCTTCACCATGAAAGGCTATCCCCACAAAGCTGGCCCCCTGGTTATCTTCTCCTTTCACATCAAACTCAATCGTTCCTTCGGAGAACGTGCGATCCCTTAGCCAGGCAAACCCATCACTAGGAAAAGCCAATAATTCCAACCCCTTATGCTCGGCATCCTCGTATGCTCGAATTCTTCGATTCACTACTTCATAGGACTCCTCCAGAGGCGAATTGTATGGACTCCCTGTCCGCATAAACGGTTTTAGTCGCGTATTCAACTGCTCCCCTCTATCGCTATTCGTCAGGAAAACATACCCGTATCCACTCTCCACTTGAAATTCCATGTATGACTCAAAGTCACCGTTATTCCCACCGTGCGAGTGAACCGTTCCATAATCAGTCCGATCGACAGCCAGGCCAAGCGCCCACGCTTCAGTATCGAAGTTGGTCACAAACACATGATCTTCCGGCAGTTCGAC
>JAHQVL010000364.1 GCA_019634345.1 Rhodothermaceae bacterium
CCAGGCTACCTACCGGGCTGCACTGGATGAGAATAACAACCTGATTGGCTTCCATATCAAAGCTGGTGGTGTGCCAGAAAGTCCACTCTTTGCCAACCGCTTTCCTGCAGGCGCTGTAGACAATTACCTCGCCGAAGAATGGACCATTCCTTCCAATATTACCATAGGCGCTTTTCGAGCGCCACGCTCCAACTTTATTGCCGGCGTCGAACAGTCGTTTTTGGATGAAGTGGCAGAGGCCTCAGGCAAAGATCCAATTGCCTTCCGACTTGAATTACTAGAGCGAGCCCGCACGAACCCGGTAGGCGAACGCAATGACTACGATGCCGCTCGGTATGCCGGTGTGCTCGAATTAGTACGGGATAAATCTGGCTGGAGTGAAAACGAAGCAGGCGTTCACCGTGGCGTATCAGCCTATTTCTGCCATAACTCGTATGCAGCGCACGTCCTCGACATCGAGATGGAAAATGGTGAACCCACTGTCAAAAACGTTACTTGCGCGGTCGATTGCGGCATTGTTGTCAACCCTGATGCAGCGATCAATATGGCCGAAGGCGCAATCATAGATGGCATTGGGAATGCAATGTATGGGCAGCTGACCTTCAAGGATGGCGTACCCGACCAGCAAAACTTCGACCGTTATCGTATGATCCGCAACAGCGAAGCGCCGAAGGCCATTGAGGTACATTTTGTAGAGAATGAAATTGATCCGACAGGTCTCGGTGAACCACCTTTCCCTCCGATTTTTGGTGCGCTTGCCAATGCACTGTACAGAGCCACGGGCCAACGATTATACGATCAACCCTTTGGGCCTCAACTGGAAGCTATCATTCAAGAAGCAACGGGTTAATTAACTCACGTGACAACCATCAAAACATCTATCAACCGACGTTCTTTCTTAAAGGCTTCCTCATTAGCAGGGGGCGGAATGCTGCTTGGCTTCAACTGGATGGCCGGCTGCCAGCCTGTAGGCGGATCAATTACAAGTATCCCTGATGAATGGTTCGAAATAAACGGCTTTCTGAAAATCGCCAACAATGGCCTCGTCACTATCCTGTCCCCCAATCCTGAAGGCGGGCAGAATATCAAGACGTCGATGCCGATGATCGTTGCGGAAGAGCTTGATGTAGACTGGAGAAACGTAATCGTAGAGCAAGCGCCGCTTAATACCGATAGTTTTACTCGTCAATTTATAGGTGGCAGCCAAGCCATCAGGAGAGGATGGCAGAGCCTTCGCATGGCGGGCGCTTCTGCGAGGCACATGCTCCTGGAAGCAGCAGCCCAAGCCTGGCAGGTCTCCGTTGAGGAGATTACGACCGAGGCAGGCATGCTGCGTCATGAAAGTAGCGGCAAATCAGCGGGGTATGGTGACATGGCCTCAGCTGCCGCTTCGATTCCCGTGCCTGAAGAAGTCGAGCTCAAAGACGTGAAGGACTTTAAGATTATTGGTACATCCCGCAAAAATGTAGATGGATCAAAAATCGTAACCGGACAACCACTATTTGGGATTGACTACCATCGTGAGGACATGCTCATTGCGATGATTACCCATCCGCCGGCTTTTGGGATGAAGTTGAAATCGGTAGATGACTCTGCGGCCAGGGCCATGCCGGGCATCAAAGATATCTTCACCTTTCAAGTTTTCAACGACGATTACGAACAGCAATTTTTCGACACGTGTACGTTCACCGAGTTAGTCGCCGTTGTTGGTGATTCAACCTGGGAAGTTATGAAAGCGAAAGAAGCGCTAACGCTTGAGTGGGAGCCTTTCGACGGATATAGCTACCAGAGGGGCGGTTTTAGAGCAGGGACTATTCAGGTACCTGGAGGCCTTGAAAATACTGCCGACCACAATGCCAAAATGATAGAAATGGCATCGGGCCCAGTCGATGTGGCAAGAAGGGATGGAAATCCAGAGCAAGCCTTTAGGAGTGCTGCAAAAATTATTGAGCGCACGTATACGGCGCCCTTTCTGGCTCACAATTGTATGGAGCCTATGAACTTCTTCGCACATGTAACAGCCGATAAAGCTGAGTTCGTAGGTCCCCTCCAAAAACCTGAATTAACAGAACAAGCTGTGTCTGCCCGCCTGGGTATTCCTCTGGAAAACATCGATATTCAGATGACGCGTCTAGGGGGTGGATATGGCCGGCGGTCCTATGCCCATTGGCTGATTGAGGCCGGGATCATCTCCCAAAAAGTCGATGCGCCGATCAAACTCATCTACAGTCGCGAAGACGATATGACATCCGGCATCTATCGTTCAACCTACAGCGCCACTTACCGGGCTGCATTGGATGCCGACAATAACCTTACTGCTTTCCATGTTCGGGCAGGAGGCATACCAGAAAATCCACTGTACGCCAACCGATTTCCTGCAGGCGCAATTGATAATTACCTGGCTGAAGGATGGGAGCAACCCTCAAATATTACCACGGGGTCGTTTCGGGCACCGAGGTCCAATTTCATGGCCGCAGCCGAGCAATCCTTCCTCGATGAACTGGCCGAAGCTATGAGGAAAGATCCCATCGATTTCCGCCTTGAGCTGTTAGAACGAGCAAGGACAAACCCTGTCGGAGAGCGTAACGATTATGATGCAGTCCGCTACGCAGGGGTACTGGAACTGGTTCGGGAGAAATCCGGGTGGGACGATAAGCAATCTGGTCTTCATAGGGGTGTTGCTGCCTACTTCTGCCACAACTCTTACGCAGCAAACGTTCTGGATATGGCCATCGAAGACGGAAAACCTGTAATCAAAAGAGTCTGCACTGCACTTGATTGCGGCATTGTCGTTAATCCTGACGCCGCCACTAACCTTTCAGAAGGAGCCATTGTAGACGCCATCGGTAACGCAATGTATGGCCAGTTGACGTTTAAAGACGGTAGGCCTGAACAGAGCAATTTTGATACGTACCGCATGATTCGCCATAGCGAGGCTCCGAAGTTTATAGATGTCCATTTTGTGGAGAACGAGATTGATCCTACTGGGCTTGGCGAACCGGCATTCCCTCCGGTCTTTGCAGCCCTGGCCAATGCCATCTATAAAATGAGCGGAGAGCGAGTATCCGAGCAACCGTTCAGCCCTCATGTTGAAGTGTTCCTGACCGAGACTGCAGGATAAGCAGGTTTGGGTTCAAACTTCAAATCTAGAGTGTGTCGAAGCAAGCCGTCAGAAGAAAGCTGAAGGCTCGGCGTGATTTGAGGCAAAAGCTGTTTAGATTGACTACAGAAAACAATGTTAATAAACCTCTAGTCCTGTGCAAAAGAAACTACTTTCATTTTTAATCGCTACCCTACTTGTATCACTAAACGGCGTTTTTGCAATTCCACCATTTGCAGACGGTGAGTATGGTATTGTGATCGAAGGCTACGATTGGGGGCCGGCTGTAAGCAAGGTGATTCTATCTCTAGATGAACCAGTCACCATCGTAAACTGGAGTGACTACAATGTGATGGTCCATCGGTCGTCTGATTGTGCAACTATCCCTGCCAATCAAATACTAGGTAGCCGGCGTGTTCTGGCCGGGTATGTATCCAATGCGAAAGGAAAGAGATTGAATGAAGGCAACCACGTAACCCTTGTGCTGGCCGTAGCTCCAAATCTCCCCATTGGCTCACCCATTCAATATTCACGTGCAGAAGGATGTAGTGGTAACAGCTGGATCAATTATGACATGACGATTAGGGATGAGACGAACGGCTTGATCTGGAATAAAGAAGTGAATCGAATTATGCCAATCATTGATCGATTTGATCTTTCAGGAAAGTTTTCAGATGGAAATGGCATAACCATGTCCTATGCTTCTTATAGCCCTCCAAATGTTCAAGGAAAATCTCCGTTGATTATCTGGTTGCATGGAGGAGGCGAAGGGGGTATTGATCCTTCCATTCCGCTTGTTGCAAACCGGGCAGCCAATTATGCCTCCGACGAAATACAGGCCATCTTTGGAGGCGCCTTCGTGCTCTCACCCCAGAGCCCGACGCGATGGATGGACAGCGGCCAGGGAACGACGAGAGGCGAAGTAAACGACATTTATTATAAAGCAGTAAAGGCTCTTATTGAAGATTTTATTTCCAACAATCCAAACGTAGATCAGAATCGCATTTATGTAGGAGGCTGTTCTAATGGTGGTTATCTGGCCTTGAAGCTAATCATAGAATATCCCGATTTCTTTGCAGCAGCATTTCCAAGTGCCCTGGCCTATTGGGCTACAAACTTCACGGATGCACAAGCTAATCGGATAAAGAACATACCGATCTGGTTTATCCATTCTAAAGATGACACTGTCACTGATCCTGATCAAACGGTCGTGCCTGTATATAACAAGCTGAAGGAAGTTGGCGCTCCCAATGTGCACTTCACCTATTACGATCATGTGGTCGACATCACCGGCTTTTTTGGTGGTGAGGGCTATCATTATCCAGGACACTGGAGCTGGATATATGGACATGCCAATGAAGCCAGACAGGATTACGATGGCAGCCTGGTAAAACTGGATGGGCGATCCGTAACTATTATGGAGTGGATGGCGGCACAATCCAGATAACACTTACAATAGTCCAAGTTTCTCTGGGATCTCGTCTCGGTACTTCCGGCTCAGTCGATGTTTCGGACCTGATTTGAGGAGTACCATATAATCGCCAGAGCCGATGGATTGGAGCGATTGAATTTCGTTTCTCGCGAGTCAAACAGATGTTGCAATCCGACTGCGGAAGGCAGGGTCATATGGCCAAACATTGACCACGCAGGACATGCTGTATGCAAAGCAAGACCGCCCAGGGGTAAGGAAGGCGGTCTTGTCTTTAAAGAGTGGAGGCATGTGTGATCTAAGAAGCTTTCGGATAACCTACGATAAATTTCTAGCATATCCCAAGGCTTATGGATCAAATCGTGTAGGGGGTTCCTGAATCTGTTACCTCGCTAACTATTTCGTGTTTTTTGTCGTTCTGCGAAATCCAGAATTCGTAGATTACCTCGCTGGTGAACAAAACCATCTCTGGCGCACCACTGAAAAAAGCCGGGCTGAAACAGCCAGGCTTTTCCATGCCCTCAACCATTGAGGGCTTCCGTTCCTATTGAATTC
>JAHQVL010000041.1 GCA_019634345.1 Rhodothermaceae bacterium
CAGAACAGTTTAATAAAGATCGTGAGATCCTGGGATATCACAAAGCTGAGGCGCTTCTCAGAGAAATAGGCGCCAGTGAATGCGAAGACGTTATCGAATCATGCAAACAGGTACTTAAAGAATGGCAAGGGGAGGAAGATCAGTCGGATGACGTGACGTTTGTTGCTATTAAGGTGAAATGAACGTATTGCTCAATCCTACTCTAGAATCTCTATGATTCGCTTGATTGACCTTCGCTCTGTCATCCGAACGAGAAAGAGTGCGAAGCGCAGGCTTCTGCCAGGGCGGCGGATTTTTTTTGCGAAGGAGTAGACTTCAGCATCTTGTTCATTGATTCGAGTGGGCCATTCTGATCGTGCTGAACGAGCGAACTTCAGAGCTACGCTCCAGGCGTATTCTCTTGCAATCTCCACACCGAATCGGGCCAAGTAGTCATCGACCTTTCCAGATAATAAACCAAATCGTTTTAGCATGGGAGAAATCTCTTCGAGCTCCTTCGTCACTCCATCGATTAAGGATGAGAGAATCTGGTTGATCTTATCAAAATCATTCTTGAGTAGCTGAATATCCTGCCCTTGCATTGTTTCTGCTGCGGCAATCCCCAGGTCAAGATTGATATGGGTATTGATGCCAAGGAGTAGGTGTTGCAGGACGAGAGGCTTCTTCGACTTCGTGGCTTTAAAGGCTATTTGCCAGGACTCTGTTGGTTCTTGACCTGTTTTAGCGAGGGTAAGTGCATCAAGATATCTTTTAGCGAAGATCACATCTAACCGTTCCATTCTAGGGCCGTCCTCAAAATCTCCTGCTTCAATCCCCTTTTTGACTGCTAAGGTTACTTTGCGATAGAGCGCTGGGAAATACCCAAGCCGTGAAGGTTGATCTTTGGCTGTATCAATGATTTGTGTGAGCTCTCTTATAACATCATCAATCGTATGTACACTCATTGCTTCTCAGCGGGTCTTACCGACATTGATATGTCATCTATATCAACTCGGCTTTGTGGGCCTATGGGACTGATTGTTAGTCTTGTGTGGTAGACAGGGCGCTCGCCGTCTTTAGGAGTAATTGCTTTGAGTTGGAAACGTGTCCAGTCTGGCGATAGCTTAACGATTAGCGAATCCGTTTGCAATGGGGGTGTCAACCTTGTTTCTCCCAGGAGGCAGAGAGTCAGCCAACGTGTAGGTAAACTTGCCAGGAGATACCGCGATTTTTCGAGTGGCTGAGACATTGTCGTTTGTGATGATTCTAAAATACTCGGTTTTCGTTCCACCATCTAACGTAGCCTCAAGGTGATTGCTTTCTAACCAAATGGTTATGGACGAGCCTTGCCATTCTGCGCGTGCTTCTGTGGAGTCCTTGAATGTCCAACGGCCATTATATTGAATCCATGGATGGGTCGGAGCTATATGCAAGGCCTGATTTATTTCTTGCCCTGCAACAGAATAAGGCATACAAAGCAATCCTAAGAAAACGAAGCGAAGCACAAGATTCATAGTTTCATCGATTTAAGCCGGTTTGTAAGAGAGTACTTCTTGACTATCAAATTGGCAAATAAGGACGCAACCTGTGTTGCAGTTTCCCCCCAGGAACCCATATCTTAGAGCACCTTTCTTTTCCCACTAACTACATACAGTCTTATGGATAGACGAGAGGCCGTCAAACGGATCTCCGCGCTGTTGGGGTTTGCCGTATCAGGTCCTACAATGGCCGGTATTTTGAGTGGATGCCAGGCTAGTCAAGGTCCATTCCGGACACTCACTCAAAACCAGCATGATTTGTTGGTTATTATGAGCGAGCACATCATTCCAACAACAGATACTCCCGGTGCAAAGGAAGCTGGTGTTGCTGATTTTATTGATGCAATGCTCACCGATTTTTATTCCGAGGAGCGGCGAAAATCATTTCTAGATGGCTTAGCGGAAGTGGATGATCTCGCAAAAGAAACGCTTGGAAATGCCTTCATGAAATGCACGGATGCAGAGCAATTTGAATTGCTTGATAAGCTTGACACCGAAGCATTCCCTGATTTGGATGCAATGGATGAGGCAGAACGCAACGCGTTCGAGGAAAAGAGACGTGCTAACGGGCGCCCCTTTATTGCTACGCTAAAAGAACTTACGATTTCTGGCTACTACACTTCAGAAGTTGGAGCTACTCAAGAACTCCATCTTAATCCAATGACACCATACCGGGGAGATGTCCCATTTTCTGAAGTTGGCAAAGCATGGGCCTAGTGCTCGATTACAGAGTAAACGATTTATGAAGACGTTTTCCATCATAAAAAACGAAGAATACGACGCGATTGTGGTCGGGTCGGGAGTTGCTGGTGGCTGGGCTGCCAAAGAATTGACCGAAAAGGGGCTTAAAACGCTTGTACTTGAAAGAGGACGCGAGCAACTTCATGGCGACTACCCTACTGAGCATAAGCACATTTGGGAGTTAGAGCACAGGGGCCGAAAGACCCCTGAAGAGACGAAGACGGATTATCCAAATGGGGCGATTAGTGGTCCTATAAAGCATTTTTTTGCGAAAGATTCAGAGCAGCCGTATGTAGAGGATAAGCCCTTTTTCTGGGTACGTGGGGATGTGGTAGGGGGGCGCTCTCTAACCTGGGGGCGTGGAGTCCCTCGTTGGAGTCCAATGGATTTTGAAGCGCCTCTCAAAGACGGACATGGTATAGATTGGCCTATCCGGTATGAAGATATTGAACCCTGGTATGAATATGTTGAACGATTTATTGGGGTCAATGGGGAGCCGATGAATAGTCCGGCAATACGGGATAACATTTTCCAAAAGCCGATGGAGATGAATGCTGTCGAAAAGCACTTTCGAAAAAGCGTTGAGGAAGCCTTTCCCGGCCGCACGATGACTATCTTCCCAATGGCTATTCTGACTGAGGCGCTTAATGGTCGGGCTGCCTGTCATTACTGTGGGCCTTGTGCTCGTGGGTGCTCTACCGGGTCTTATTTCAGTAGCCAGAGCTCAACGCTACCTGCTGCCCAGGCAACGGGTAATCTCACGCTTCGTCCGGATAGTGTAGTGCACAGTATTCTCTACGATGAAGAAAAGGACCGTGCTGTTGGTGTGCGTGTGGTGGATCGTGTCACTAAAGAGGAGATGGAAGTCAAGGGTAAGTTGATCTTTCTTTGTGCGTCTGCGTTGGGGAGCACGCAAATCATGCTCAACTCGAAATCCAATCGTTTTCCGAATGGAATAGCCAATTCGAGTGGAACGTTAGGCCATTATTTAATGGATCATCATTTTCATGTTGGAGGATCTGGTTTGATTCCAGGTTTTGAAGACCGGTATTTTATTGGGAATCGTCCTGCATCTACATATATACCTCGATTCAGGAACGTTGGTGGAGATACCGACCAGCCCAACTATGTGCGCGGTTTTCATTATGGCGGAGGCGCGGGGCGAGCAGGTTGGGGACGAGGAGGAGGAAATCGCGGCATTGGTGCATCGTTGAAGGAGAGCTTGCGCGAGCCTGGTCCTTGGAGAATGTACATGAATGCATTCGGGGAAATGCTGCCTAACTATGATAACCATGTGTACCTAGATGGTGAGAAAACCGATCAATGGGGCATCCCTTTGTTGCATATGAGTTGTGAACTGGGGGAAAACGAGTTAGAGATGCGCAAAGACATGAGAGCGTCTGCTGGCGAAATGCTGGAAGCCGCAGGTGCTGAAGAGATCTATCTGTTTGATCGGTTAGAATCAACAGCTCCTGGAGATGCTATCCATGAAATGGGTACTGCCCGGATGGGAAGAGATCCTAAAGATTCTGTCCTGAATGGAAATAACCAGGCGCATGATGTACCCAACCTGTTTGTAACCGATGGGGCTTGTATGACATCCTCTGCTTGTCAAAATCCTTCAATTACATACATGGCCCTTACTGCACGTGCTTGCGACTTTGCTGTCAAGGCAATGCAGCGAGGAGATTTGAGAGTGTAAATTTCGGGAACATAACAATTTTGTTAATATCTAGTATGTATACTATGCTTGAAGATTGTTGCCATCTGCAAATTGAGTGGGAAGGGGATTAGAGGCTGTATGTTGCTGATGGGTATCAGGCATCTGTCCGAAGTTCGGACCTTATTGTGTGAGTAGTATGCGTAGTTCAAACAAAACAAGTATTTATCAAGCTATGAAGGATACATTCAATCCAGATCGATTTGTTCATGCACAGGAAGAAATATATCCCGCTGTTGTGAAAGAACTAAGTGATGGGAAAAAGCAAGGGCATTGGATGTGGTATATCTTTCCCCAATTGAAGGGATTAGGAGCCAGTGAGCGCTCCCACCGCTATGCAATCAATTCTATTGATGAAGCGGCTGCCTACCTTGATCATCCTGTGCTCGGAGCCCGCTTGAAAGAGTGTACCAGGCTGGTATTGCAGATTGCGGAGAGTCGAATTGAACATATATTTAATTACCCCGATAACCTCAAGTTTTGGTCCAGCGTGACGTTGTTTGACCAGGTTTCGGAAGAAGATAATTTGTTCAAAGATGCATTGAGTAAGTTCTTTAGTGGAAAGCCAGATCCGTTGACGTTGGACATCTTATCTCGATAAGATGTCTGGGTGTAAAGTGCAGTGTGTAAAGTGGAATGTTCTCAGTATATTAGTGAGTCTCTGAACTACTCTGTACGTTTTATTCTCTTGTCGCTCGCAAGGGGGTGGTCCAATCTTCATCTCCTACTGCCCCTATATAGGTTGCAGGTTCGAACCATTCGAGGGTTGCAGCAGATGGGTCAACAGGGAACTCTCTACCCTGTACGTTTAGCATCAAATTGGGATTGGAGAGGCTAAACGGGTTTTCAAGGATGTTACTTGTTCCTACAACGCTTCCTGTTGCTTCAAACAGCGCATTTTCTCCACATCGGTTCGTGAAATCCCGTTCGTTGCTGGCGAAATACGTGTTGCTTACGGTAATACTGCCGTCCTCAATGAATACACACGACTCAGGGTCGTTTATCCAGAATCCCTTTTGCCGGTGGTTAAAAACAATCCCGTTTACGAGGGTTGCCCCAGTACCAAGAGTTAACTCAATGCCCTCGCGGCCTGCTTCTCTGTCAGGGGAACCCAACAGAGTGAAGTTGAAGATCGTGGGGTTTGAACGAGGTTCTGTGTTGAGATCATCTCCCCATGGTGTCACGCTTGCACCAAAAATGCCTGAGTCAGCACGCTCATTACATTGCTGAGAAATCCAGAACTGGCCCCGCCCTTGCCATCCATCTTGCCATGCAAACCCATTTTCTGAAGCACATGTTGCTAGAGCGTAGCGTACATCAACGGTACCACCGACCATCGTGATGCCGTTATAGTCGCTCGTTGTTGCATGCACGTGCTCAACAAGTGTTCGGTTGCCTACTCCGTGTAATGCGATACTGCTTGGATAATGGAGTGAGGAGTCAATGGCAATGGCGCCAGCGTATTCGACAATGACGTGCCTGATAACGCCGCTACTATCTGCCGGATCAGTGCCGCAATAAGGGCCTGTTTGGGCTAGGGGCTCCGTATCTGGGCCCGTATTGCAAGGGGCATTTCCATTTACAACAATGCCGCCCCAATCCCCTCTACTCTGATTCTCTGAAGTGAAAACGATAGGTTCTTCGGGAGTACCATCAGCAATTATATAGCCTCCTTTCGACACAATAAGTGTGGCGCAGGACCCAAATTCATCCCTTCTACAATTCTGGTGATCGGCAATGATCTCTGTGCCTGGTTCAATGGTGAGTGTAACTCCTGGCTGAATGATCGAATACCCACTCATGTAATACGGTGATAAACTTCTCAGCAACGTGATGTCTTCTTGCACCGATGGAGGAACGGTTGGCAGAGGGTCTGCTGGAAATGAGTTTAAATCACAGCTAGAGAGTACAATGGCTGCAATTAATACAAGAAGAAACGAAAATTTAGGCCCCATAATGATCCATTCAAAGCTTTAAGCAGAGTCCAACATTGCCGGGGTGCGTATTGCAGTCAAGAGCAAATCCTCCTTTAATGGAGGCTTTGCCTCGAGGGGAGAGAAAGAACGTAGTAATTGCATTAACTGTAAGGGTGGCAATGGATACGGCCATTGCCTGGGGAAATAGGTCCTTGGCCTTGTCCCGTTCTAGCCGCCACAATGTAAGTTCTTCTCCACGCAAGGTGTTCAGATACGTATCCCTGGCATTTAAGGCAGCGTTCTTATGTTTGAAAAATCGCAACCAGAGGACCGTGGAAAATCCAGTTCCTGCAAATAAAATCGCAGGTTCTGCTACACCCAATATTCTATTTGCAACTCGGGGACGAGATTCACACGAAGTTACATAACGATCCTGATGCAAGGCTTGAAATAAGCCGGGTACAAGAGCCGTGTAATAATGAGGCCTTTTTAGATGTACGACTACCTCATTTGTGGTCAACTCGGAATTAAAGCCGGAAATTTTAAAAATGTGCTTGCCATACCCTACGCCTTCCCGAAAAGAAAGCTGATTTGTGTCTTCGATCGTAGGGCGATAGGGCGTTACTTCGTGTCCATTGTACTCAAATGAATACCCATTAACCTGTTCATGTGGCCGATTCCAGCCCAAGGTGACAACCTTATGTTTAGCATCAACTACAGAGCATAAAGAGAAGTCCTGTGCATGAAGGGGAGTAGTTGCCAGGAAGAGGAGAAGCCCAATCGGTAGAATAGTGCGTCTAGATATGCTATTAAGCGCATTCATATTTGTACATCGGCTTTTTTTGTGTATCGTATCGCTGCACGGTCTGTTCTGAATTGCTTATATTCTTCTCTGTATTCTCTTAAACGTTGGACGCCCAAGCTTATGCGCCACCCCTCGTACATGATTGCATTTTTCCTGGTCGCATTGGTTTGGAATATGTGCAACTTGGCCCAGGCCCAAGAGGATGAGCAGCTTAAATATTACCGGCAGACGCTGAGGCCTATCCTAAAACAGCACTGTTACTCCTGCCATAATGAACCGGATAAAAAGGGAGGTCTCAATCTTGAACGCTTCGATTTCATTGTCGGAATAATAAAGAATGGGCCAACGTGGGTAAATGTGGTAGATCAGATCCGATCGGGAGAAATGCCTCCTTCTGTAAAACCACCTATTCCTGCTGATGAAAAAAAGACGTTGATTGAAGGGATCGAAGCCATATTGGACAGTGCATTAAGTGAGCCCGATCCTGGTCAAGTCGTACTGCGCCGGCTAAGCAACCGTGAGTACCGTTATACCGTCCTGGATGTACTCGGTGTAGACTTTGACACCAGGGCCTTTTTTCCCGCTGATGCATCAGGAGGAGAAGGGTTTGATAATCAGGCCAAAGTACTCTACATCACGCCGCTCCTTATGGAGCGATATTTTGCGGCCTCCGATTCTATCGTGACAAAGCTGTCGAGAGATGCTCATCTTTGGAGTCCAATAAGAGGGGCTTCCTTTCCCCCTTCCGGATGGCAAAAAATGCGGTTGCAGTGGAGTTCGTTTGTGCAATCGGTTTCCGTATGGACATCGGCCGCTCGTTCTGCAGCGGCAAAAACCCTTTATCCTTTAGCTCTGAGGGCCTACCGGCGGCCATTAGACAATAATGAGAAAGTCCAACTTATGGACATCTTTACGGAAGTTTATGAGAAAGCATCGGGGTCCACGTCCGCTCGGTTCGATCTCGGTATCCAAGAGAGCATTAAATACATGCTGGTTTCGCCTCATTTTTTATATAGGCGAGAAGAAGAGCAACCGGTCTCGCATCCTTATCCAGTATCCAATTTTGAACTGGCTTCCAGGCTGTCCTATTTCCTGTGGTCCAGCGGTCCAGATGATGCGCTGTTAGATGCAGCTTATCGAGAGGATTTGCATGATCCTTCGGTGATGAGGAAACATATTGTTCGCATGCTAGCTGACCCCAAGTCACGACGTTTGGCAGAAAGCTTTGCAAGCCAGTGGCTTGAAATCGATGACCTGCTTGATGTTCATGAGGTAGACGTTGCCCTGTTTCCTGAGTTCTCACTTTCGCTCCGAAAGGCCATGTATGACGAAGCCGTTTCGTTCGTACATCATGTTTTTACAGAACGGCGCAATCTATTGGACCTAATTGATAGCGATTATACATTTTTGAACCAATCATTGGCTGCTCATTATGGGCTGAACGGAGTTGAAGGAGATGAACTCCGCCTGGTGGCTTTGAATAACCGCACTCGTGGAGGAGTTCTTGGTTTGGGTAGTGTATTAACGATGACTTCATTTCCAACTCGGACAAGCCCCGTGAACAGAGGGAAATGGGTACTCGAACAACTTTTGGGGACACCCCCGCCTCCGCCTCCTGCAGATGTGCCAGAACTTGAAGAGCAGGCTAGTAACGAAGCTGAACCTACTTTAGGGCAGTCAAATATTCGAGACCTTCTACTTAAGCATCGTGAATCACCAGCCTGCTTTCAGTGTCACCAGCGCATGGACCCCTTAGGTATAGGCTTAGAGAATTTTGATGCTATTGGCCGATGGAGGGATACCTATGGCGTTGAGCCTGTCGATGCGTTTGGAGAGTTAGCAAATGGAGTGCAGTTTAATGGTCCTGCTGAACTCAAACAAATCCTACTTACGCGTAAAGCCCTCTTTGCAAGAAATTTCTCGAGGAAGATGTTATCCTTTGCGTTGGGCAGAAGCATCAGGTTTCAGGATAAACGGACTGTGGATGCCTTGACAAACACACTCCTCGATACCGATTTTGATAGTGTTGCCTTCATTCAGGCCGTTGCTTCAAGCTACCCTTTCCGGTACAAAAAAAGTGACCCTGACATCGAAACCGAGGCCCCATGATGTTACACCGCCCCATTACACGACGACGTGCCCTGCGAGGAATCGGGGCTACTATTGCATTACCCTTTTTTGAGAGCCTTATGCCTCGCTCTCTTCGTACTCGTTCTCTGGCACCCAAGCGTGCAGCATTTTTATTTATGCCGAACGGCGTTCACCCCGATAAGTGGACGCCCGATGAAGCAGGAACTGAGTTCAATTTTTCTCCCATAATGGCCCCGTTGTCTGGGTTAAAAGAGGATCTCCTCGTTGTATCCCATTTGATGAATAAAAATTCGGACACGCGCGAAGATGGGCATTATACCAAGACCGCAAATTTTCTGACCAGTATGCGGATTCAGAAAACAACGGGAGCCAATATCAATAGCGGTGGCGTTTCTCTGGATCAGATTTTGGCGCAGCATCACGGGCATGAGACGCTGTTTCCTTCGCTCGTGTATGGTATTGATCGGATCACGTCGGGCGTGGACAAGAATGTGGGATTTACTCGGCTATACGGTTCTTCGATTTCATGGAAATCGGCTACACAACCTTGTTCAAAGGAAATTGAACCTCGCATGGCATTTGATCGGCTGTTTCAACGATTTATTCCCGGCCGCCCAGAAGAGGAGGTGCCCGCATGGCGAAAAAGTGTGCTCGACCAGGTCTTGGAAGATGCCCATTCACTAAAGAATGATCTAGGAGTTGAAGATCAGAACAAGCTGGCTGAGTACCTGGAGGCGATCCGGTCCGTTGAACAAAGAATTGAAAGTAGAGATCGTATTGAGGCTTTTAAGGACCATATTACCCCTGATATTCAGAAGGAAATTGTGTCGATGGATAGTCGCATTCAGGACTTTGTGGAATATAAATCAGGTATGGATGTGACAGAGAAAACACGCCTGATGCTGGATATTATTGCGCTCGCTTTCTGGAGCGATGCCACTCGCTTTGCTTCGTTTATGTTTGGTAATTCGGTGAGCAATCGAAATTTCTCGTTTCTCGAAGGCGTGTCTGGTAATCACCACTCGATATCGCATCATAAAAATGACCCGCGTCAACTGGATCAGTATGAACGAATCAATCGATGGCACATCGAACAATACACGTATTTACTTGACCGGCTTAAATCGATTCCTGAAGGGGACGGGACATTACTGGATCATAGCCTGGTTCTCTTTGGATCAGGGCTTCGAGATGGAAACCGGCACTCGCCCGTTAATCTTCCTATTTTATTAGGAGGCCGGGCTGGAGGCGCTTTGCAAACGGGTATGCATGTAAGTTTCGATCCTAAAACACCACTAGCAAACCTCTATCAATCGATCCTTCATATCTGGGGAGTTGAAGGGATTCAGTTTGCCGACAGCACAGGTCTTTTGAATCCGATTCACGCATGACAGTTGTTGCGACCAGGGTGAGATATATATTTGGTGTTTTATCGATAGTGCTACTTGGAGTAGTAAGCTTGTTGGTTGTGCCCCCGCCCTCTATACAATCCCCAAGCATATTGGCCTTTCTTGGTCGTTTACATCCTATTGCGGTGCATTTTCCGATCGTTCTTGTTCCAACGTTCACTGTATACTACCTATTCATCCGGCAGGGGAAGATCAAAGAATTTTGGTCGATCCTGAAGATAGGGTGGTTGATTACTATAGGAAGTACAGTGGTGGCAGTATGTGCTGGATATCTTTTATATGCCTCCGGTGATTATGGTGGGAAACTGGTACAGCTCCATCTGCAAGGTAGCGTTTTAGTAGCTGTACTATTGCTTATCGGAGCACTATTGGTATTCCAATCAAGAACTCCACGTCAAATAAACCGCGTCTTAGCTGTATTACTTGCTGCGAATGTAGCATTGGTTTACACAGGGCACCAGGGGGGATCATTGACGCATGGAGAAGGCTTTCTTGCCGATGCCCTTCCTAGAGCCAGTGAGGCTTCTTTGCTGAACAAGCCACTCAATGAATCCGGGATATACCAGGACTTAGTAAGACCCATTCTTGAAGCAAGATGCATGAGTTGCCATAATGAGAATAAGACAAAGGGGGATCTTAATTTGGCAACCTATCCACTTATGAAGGCGGGAGGGAAGAGTGGAGATAGTATATTGGTCGCAGGTTTGCCGGAAGAAAGTGAATTGTACCGGCGTATCGTTTTGCCGCAAACAGACGATGAGGTAATGCCGCCTACAGGGAAATCCCGCCTAAAGCAAGTTGAATTAGATCTAATTGAATGGTGGATCTCTGAAGGAGCGGATCAAGAAATGTTATACGGAGCTGGGCCGGCAGATTCAATGTTGGCTAGTCAGATTGAACGTTATGTACCCAATTTACGTGGCGCACATATTCAACGTATAAGGAGCAGGCAAGAGTTCAGATCATTGTATACTGCATTTAAGGAAGCGGTAACACCCCTGGGGCTTGATGTTCGGGTAGATGCTGATTCCGATTCTTCATTGTTTGCCGTCTCGGTTCAATTTCCTTCAAGCATGCAAGTTAACGACAACACTATTGGCGCATTGCGTCCTTATGCGTCATACATATCGAGCTTATCCCTAGTGGGGACTGAGATATCCGATGACGCATTCTTTCATATCGCCGCTATGGAGAATCTGCAAGAATTGTATGTCCCCAATACGGCTGTAGATGGGTCGGGAATGGTCTATCTCAAGGAGTTGGCTCAATTGGAATTGTTGAATCTATCGAATACCGAGCTTGCGAACCCCTATGTATTCCATATTGCAGCTCTACCTCACTTATCAACGTTATATATCTTTAATACCGAGGTAGAGCCATCCATAGAAGAAGCCCTTGCAACGTATCGGGCTGATGTTGATGTACGGCATGAAGAAGGGCCTTTTAATATCAGGTGAGTATTCAATTGAGGCAGTCTAGAGTCCTAACTTCCGGTAGTATATTTTGATCACCAAATCGATAATAGGAATTCTCGCATGTATTGGAGTGCTTGTATCAGGGCTATTGGTGGGGGCCTGTAATGTTGGAGCGTGGAACCTGATTTTCCCTTCAAACCATCATGAAGCAGTGCCCCCTGAGGTGCCGGAAGATCTTACCCAGCCTGCTGTGCTCGTATTCTCCAAAACGAATTCATTCCGTCATATCAGTGGGATAAAAGCGGGTAACGCTTTTTTCAATACATTGGCTGAAGAGCAAGGACTGGGTATTTTCCATACTGAAAACAGTGCTGTATTTAATCCAGAAGATTTGGATGGTTTTTCGGTAGTGATCTTCAACAATGTCACAGGGGATGTGCTGAGCAATTCTCAGGAAATGGCATTCCAACAGTGGCTTGAAGCAGGAGGGGGATGGCTGGGTTTGCACGGAGCAGGTGATGACTCCCATTCCGATTGGTCATGGTACGTGGAAACTTTGATAGGGGCAGCATTCATTGCGCACATCATGGGGCCCCAATTTCAAGAAGCTACTGTATTAGTAGACGATACAAGCCATGTTGCTATGCAAACACTGCCTCCAAGATGGGAGCATAATGAAGAATGGTATTCATGGGATGAGAGTGTTCGAGATAAGGGGTTTAACGTGCTCCTCTCGGTGGATGAAGGCACGTACAATCCGCATTACAAATTTTTGTTTTCCAGAAAAGATCTAAGGATGGGAGATCATCCCGTTGTCTGGAATCGATGTGTTGGTACTGGAAGGTCTCTTTATTCGGCGATGGGCCATAGGGGCGATGCGTATGACTCAGATGAGTATCAGAAGCTGTTGAATGGGGCGATGAAGTGGTTGCTTGATGAGACCGCTTGCAAATGAAGCGATGAGCCGTTGTTTATCTATTAATTCTTTAGTAGTTTGGGTTTGGACAAACCAATCCCGGCCCATGATTCGCCTTTTCTTCTGTTTTTTCATCCTTCAGTTCCTATCACTCCCTGCCACCTCGCAACCCGGTATGCTAAGTAACGGGGAGCAGTTGAGCCTTCATTCACGTCTATTAGACGAGGAACGATCGTTATTCATCCATACACCGAGTGCCTATAGTCATTCAGGAACGCCTTATCCGGTACTCATTGCACTAGATGGAGAGTGGAGCTTTCGAAATGCTGTAGCTATCACGGAGCATCTGGCTGCGAGCGAGCGCATGCCACCAATGATTGTTGTAGGTATCCCAAATACCATTCGGAATGGCCGGCCAACTCGATTTAGTGACTTGACCCCTGCGGGGCCAGGTGGCCAAAGTACCACTAGTGGTGGAGCGGAGGCTTTTTTACGGTTTATCACAGATGAGATGTTGCCCTTCATCGATGAGCGCTATAACACATCATCATATCGAGCACTTGTCGGCCATTCGCTAGGAGGCTTATTCACCGTCTATGCAATGCTTCAAACCCCGGAAGCATTCGATGCCTATTTTGCGATTAGTCCAAGCCTTGGCAGAAATAACCAGCAGCAAGTGCAACGAGCTCTTCATCTCTACTCAGAAGGGGTGGCCTATCCAGGGGCGTTTCATTTAAGTATAGGCAACGAAGGAGGAAATACAATGCTTGGGGTGGAGGCTTTTGCTGAAGTGCTCAAGGCACACACTGCCGAAGAATTCCGCTGGAAGTTTGAGGCGTATGATGAGGAAGATCATGTTTCGGTTGTTTACCGAAGTCTATATGATGCTCTCGAATGGACGTACGAGGGATGGACGGTGCCAGAACACCTACTTACGGACAATGACATAAGTATTGTAGAACGTCACTACCACGCACTTTCAAACCGCTTGGGCATAGAAGTCAGTGTACCTGAACATTACTATACCAGGCTCGGCTATCGCATTTTAGGAGAGCAAGACTTTGACTATGCGGCTTGGACCTTTCAGCAATATCATGAAGCCTATCCAGGCTCATCAGGTGCTTTGGTTGGGCTGGGCGATAGCGAGCTAATGCGCGGAGAACTAGAAAAAGCAAGCGCCTATTACAAGCAAGCTTTGGACTTAAATCCGCACGATGAACGTGCAAGCCACATGCAGAAAGCGCTACATTAGATCGTGTTTACAAACGAATTGTAG
>JAHQVL010000365.1 GCA_019634345.1 Rhodothermaceae bacterium
AGTCCTTGAATTAGAGGACGTGTCCGGTCATTTAATTGTTGTAGGTGGGGGGTACATAGGGCTGGAATTTAGCCAGATCTTTCGTCGGTTTGGCTCTAGAGTTACTGTTTTGGCGCGTGGCTCTCAACTGATGAATAAAGAAGATCAGGATGTGGCTGTATCTGTGAAGGAAATTTTGGAAAATGAAGGGATTGACATAATTCTGGAGTCCAGTGTTAAGCGCTGTAAGCCAGCACCAGGGGGTGGGGTGACCCTATCTATTGATCACGATGGTGAGAGCAAGGATATAACAGGTTCTCATGTGCTATTCGCGATAGGACGGGTCTCCAACTCAGATACCATCAATGTTGAGGCTGCCGGAATTAATACGAATAAAAGAGGCTATATCAGCGTAGATGACTACTGCCGTACAAATGTTGACGGTGTTTTTGCCGTAGGCGATGTAAATGGACATGGTGCATTTACCCATACGGCGGTATATGATGCAGAAATTGTACTAGACTATCACAAAGGGGGACCCAGAAAGCTATCAGATCGAATTCCGGTATACGCGCTATTTTGTGATCCACCACTTGGGAGGGTTGGTCTCTCTGAAAAGGAAGCTCTGGAGAAAGGACATAAGGTACTAAAAGCAACGAGAGAGATGTCGCGTATCAGTAGAGCAAAAGAGATGGGAGAGACGCAAGGATTTGCAAAGCTATTGGTTGATGCCGATTCCGATCTTATTATAGGGGCATCTATAATAGGCCCAGGTGCAGATGAGATTATAAATATGTTTGCTGCGTATATGTATGGCGGGCTGCCCTGTAAGAATTATCGAAAATCAATGTTGGTTCACCCAACAATTTCAGAATTGATGCCCTGGGTACTGGATGGACTAAAGCCAATACATTAATTATTTGGATTTAGCTGAGACTTTTGATTTTTTTGCTACAATCTGGTTTTCGATAAACTGTTCAGGGATGTGTTCAGCTAGCCGTTTAGGCGTTTTTGCTCTCTTCTTACCATTAGAAGCTTTTTTGACGGGTACTTTCTGAAGCTTCTTCTTAGCTATATTTCCATTCTTGATTAAGTCCAGAACCTCGTCAAGTTGTGCACTGATTGTATTGATATCACGGTTCTTGTATACCTCAGTTTTCGAATCGAAGAGGATAGGCCGCTGGTATTTTTGAGACAGAATAAAGACCCAGGTACTGAAGAGTGCAAGCATACCGCCCAATATCCAATCATACCACATCAGTGTTGCATGAGGCATAAAGATGTAGATAGCAGGGTGAAAGGCCAGGCAAAACCGTAATACAAAAGACAAAATACGCTTGTCCCATCGGTGGCCCGTGAATCGAGTTAAAATCCAAGGGAAACGACCAACAACCATGGCGCTGTCTCGATCTCTTAGGCATCGCGTCCCATCATACGCATCTTCCAAAAAGGCTTTTGTGAAGCTCAGCGCGCCGGCTGATAAAATCATCGCAAATAAGGTAAACGCCTCGATGGGTGCTTTATAGTTACCGAATGCGGACATACGCCATTCGATTGGACTCATGATGAGAATGCCAAGCGCAAAGATGGCTAAAACAAGAGATAGGCTATGAAAACGACGTGCTCGTGAAAGACTTTGAACCACCGCCTCAGCACTTGGCCCCAGCATGGAATCTCCTCTAGGCGACAGCACGATTAATGCAGCCGAATCAGTGCTGTTGGAATAAATTCCATTTACGCCCGAAACGACATCTTTCGTTTTTTGGAGGTTGGTGTCCTTATCTATTATTGCCCCACTTAAGTCGACGCTATTTAGGTTGGCTTCGCTTAGATCAGCTCCTTTTAAATTTGCACCTACTAATTTAGCACCGAATAAAATCGCACGGGATAAGCTGGCCTCATGGAGATTGGCTCCACAAAGGTTGGCTCTGCTCAAATTCGTTCGGAAAAGACGGGCTCTGTAAAGATTTGCTCTATAAAGCTTAGCACGTACAAAATTTGCCATGCTTAGATCAGCACGAAAAAGTTTTGCACCTGATAAGTTTGACTCAAAGAGATTTGCTTTGATTAAATATGCCCATCGAAGGTCGGCGCCTTGTAAATTGGCTGCAAAGAGGTTCGCATCTTTCAAGTTTGCCCCACTTAAATCCACTCCACGAAGATCTGCTCCAATTAAATCTGGTTGGATATTGCGATGTTCTTCACGCCATTTATTCCAAGTTTCAACGCCTTGCTTTAATACGGCAAGATGCTTTGGGTTAGCCATGTCACACAGTGATTACAGTTATCACAATCATCATTTCTCCATATCCTTACACACTATGAAGGCCGGGGGAACTGCTATCAGGAATACGGAACTGAAAGGGGTACAGAAGGGGCTTGGATAGAATGCGATTAGGTTACAATTATAGTCGTTACTTTCATCCTATTTGGCGTAGTATACCTAATTAATAAATTCTTTGATATAAATTCTACTTGTTTGAAAAGCATATCATAAATAATGCCAAGAAAAGTCGCAGAAGCATTTTAAGGGTACATCTAGAAGAGCCTGCTTAGTTATTTTCTGTTAAAATGGATGTATGGAAGTCGAATTTGTACTCTACACCAGTCATTTTCTACACAACTCTTAAGGGTTTTCGAATGCGTCTTTATGCTTTAATAATTTTTCTGGGGCTGGGCTTTTTGGGGTCAGGATTCTCAAGGATCGCACAACCATCCCTTTCACGTGCATGGACAACGGTATTTAGTGCTGGCTATTGATGGGGTGCCAAACCAAAATCTCGTCTGGAAGGATACTTCAATTATGCCAGTGGGGTCTACCATTGATCTCCTGATAGATATGTCTAATCCAGGAGACTGGATGATGCACTGCCATATAGCGGAGCATCTGGAGGCTGGCATGATGTTAAAGTTCAGTGTGCTAGATGAAGACGGCAAAGAGGAAATGCCTTAAACCCTCGAGGTTTACTCTTCGAGCTGTTTGGGTGGTGATTCTGCTGGGATTTCCGCTTCTCCATGCGGGACAGGTTCAGCGTCTTGTGGTATCTCGATATCCATGTGCTCAATGATCATGTCCAGCTTACGATGCATGTATTCGATCTCCTCACCAAGTAGGTTTTTCAGATCCCTAAATCGAGACTCTTCTTCCTTGTTGGCGAGCTTTTGGGCTTCACTGAGTTGCTTTGTTAAACTACGATGTTCAAACAGCGCTACCGTTTGCGTTTTGCCAATTAAAGCCAACATCACGGCGCCCAAAATGGCCAAGACTGCGAGCATTGAAAGACCAATGGGCAAATTTACAGTGGTAAAAAGCAAAAATATCGGGATAGGTTCTGAGAATGCTTCCCAATTAAAACCCGCTATAAGTAGAACGAGAAAGAAAATCGATATAACGAGGATGGTTCTTATTTTCATAACCAGAGTGGAATGACGAAACGAGGTTTAATGTGTTGTTTGTTCTAAACATCATGGGCCGCTTCCGTAAACAGAATCGGGTATAACTTAAAGCATCTCGTTGCTAAAGTCATCTTGTTTTCTAGAATATTCACGCATTTATTTGTCGTTGACAGGCTAGTCTTCACCCAGTGTCGATTGAATACGCCCATTCTCTCTAACGATGAGTTTTGCTCGTGGCGAACGAGATATAAGGCCATTTGAGACCAAGGTGCCTTCCACAATAAGAGTTGAACCCTGGCGAAGATCCAATACACTTTGAGAACCCAATGCCAAGACGGCACCCAGGCTAATATGTACAGTACTACCAGGAGATATAAGCAGCTTTTTGGTAACAGATATATCTGTCCCGACAACAAGCGTACTCCTATTGACTACTTCAATTGGAGCATCAAATTGGTAATCCTTCGTTTCCGCGCCAATCCATGAATCCTCTCTAATGATCGGAGCTGTCCTAAAGTCTGAATAAAAATCGAAGATAAGTGCCCCGCTCGAATCAGAATCATACCTGAAATTATCTAGTGCGATCCAGTCTGGTTGAACGTTGTTTGGGTAGACTGTATATCCGTTGCTGTTTGGCCGTGTCCAGGGTGTAATCTGGATTGAGGATTTGGGATCAAACAGATCACCCTCATAGATAGCATGTGTTGAACTCAATGCCAGGTCATTGTCCGCCGGCACGACATCGACACCCCTTTTGTTAGCCAGGTGTATAAGAGCGCCGTTAGTGCGCAGGCCAATTTGAAACTGCTCTTGATTTCCTGCTGTCCTTTGTTGATCGAAGTAACTTATATGCTGAAGATTAGACACATAAAGCCGCCTGTCTGGCGGGCTGAGATCAATCGTGTAGCAGGATGAGGTGGTATATAAATCCCCGATACGAGTGTTGGTGGCAGATGAGGAAAGGTTGGTGCATGTTATCCAACCCAATAACTCTCTTTCATAGGCTGAAATCGTTTCGGATCCTCCGCAGTCCCAGGCGCCTCCAGCGCCAGCCATAAGCACGTATCCCAGGCAATCTCGAAAACGACCTCTATTATGCTTAAACGGTACATCATTAGTACGATTGTCAGGGATATGGATAAAATAATTGGACCATAAATCATGCCCTATCTCATGCGCCATGAGGCGGATATAATAGTGAAAGGGGGACACATTGCCCGGCGTCCGATGCATGATATAGGACCCCGATTTATTCCAGTCCAGCATCTTCCCATCATAGACTGGATTCTTTTTGGGGCCACCATCCAGTAAAACGCTACCCGTGCACCGCCCGTCAAGACAGGAAGCGCCGGTCCACGCAAAAACCTTACTGTCTCTTTTTGAATCGCCTCTAAGAACGACAAAAACATAATCGATATAGCCGTCTCGATTATGGTCAAATTTTGAGAAATCAAAACCATATGAATCGATTTTGTCCAGGAGCTCTTGGGTTAGATCCCCATACCCTCCGTTGGGTTTATGGTACTTCGACTCGTCCTTAGAGGTAACCAGTACTGAGTCGTAAGCTTCTCCGTAAAGAATAAATTGACCTAAAGATTGATTGTAAAAGTAGGCCGTGAGTGAACTGTCCGGATAGGGAGGTGACGCGGAGCGGGAGAGAAGGGCATTCGCAAATGATGGGAGATCGTTTGGATTCGCTGATAACGGCCATTCTCGGTAGTTTACAGCTGGATCACCTGGATATTTGTCGTTTTTAAATTGCGTGAAGACTATCAACGCTCGTAAGGTATCCCTATATTGGCCCGTCTGCTGAATTGATCCGTTGGAAAAAGGGGTTATAGACTGACCGTGTGAAGAAGGAGACAGGCCCAGATGTGCAAAGAAAAAAGTGAGGCCGAAAAAATAAAAAAGTATAGATCTCCTTAAGCTTGGCACGAAATTTCTCTAATTCTCATATAATCATTCAGCAATGTATCTTTAAGCAAACATACGTGATGGGGCTTATTTCGTTCTAGGCCCAACCCTTTTTGAGTATGTATCGCTTTTACAAAAGAGTATTCCAATAACAACCCCACTGTTTTGCAAAGTTTGATTGATGATGCCCGCCAGATCTATCGGGCTGCGGTTCAAGGAGTACAGGCTGACGTTCTGCTTTCGAGAATTGAATGGGAAAGCATTGTGGAAAAGTCGTTTGGTGACTATAACAACATTTATGTTGTAGGTATGGGAAAAGCTGCAATGGCGATGGCAGCTACAGTAGAGCATGAATTAAAGCTACCCATTCGAGAAGGGTGTATTGTAATACCAAGGGGGTATTCAGATACACTACCATATCCCAACAAAACGCCACAAAAAATCCATGTGCTTGAAGCCGCGCACCCTGTCCCGGATTCAACCAGTGAGGATGCGGCCCAGGTGCTACTGGAACTGGCCGATCGTTGCCAGGAAGGGGATTTGTTAATCGTATTGATTTCTGGCGGAGGTTCAGCGTTAACCACATGTTTTGCACCGGGTATATCTATAGAAGAAGGCCAGCGCGTTGTAAACGATCTTCTTCGTTCAGGAGCCGATATAAAAGCGTTCAATACGGTTCGGAAACACATCTCCTTGATGGGAGGAGGGCGGCTTGCTAGAAGAGCGATGCCAGCTGAGGTTGTTTCGCTTGTGATTTCCGATGTGGTGGGAGATGACTTAAGTACAATTGCGAGCGGCCCTACCGTAGGTGATCCTTCAAATCCAGAAGATGCCATGCGTGTGTTGCGTGCGCTGGATTTATGGGATGATCTTCCCCAATCAGTATCCAACTATCTGAATAAAGCGTGTAATGATCCTTCCTTAAATACACCGACCCCGGATGATCCTCTGTACAAGAAGGTGAAGACACTCTTGATTGGGTCCAACAAGCTGGCATTGGAGTCTGCATGCCGAGAAGCAACGAATCGCAAGTACCATGTGACGATCAGTGAGTCATGGATTGAAGGGGAGGCACGAGAGGCCGGCCGCGAATTAGCTCAGTTTCTGCTCAATTATTCCGGGCAAACACCGCACTGCTTTATTTGGGGGGGCGAAACCACGGTTACTGTAAAAGGAAAAGGAATAGGTGGGCGAAATCAGGAGTTGGCCCTTTCTGCAGCTTTCGAATTGGATAGCTCACGTAAATCAGTGCTCCTACTGAGTGGTGGTACGGACGGAATTGACGGGCCTACCGATGCTGCCGGCGCCTGGGCAACACCTGCCACCATACCAAGGGCCGTTCAGAGAAAGCGTAATCCACAGGCATATCTGGATGCAAATGATGCCTATACTTTTTTCCTGGAGATGAATACCTTACTTAAACCCGGCCCCACCCATACAAATGTAATGGACGTAGTAATAGGTCTTATTCGTTAGTTGAACATAATCCGTTGTATAATGTGGTTTTTGAAAGAACGATGTGCCGTTCTCACGGTGTTAATGGTACTCTCAAGTGTGCAAAGTCTATCCGCTCAGGATAGTATGCCCGTTATTTTATCCATGCAGGAACGCGCTGAAGTTGTTAATCGATTACTGGGCAATAGGTTAGATACCGTTGTGCCGATGTTGATGAGGCGAGAGAATATCGATATGTGGATTATCAGTGCGCGTGAGTATAACGAAGACCCGATTATCGAGACGATGCTGCCGGCAACCTGGTTAGCAGCAAGGCGAAGAACGATACTTGTATTCTATGATACGGGATCTGAGTCAGAACGATATGCGATAGCGCGTTATGATGTCGGTTCGTTTTTTCCTTCCGCCTGGGATCCTGAAAAACAACCCGATCAGTGGGACCGCCTTGCAGAGCTAATCAAGGAAAAGAAGCCCGATCGAATCGCAATTAATCGTTCGTCTACATTTGCTACCGCGGATGGGATGACAGACACGGAGTATGACCAGTTCCTTGTTGCGTTGCCTGAGAACTATCATGCACGTATCGTCACCGGAGAGCGACTTGCCGTTGGATGGCTCGAAACTCGGACCGAAGCAGAAATGCAGATCTATCCCATGATTTGCAAAATCGCTCATCAAATCATTGCGGAAGGCTTTTCGGAAAAAGTAATCCATCCGGGAGTTACAACGACCGAAGATGTTGAGTGGTGGTATCGTGAGCGTATTCGAGATCTAAACCTGGTTACCTGGTTCCATCCAAGTGTGTCTATTCAACGAGCCGAAGCACCTGATACGAGAGGAACCTTTTCTTCAAGGCCAACATCGGACGTAATCATGCAGGGCGATCTGCTTCATGTGGATTTTGGTATCACGTACCTGAGGTTAAATACAGATACCCAGCAGCATGCCTATGTCCTTAAGCCAGGCGAAACGGAAGCCCCGGTTGGGTTGACGAAAGCATTGGCCGTAGGGAATAGACTTCAGGATATCCTTACCGGTTATTTTATCGAAGGGCACTCAGGAAATGAAATCTTGCAAGCGTCAAGAGAACGAGCAATTGCCGAAGGAATCACGCCTTCCATCTATACACACCCCATTGGTTTTCACGGACATGGTGCTGGCCCAACGATTGGGTTGTGGGATCAACAGGGCGGGGTACCTGGCAGAGGGGATTATCCATTATATGCGAATACTGCATACTCAATAGAACTCAATGCCAGGACGAAGGTTGAGGAGTGGAATAACAAAGAAGTTCGTATTATGCTTGAGGAAGACGCTTTTTTTGATGGCACTTCCACCTGGTATATTGACGGGCGTCAAGAAGAGTTATTGCTTATTCCCCGCCAGCCTTAAATCAACGTAGTTCGTATATGTATACATTTGTACTTTTTGCACATTCCTGGACGCGATGGGTCTTGTTGTTACTTGCCGTTCTCGTCTTGTTTAGAAGCCTCATTGGATTAATCCAGGGTCAATCATATACCCAGCTTGATAAAAAGCTGGGCCTAGCGTTCTTTTGGGCGTTGAACGTTCAGTTCGTCCTAGGGCTTGCGCTCTACGCAGGATTAAGTCCGGTTACTCGGGCGGCCTTTAGCGATATGGCTGCTGCGATGAAGGACAGCGCCATTCGTTTTTTTGTCGCAGAACACTTTGTTACGGCAATTCTCGCGATTGGAGCTGGGCATTTTGGAATCGCGCGAGCAAAGAAAGTGGATGAGGATCGGAAGAAGCATATGTTTATGCTGATTGGCAGCGGTATATGCCTCGCGTTGATGCTCGCGCTGATACCCTGGCCAAATCTACCTTATGGGAGAGCGTTGTTCTTCCTGCCGTAGTGCAGCAAGACAAAAAAAAGCCTCTCTCGTATCCTTTATGGATAGGAGAGAGGCTTCATAACTCGTGCCGAAGGATGGCTATTTCAATAATGTCATCTTGCGTGTCTGCTGGAATCCATTCGCATCTAATCGGTAGATGTAGATTCCACTGGGCAACGAAGAGGCATCGAAGTTCACTGTATACGCTCCTTGCGCTTGCGATGCTTTGTCAACAAGCACGGCTACGGACCTACCTGTCAAGTCAAAGACTTCAAGACTGACAAGCGCTTCATCCGGTAGGAAATAACTGATCGTAGTCTCCGGGTTGAACGGATTGGGGTAGTTGCCTGAAAGCTCAAAGGTGTTTGGCGCATTTTTATCGTCTTCAGCTGTCGCAATCCCTTGAGGAGATTCGTCCAGTGAAACGTGCCCCTTAACAGGTCCGCTGTTAACAGTATTAACAGTAGGTGTCAAGTAGACTTTGATTAGTTCAGGCTCTAGGTGTTCTCTTCCTCCGGCTCCAGCTAATTGCAGGCGTCCCGCTTCCTCGTTGGTGAATACTTGCCAGTTGGAAGGGAGTGTATATTCATAGCGATCCAGCGTATACCCCGATGGGTCAAATTGTACGCTTAGATCTATAGCTTGAGATCGATTGTTGTCAGGCTGATGAATGAGTGTTAGGATGCGCTCTCCATTCTCGCTTATTGTCTCTTTCCAATACACATCAGGCACCTCTCGCTGGTTGAGGCTGGATTTACCTGCGCATTGTGGATCTGCAGGGAAGCATGAAATCAATTCGATAACACGTTGTAAGATCATAGAACCGTCGAAGGCAGATACACCACCATTGCCTGATACATCTGCTATGGTAATCAAGCCCTGTGGAAGCACAATGAGCCCGATAGAATGTTGCAGGACGAGTGAAGCATCAAACGCACTTACATCACCATCACTTGATACGTCTCCATAGAGGTTATCTACTTTTTCTTCAACCAGAGCAACCCAGTCTTGAGATTGGTCCGAAGGCGGTTGGCCTATAGATACGGTTCCTGGGCCTGTTACTTCCAGTACGGTGCCGTTGACCAATGAGCCGCCTGATCTAGGGTTGTACCATTTGATGGTATACGTCTTAGAACTTCCATTTAGGTTCAACGTGGTCGTTCCTCCCCATTTCAAGTAGACGGCATAGACGGCATCTTCTTTCGCAAACACGTACGCGTTTTCATTGGATGCAAGATCGTCATTGCCGCTCATCTCATGGAAGGGGAGATGATTTTCGAAGAACTCCAGGGCGTAACGGGTGTAGTCCCAGAAGTTGTCGCGAGATCTGAAATCTTCAAGTGTAAAGTCACTGTGGGGATGCTCAAACCCAAAATACCATTCTACTCCAGCGCCACCCGCCATGTAATTGCCCCACAAAATCTCTCGGCGCAGCTGGTCGTGGTTATTGCCCGGGCCATCAGGTTTTGCCCCGTCTTGCCAAGGGCCAGCCTCATCGATAGTAACCAACCATTTTTTACCTGAGTTGGCTGATTGATTGACCCAGTCTAAGGTGATCCAGTGTGCGTCTTCAGGAAGTCCAATCTGAATAGATGGTCCTTCAAAGTTCGGGTATCCTAAAAAGGGTCCATATACTTCCTGCCATTTGCCAGGGAACGTATGAATAACTATTGGATGGTCATACGCGTCAAAAGCACGGATGTAATCTGCAAACGACTTGCGCTGGGCGTCTGTGTTTTCATCATTTTCTTCTCCCAGGTTCCAGACAAGCCCGTGATGATAACCAAAGCGAGCAACCAACTCACGGAGATAAGCCATTTTCTCTCGGCCAAGAAAGCCACCGTCTAGGAGTAGTTCATTTTCAGTTTCTTGGGTCAGGACGTGGAGAACAATCCCTTTTCGATCCATATGATCGAACACAATATTCCATTGGTCAAGCTTAGATACATCAAAGCGTAAACGCTCGCTTGGATTTGTGTACATCCATACATCCTCCGTATCCCCTGTGATGTTTAGGGTAATGAAGTAAACCGAATTAATCCCTTCACTGGCGAGGTAGTTTACTGCACCAATGATGCCTTTACCCTTTGTGCCCTGCCAAATGGGATCTCCCTGGTTCCAGTCTGCGACATGAGGGGAATACGTCTTTGTATAATCGACGCCATTAAGGTTATACGTCTGGTCAAACTCTAGATAAGCGAGAAAATTTTCTGGACTATCAGCGCCGCCTTTGATGTAGTATTCTCCATTGTCAAACTGCATATAGTGCTCACCGACGTGACGTAGCGTACCTTTCCCTCGAAAATCGTCTCCTCCTTTGTCGGTCTCTCCAATTTGAAGAGACTCAAAGAGGTTGTCATAGGGTGAAAGGGGGGATCCAGCATTAGGATCTGTGCTAAGAGCTGCGTCGGTACCTTGACGGAAAGTAGTCCTATACGTCCAATTGCCTGTATATGGAGGCACAAAATGAACGCGCCACTTGTTGCCGCTAGTAGCGCCGGTTTCAGCAGCATTTCCGTCTGCAGCAAAATAACCGGGTACCGTGATCGTCTCAGCGGCCAAAGAAAAATGAACTTCGAATTTATAATCCAGAAAAGGGTTCGGTGTACCATCTTCACTGGCTTGAGGGCCATCTAAAGTGATAGTAACCGGATGCCATTTCTTTTGCTCTCCTGTCACAGTGAGGGTCTGTGCAAAGCTGTTTGAAGAGAAGACGATGAAAAGAAAAGCGATTAAAAGATGCGAGGGTAATATATGTAAAGCTTTCAATTAGCAATTAAGTTGAATGGGTTCCTATGCTACGTCCTTATTCATGAGTCTAACCCAACAATTGTTGTGCCATCCTAATTATAGACTTAAGAGAATTAGCGTGTTTACTCTTATCGTCAGCTAAAACACGGTATTAATGGACAATTGGAGCATAAATATGTCATCCACATGGTGTATGAAATCAGGCTTTTGTATCATTAGACGCTTTCGAAACTAAAAAATAACTTTTACCCGCATGCACGTTCGCCTTTTATTTGCGTTTATCCTTTTACTGTCTCCAACAGCACTTCAGGCCCAGGAAATCCCCGCTGTATTTGATATGCCGCTCGAAGGGGTTACGGCCTACGATTCCTCTATTCCAACACCTGAGCAGGTGCTGGGCCACAAAATTGGTGAGAGGCACACCGTCCCGCATCAATTGGTTGATTATTTTGAGGCGGTGGCGGAAGTAAGTGACCGTATTGTGTTGAATGTGCACGCCTACTCGTATGAAAACCGGCCCCTGATTCATGCAATAGTAACCTCTCCCGAGAATCATGCACGCCTGGAACAGCTTCGGGAAAACCACCTCAGGTTGTCAGAGTCTCCAAATGAGATTTCGGATGAGGCGATTGAAGATATGCCCATTGTGGTCTACCAGGGCTATAGTATTCACGGAAACGAGGCGAGCGGCTCAGAAGCAGCCGCACTGTATCTGTACCACTTAGCTGCTGCACAGGGCGAGATGATGGATAATGCCCTTGATAATGCGATCATCATATTGGACCCGTTATTCAACCCCGACGGCCGGGACCGATTTACGGATTGGGCCAACAGAAACAGGGGAGGAGTAGCCACCACAGATCCCCAGGATCGTGAACATCTAGAACCCTGGCCTGGAGGGCGTACAAATCACTACTGGTTCGATTTGAACAGGGATTGGCTGCCTGCCCAGCATCCTGAATCACAGGGCCGAATGAACGTGTTCCATTCCTGGAGGCCTCAAATCTTGACGGACCATCATGAAATGGGCTCAAGTTCTTCCTTTTTCTTTATGCCGGGAATCCCGAGCCGCAACAACCCGCTGACCCCAGAACGAAATTTTGAATTGACAGCAGCGCTTGCTGAATACCATGCTGAGGGGTTGGATGCCATAGGTACACTGTATTATTCGAAAGAAAGCTTTGACGATTTTTATTACGGCAAAGGGTCAACATTCCCCGACGCGAATGGTGCCATTGGAATATTGTTCGAACAGGCGTCAAGTAGAGCGCTGACCAGAGAGGTAAATAACGGTGAACTGCATTATGGGGTCACTGTTCAGAATCAGTTTGCGACGTCCCTCTCCACATTGAAAGGGGCAATCGAGCTCAAGAACGAATTCCTAACGTACTACAGAGATTTCTATGCAGGTGCATCGCAATTTGCAAATGCAAGTGAAACCAAAGCCTACGTCGTGAGCCTGGAAAGAGACAGAACCCGCGGCCAGGCACTTGCTCAAATGCTATCACGCCATCGCATTGAGATCTATGGCCTTGGGCGATCTGTTGAATCAGATGGAATGACATACCGTCCAGGAAGTGCATACATCGTTCCTGTAAATCAACCACAGGCCCGTCTTGTTAAAGGGATCTTCGAAACACGGACGGCTTTCCAGGATTCGCTCTTTTATGATGTGTCAACGTGGACAATGCCTCTTGCCTTTGACCTTGACTATGCTGAAATCCAGGCCAACCCGGCACGCCTGTTGGGGGATCGGATTGAGGACGTCCAGTATGATGGTGGTGAGCGTGTCGGAGGCGAGTCTGACTATGCCTATGTGATGGAATGGGATCGCTATTTTGCGCCACGTGCGCTTTACAAAGTGCAAAAGGCTGGTCTGCATCCCAGGGTACTCCATAAGGATACCCGTGTACGTGTAGGAGGCGATTACGTTGATATAGCTAGGGGATCGATTGTTATTCCTGTTACACCGAGAGATAGAGGAGCCCAATTGAGTAAAGCAGATACGGAGTCCTTAATCAATCAAATCATTGAAGAGGATTTTGTACGTGTATATGCAATAGAATCGGGCCTAGCTAGGGCCGGTGTAGATTTGGGGACCCCGTCCTCTTCTGCTTTAAAGAAACCAGGCATAGCCCTTCTTACAGGCTCAGGTACATCGGCTTATAATGCAGGCGAAGTCTGGCACTTGCTTACAGAGCGGTACCAGATCCCTATTTCACTGCTCGATGTGGATAGAGTAGCTAGCGCTGATTTGAGCAGATACACGACCATTATAATGTCCGGCGGATTTTACGGAGATCTCGTACCCACTCAGATTGCACAATGGGTGCAAGAGGGAGGCCATTTGATTACTACGTCAAGCGGTACAAACTGGGCTATTCGTAATCAGTTGTTTGAATTGAAAGAAAAGGAATTCGATCTTGATTCGCTTATGGCTGATTATCCGTATGATCAGCTTGATGAAGCGCGAGGAGCACAGGTAATTGGAGGAGCAATATTTAGTGCAGATATAGATATCACCCATCCCATTGCTTACGGATTTCGAGAGACCGTTCCACTCTTCAGAAATAGCACCACCTTTTACGAGGCACCAGAGTCTCCAGGACGATTAGTGGCGAGTTATAGTAATAACCCGCTGTTAAGTGGATATATTTCGGAAGAACGTCTCGAACAGATGCCCGGAAGCGCCGCCATTGTCGCCCATCGCAGTGGGGCAGGTCGTATTGTCTCTTTTATGGATAACCCAAATTTCAGAGCTTTTTGGTACGGATCGAGTAGAATTTTTATGAATGCGGTCTTTTTCTCCGGTGCTTTTTAAGCCATAAACAATATAAACATAATATGACGCATGACGCTTTCCTGGATTTCGCGGAGTAATTTACCATTGTTTCTACTCTACTTTCCAGGACATGTCATATGCTACCTCATCGAAATGTTTGGAGTATCTGGTTTCAAGATGATGAAGGAAATCCACAAATCATCGCTATCACGAAGGATTGGAATCGATTAAGCGACCTAGAAATAGTTTTATTGCTTGATCAATCGGAAGAGTTAGACGAAGTAAATCGACTGTATATGGTGCCTGAACGGTATCTCGAGGACGGAGAGATCTGTGAACAGGAAGAAGATCAGCGGCTATATACGGTCATAAAATTCACAGGGCGCTTATCCTATAACTAATAGTCACAACGACGTTGTGGCTATTAGTGTTTGGGTTGTGCATGGTTGGCGGTTGCATTCGTAACACGCCAGTAGGTTCTTTTCCCCTTTTATAAATGAACAGTTTGGTTGATGAGTAGTTTGCAGATTCGCTGTAAACCCACAACGATTATTCACCAGACGACACGCAATGCCCAACCGACTCAGTGAGGAACTAAGCCCTTATCTTCTGCAACACCAAAACAATCCTGTGGATTGGTATCCTTGGGGCGAGGAGGCTTTTGAAAAAGCACGGGATGAGAATAAGCCCGTTTTTTTGTCAATCGGGTATGCGACTTGCCATTGGTGCCATGTCATGGAGCATGAATCCTTCGAAGATAACGAAGTAGCAACCTTGCTGAACGAAGTGTTTGTTGCCGTCAAAGTGGATCGGGAAGAGCGGCCGGATATTGACCAGGTGTACATGACGTATTGTCAATTGAGCACCGGGCATGGGGGATGGCCGCTCACCATCATCATGACGCCGGATAAAGAGCCGTTTTTTGCCGGCACGTATATACCGAAATACAGCCGGCATGGCCGTGTCGGGATGATGGACCTGATCCCACGCGTTCAGGGAATATGGGATTCCCGGCGGCAGGAAGTGTTGGATTCTGCTAAGCAAAACACAGAGATCTTGAATAAGGCGTCTGAATGGACAGTGGATACATCTGTGCCAGGCAAAGCAGTACTCGATCATGCATTCAGGCAGTTAAGCGAAAACTTTGATGATCTGCATGGCGGTTTTGGTACTGCACCAAAATTTCCTTCTCCCCATCAGCTTCTTTTTTTGATCGATCATTATCAGGCAACGGGTGAGTCTTCTGCGCTTGAAATGGTGAAGAAAACACTGCAGAAAATGCGATTGGGCGGTATGTTTGACCATGTTGGCTTTGGCTTTCATCGCTATTCGACAGATGCACAGTGGCTGCTTCCCCACTTTGAAAAGATGCTCTACGACCAGGCGATGATTGCACTGGCTGCTATTGAAACGTACTACGTGACCACCGATAGCATCTACAAAGAAATTGCGGATCGGATTTTCGATTATGTATTCAGAGACATGACGGCGCCTGAAGGAGCCTTCTACTCGGCTGAAGATGCAGACAGTGAAGGAGTTGAAGGGAAGTTCTATGTTTGGTCAGAGTCGGAAATCGAAGCCTTGCTTCCTGCTGACGAGGCCAGTCTGGTGAAGAGTCACTACAACTTTGAGCAGCGGGGCAATTTTGTAGACGA
>JAHQVL010000366.1 GCA_019634345.1 Rhodothermaceae bacterium
AACACCTGGATGAGTACTTGATTGCCTGTTTGACTGAATACAAACACCTGGATGAGTACTTGATTGCCTGTTTGACTGAATACAAACACCTGGATGAGTACTTGATTGCCTGTTTGACTGAATACAAACACTTGAAGAAGTACTCATCGACGAGTTTGACTGAATACAAACACCTGGATGAGTACTTGATTGCCTGTTTGACTGAATACAAACACCTGGAGAAGCACTCACCGACGCGTTTGACTGAATACAATGCAACGGGTAAGCACCTCACCACGCATTTGAGCGGCTCGCGTATCAATCCTCAGTGCTTAGCCGCAGTAGAATCTGTCTGGACAATCTGAAGTGTGTCCTTCACACATGGGGAGGAGGTGGTGTTATCAGGAGACCGCAGCCGGCAAGGTTGCTTTTTTTACTCCTTTGATGGGTGTGGGTAGGGAGGAGACAGCAATGCGTACATTCGCTGCTTTCTCATCAAAGTTTAAGAGGACTTCAAGGACTTCATCCAACGTCTTCTTTTCAATGACTGCCATACGGAGCGAACTCGCATTTCGGAAGCCTTTGAAGTACCCCCCATACATACGCCGCATCTCAAGTACACCGGTTCGCTCTCCAAGCCACTCGCATTTTAGGGTAAGGTGTTCGGCTACAACTTGAAGCCGTTCTTCCCACGTCGGAGGGGGAGGGATTTCTCCTGTTTCGAGAAACACTTTGGTATCTCGGAATATCCAGGGGTTGCCAATAGCACCGCGTCCGATCATAACGGCGTCAACACCCGTCTGGTCGAACATGTCTTTGACGCGTTCCGGTGAAGTGGCGTCTCCATTTCCTATCAGCGGGATCGTGATGCCGCTTTTCTCTTTTATTTTCCTGAGCCACTGCCAGCGAGCCTCGCCCTTATACATCTGGGAGCGCGTACGAGCATGCACGGCCAGTGATTTTACACCGGTGTCCTCCAGCATACGTGCGACTTCCATAATCTGGATAGTCTGATCATCCCAGCCCAATCGGGTCTTTACCGTTACAGGCCGTGTTGATTCCTCAATAACCGCCGCTGTGATGGCTTGCATCTTGGGCAGGTTTCTCAGAATACCCGCTCCGCCATCTTTGCAAACTACCTTTTTTACAGGGCATCCAAAGTTGATGTCTATAACATCTGGACCGACCTCGTCGACGATCTTAGCTGCCTCGCGCACCTGGTCAATCTCCCCGCCAAAGATCTGGATCCCTACCGGCCGTTCTTGCTCATAGATATCAAGCTTCATCACCGAATTCTTGGCATCATGGACCAAACCACCTGAGGAGATAAACTCGGTATACAACATATCCGCCCCGTATCGCTTGCATAACAACCGAAACGGCGGATCACTCACATCCTCCATGGGAGCAAGAAACAACGGCAACTCACCGAAATCTATGGGCCCGATAGTCATTTGGTCTTGGGTAAATGGTACACACGACTGGTAGTCGTCTGTACGTTTCTGGTTCCTGGTTTCTCGTTTCTGGTTGATGAAGAGCTTCAGGATCATGTAGCGCCAAACAACAAGAAACGAGAAACAAGAAACCAGAAACAGTGATGATCTGAAGAATCCTCCGGATTCTTCAGATCATCACAACATTTTCCAAAATGCCCGTATACGAAAAAAGGAAGACAATCATTACATTTGATTTGCAAACGTGTTACTCGCTTAAGTCACCAGGCCATGAATAAGAAAACGTCTTTTTTTGCACCCGCTCTCATTTTTTCTGGATTATCTCTTTTCCTTGCCGGTTGCTCAGGGCCGAATCTATTCCAGCGGTTGTTGAATCTGGGTGGGCAGGGTCCTTGTGCCATCGTCATCGTCATTCTAGATGTTATTTTCCTGTTCGAGCTATTCAACAGCTCAAAATCTTCAGGCGACAAACTGATCTGGGCCCTTATTATCATCTTTATCCCCATCGCTGGCTGTTTATTGTATTACTTCCTCGGGCGGAGTAAGAAAGTAGACGACTGAGGAGATTAGTCTCTCGTAGTTTTGTCAATCTGCATTTGCAATTGGTGCTTTGTATTTTAGCGCTTAATTTGCTTCTTTCTTGTCATCCCGTTGGAGCGAAGCGATCGAGGGATCTACCCATTCAGTCTGCTCGACGCCTTCGTTTGGTAACTCCTTTACGGTAGATCTCTCCACAAGGTCGAGATGACATAGGAAAAGTACTTGCAATCGCTCTGGCCAATTCAACCTCGTGAACTACGCACTCGCTCTCATCGCAACCCTATTTCTAGCTACGAACACCTACAGCCAAACACCCTGGCAGAGTTCAGGCGCGTGGGCCCGGCATACTATTGATTCAAGCTCGCAGGGAGCTGACGGGGTGAAGGTAGCTGATATCAATGGCGATGGGCTGTTGGATGTGGTTACTGGATGGGAAGAAGGGAGAGTAGTCTATGTTTATCTCCATCCGGGATTCGATCAGGTAATGAACCCCTGGCCAAAGGCAGCCGTCGGGCAGGTGCCGGACGTCGAGGATGCCGTTTTTATTCGTCGAGGGGATGATCTGTATGACATTGTCAGCACAGCGGAAGGGGATGAACGAACAGTATTCGTTCATCGCGCGCCTACTCATACTGAAACCCTTCTCGATGAATCGGTCTGGACATCTTATCCCATCGGGATTACAGAGAATAGAATGCAGTGGATGTTTGCGATCCCTTTTGACGTGGATAATGACGGTGCAATGGAAATCGTTGCTGCCGGAAAAAACGAAGGCGCTGAAATAGGCTGGCTTGACTCTCTAGATCCCTCAAACGCCCATTGGCACCCGCTGGCTTCTGTAAGCTGGGTTATGTCGATTATTGCGAACGATCTGGATAACGACGGTGATCTGGATATCGTGTATACGGATCGGAAAGGTGATCAGAGAGGGGTCTATGTGTTATCGAATACAGGAAAAGGAGGCTTCAGCAAAGCACGGCGGTTAGGAGGGCGTGACGCAGAGCTGATGTTTATGTCAATCGGAAATGTAAAGGGGGATGAACAGGAGGAGATTGTGGTTGCTACCAGGCATAAAGGCATCTACCTTATGGAGCGAGGAGAGGGGGAAGAGTGGCTGGTAAATAGCATTTCTTATCCAGCAGACGTCGGCTCTGGGAAGGGAGTTGCTGTAGGAGATCTCACTGGAGATGGAATTCCGGAGATTGCTGTCACAACAGAACATGCAGCAGGGAAGTACGGGGTATACTACCTTGCACGCAATGGAGCTCAATGGCAAGCCAAAGACATAGGTGGTTTAGTAGGGACAAAGTTCGATCGTATCGAACTCCTTGATCTGGACAACGACGGTGACCTGGATCTGTTAACCTGTGAGGAAACGGAAAACCTGGGCGTTATCTGGTATGAGAACCCTGCCGTTGACTAAGAGAATACCCCTCATTATTACATAGATAGGTATCAGTTTGAGAAAAAGCCGATCATTTTCTTGCTTTCTCTCCCACTAGCCACTGGCACGCAATTTGGAATGACCTAAACTCAGATAAATCCTCATCACGTCCCCTAGACAGTTTTTGTCATATCTAGCTCTATCTATTATGATTCAATTGGTTCGACGATACTCGATCGAGTGTCTTTCAGTTATTGTACTTTTTTCGTTCGTATGCACAGGCTCCCTTATCGCTCAAGATGTAGCACCTCGTTGGGATGATACCTTTGCAGCCTTTGGCGTGGATGGAGAGATCCATGACGCTGTAGAAAGTAGCGACGGACAACTTTATATAGCCGGTGATTTCAGACGCGTCGGTGGATTGCTTGTAAATGGGGTTGCCCGATGGGATGGCGTTCGGTGGCATGCCTTGGGGCAGGGAATAGGACAAAGTATTGCAGATGTTGTCTATACCCTCGCTTTTGACTCGGAGGGCAACTTGATGGTTGGTGGCGACTTTTTTGAAGTTGCCCAAAGCAATGGAAATACTATCGAGGCAAGTAACCTGGCCATGTGGAATGGCGATCAATGGGAGCCGGTTGCCTCTGGGGTGAACGATATTGTTTATGACCTCTTGCCTGATAATAATGGAGGCATGTATATCGGAGGTATATTTAGTTCAGACGGACAGGATGAATTTGAATTAAACCGAATTGCCTACTGGAATGGCAATGCATTTTCCTCAATCGGAGACGGCCTGGGTACATTTGGGGGCGTAGAGGCGCATGCGCTCGCTATGGATGCTAATGGCATCTTATACGCTGCAGGGACCGAGATATCTGGGGGGATTTTTCAGTGGGATGGCCAAAGCTGGTCGTCGTTTGGAGCTCGCCATGATGGGACCATTTTCGATATCGTCATCGATGGCGCTGGGCAGATCTATGCTGCAGGTGACTTCATCTCTGTAACCCAGCCAGACGAAACAGCGTTGTCTGTATCTCGCATTGCTCTTTGGAATGGCACGCAATGGCAAGCCTTAGGGGCTGGGTTTAATCAGCCCGTGCATTCCTTGTTGTTGGATGGGACAACCCTCTATGCCGGCGGCACATTCACGCAAAGTGGAGACGGAGCGACAGATTATCACTATGTAGCCCAGTGGGATGGAAGCTGGTCTGCTGTGGGTACAATCAACGAGCCTGATGCATTTGAAGGCGTCAATACAATCGTGCAAAGCGATGAAATGGGATTGGTTGCCGCAGGTAGCATGCAGTTCATCGGGACGTCCTTACTCAATGGCATAGGATTTTGGAATAATGGCTCATGGGCCGGTATGGGCGGCGATGGAGTAGATGCGCGTGTTAGAGCTATGCACTTATCTGAGAATGGCGATTTATATATTGGCGGGGATTTTGGCTTCACTGGAAATGTGGCGACTAACTATGTCGCTCAACGCATCGGAGGGGCTTGGAGTGCTCTAGGGCAAGGAACGAATGGGGAAGTAAGCTCGATCAACAGGGCATCGGATGGGACCGTGTATGTTGGCGGTAGCTTTACCAGTGTATTTCAGCCAGACGGAACAGAGCTGGTTGCATACCGGATTGCAAGATGGGATGGTGTTGCCTGGTCAACTATGGGCGACGGGGTAAACAGTTATGTTGAAGCCATTGCTATTGATGCAAATGATAATGTGTACATCGGTGGATCCTTTACCCAGGATGGTCTTGAGCAATCTGCGTTAAACTATGTAGCGCAATGGAATGGAACGACATGGGCGCAAATTGGAAGCGGGATGGACGAGGCGGTACTTGCTCTTGAAATAGGGGCAGGTGGAGAGCTGATCGCTGGAGGAACATTCACAAGTGCCGGAGCGGTTGCAGGTACAAACAATCTTGCTGCCTGGAATAATGGCACGTGGGCGCCGCTTGAGGCCGGGCAGGTATTAAACGGGGAAGTATATGCATTGGAACTCGGTGCCGATGGATTGCTAACCATTGGCGGAGCTTTCACGGAAGTAGCTCCTGGAGCACCTGCCAGTCATATCGTGCAATGGGATGGATCTGTGTGGAGCTTGTTAGGTACCACGCTAGGTAATGGTACAAGCAGCTGTTGTGTAATGGCTATTGCCGTTGATGCTGAGGGTACTGTATTCGCAGGTGGAGAGTTTTTAGGTGTTCGCCGGCCAGCTGGGCCCGACCTCCAGGCCAATCAAATCGCAAGCTGGAGTGCAGATAATGGATGGACAACACTAGAAAGTGGCGTTGATGGGACGGTTCGTTCTCTTGTGATTAACAGCGAAGATCTGTTTGCAGGAGGCGATTTCTTCTCAGCGAATGGATTTGCCTCTTCACATATTGCTCGCTGGAGCAGTGGTGTCTCCTATGTTTCTGTTGAAGACGGCAAAGGAAATATACCCGGAGGCATACAGGTTACCTCGATGTATCCCAATCCAGTAACCCAAGCCCTGAATATTCAGGTGGATGTAGACCGTCCGCAGACCCTACGCGTGGATGTGTATGACTTGCTGGGCCGAAAAGTCGAGCAAGCATACGACGGGTACGTAGGTAGCTCAGGAGCAATGAGTCTAATCATCGACGCCAATCACCTGGCAGCAGGGACCTATATTCTGCGAGTTCAAGGCGAGACGATCCAGACCACCCGTAAATTTGTACGAACGAAGTAACGGTTATCCAGTAGGGTCCACTACTTTGTTCTCAGGCTTTACGTATTTCTCCAGCCAATTGTTGGTTTCCCATAACATATGAAGGAGAGACTCGCGGGCGCGGTATCCATGGCTTTCATAGGGAAGAAGCACCAGGCGTGCTATCTTCCCATGGCCTTTTAGGGCATTAAAATACCGGATGCTTTGCATGGTATAGGTACCCGAGTTATTGTCGGCCTCGCCATGAATCAGCAGGATCGGTTCGTTGACCTTGGGGGCGTGCATAAAGGGCGACATCTCAAAGTAGATCTCGGGGGCATCCCAGAAGGTACGTTGTTCGGCTTGAAAGCCAAATGGGGTAAGGCTTCGGTTATAAGCACCGCTTCGGGCAATGCCCGCTCGGAATAGGTCCGAGTGTGCGAGCAAATTGGCCGTCATAAAGGCGCCATACGAGTGGCCGCCAATGGCTACACGTTTAGGATCCACGGCTCCTGTTTCCGCCCCTGCCTGAATGGCTGCTTCTGCATTCTGGACGAGTTGAGAGACAAACGTGTCATTGGGCTCTTCATCTCCTTCACCAATTACAGGCATAGAAGTACGGTCGAGAACAGCATATCCTTGTGTGACATAGGGGAGGGCACCCCAATAACTGATCGTCTTAAACCGATACGGCGAGTCCGTAATTTGTCCCGCATTATCTGCGCTTTTGAATTCGCGAGGATACGCCCACAACAAGGTTGGGAGCGGCCCGTCCCGTTCCGCATCATAGCCACTTGGCGTGTAGAGGGTCGCATTTAACTGTACACCGTCCTCTCTCTCGTACACGAGCATCTGTTTGTCGATGCCTGATAGTTCAGGATACGGGTGCGGGAATGAGGTTACAGGGGTAAGCGTGTCTTTTTTGAGGTTTCTGAGGAAATAGTTAGGTGGCGTATCTGTCGATTCCCTTCGCGTGAGCACCTGGCCGTTTCTTTTTGAGAGGATCCGTACAGGGTATTCATAATAGGGCTCCTCGGATTGAAAAAGGGTTTCATGCTCTCCAGAGTTTAGATCTACCTTGCGCAGGAAAGGACGATTCCCTTCCTGGGATGCACCGTTTCCTGTCATATAGATAGAACGGCCCTTGTCTGCCGTCATCATAACACTTGTGCCCCATTTCGTTGTCTCGAAAACAGGTCTGCCGGGGTCACTGTATCGATCTTCCGTAGAGAGGTCGAAAACCAAATCCATTTTCTGAGAGGGCTTCTCTGGATTAAATCGGTAAATGCGACGCTGCCGGGTATTCCACCATCCCTCGGAGATAAGAGCCATGTTATCCTCGCTCCACCAAATACTGGAGTATCTAAGTTCGAGCTCAGCGATGGAAAGAGGAGGTTTATCAAAAGGAGCCTCTTGCATGAAGACTTCATCTCGCACATCTGTTTGAAGCCGAGCATCTCCCTCGTCCTGGGCTTCGACCCAATACAAGGTCGCTGGCTGATCGCTTCGCCAGTTTACTGTTCGAATGCCTTTACGTACCGAGCCAAATGCCGTTGGAATGTTCTCTGCAAGGGGGAGATCGGCTATTTCCTGAACAACGTTGCCCTCTAAGTCGATCACTTCTTTGGAGATCGGAAAGCGATATGCCGGGACGAGGTAGGAAAAAGGTTTATGCAAGTATTGGAGAATAATGTACTGTGCATTGGGAGACGGGGAGATCCTGGTTATCAGCCCCGGTTCACTGAGCGGGGTGAGTTTGTTTTTTTCGATATCGATCAAAACGGGCTGGCTGGTAACGTAATACTCAAATACCTTTTCATCGTGGGCATTTTTTAGCAAATCTTGATACGTTCGAGCCTGTGCTTCGTCTCCATCATGCTCCTGGATAATAGGACCTGATGGGATGCGGGGTTCAGTAGGGGGGGCACCGTGATCCGCTGGAATGATACGAGCCAGTAGATGCCTGCTATCAGACATCCATGAGATTGCTGATGTAGAATAAACATCGTTGATAGATAGATCGAGTATTCGACGAGCTTCTGCCTCTTCGATATTCGCGATATACAGGGCAATGTCGTCGGCAAAGTCGATGGTGAACGCGATGTGCTTGCTATCGGGTGCCCACCGGAGGTTTCTGATTCGTCCATTTGAGGGCAAACCAGTAACGAGGCGTTCATCTTCGCTCTCAATTGTACGGAGAGAAAGGCCTGTATAATGGCTCGAGCGACTGGGTCCAAAGTTTTCAGGATTAAATCGAAGGCCTGCCAGCTTTAATTCTGGAGAGGCAAGATCCTCGATACCTGGCACATTAGGCCGTTTTAACAGAAGGACGGTCTGTTCGTCTGGACTGATTGAAATGGCAGGAATGGGTGGAGCGTCAACGAGTTTTACCAGCGTTTCTGGTGGCGTTTCGTATACAGATTGGCTGAAGGCGTATGATGGAATCACGAATGTAACAGTGAGGAGCGAAATCAGGAGATAGAATCGTAACATTTTTAACCTAAATTGTGATAATAAGGTATTGAAAAAATACAGTAATGTGCGATAAAAAACATGTAAGTTATGCGCTTGCCTGATACATTGGTCGGTATCCGTTCAGAATAGTAGATCACAAAGTGGGGCGGGAGAGTTGACATACTTAAAGTTTTACTTTAAGTTGGAACCAGTTTACTCCTACTCGCATTGAAATTCAAACAGAAAAAACGGTTGTTTTTCTACGCTGTATTTACGTACACATAATGGGGTGGGATGAATAGTTTGAGCAGGCAATATAACTGCCAGGCCATGTGATGTTATGTAAGTAGAGTGTGCCAATTCTTAAATTATCTTCACTTTTAAAGTTCAGAATCGCTGTTGAACAAGGCGGAGTCCTTATGAACTTTTACAAATTGACCCTTTTGAACCTACTTCTCTTATTTTGTATCTCTCTGTTTTGCAACCCGGCAATTGGTTCAGACAATTCCACAGAGATACGCAGGGTTTCTTTTGCATCTAGATCTGACGGGGGCGGAATCGTTATTCGTCTGCATGCGAACAGCCCCGTCCATGCTTATTCTGAGCCTCGGCAAACGGATGATACCCACCTCGAATTGATTGTTTTTAATGCCGAACTGTCCGAAGCGCACAAGTTTGACTCCCCTCACAACCCTGTTAATGATTTTACAGTGGAGTCCAGAAAGGGGCACCTGGTATTTAGTTTCACCTTAAAGGACCGGATTGCGATTAAGTCTGCTGCCTATCCGGATCAGGGATCAGACGATATTCTGATTGGCATTACGCTTATGGAGGAGTCTACCTCTTCGCCAGCCGTTATCCAGCCTGTCGCCGATAGTGCTACTTCACTGCCGGAAATCGAGCCTGAAGAGGAGAAAAAGGAGCCGAGAAAGCGAAAAGCGCGTAAAAAAGACCGAAATAAGGATTCAACCCCCGTCGTAACTGCTTCCGATGTAACGGGTGAAAAGTGGAGTTTGAACACCGTAGTGATTGATGCGGGCCATGGCGGGCATGATCCAGGAGCGGTGGCTAATGGAGTCAAGGAGAAGGACATTAATCTGGATGTTGCTCTAAAAGTAGGCTACTATCTTGAAAGCATTCTCAAAGTGAATGTAGTCTATACTAGAACAGACGACCGTTTTGTGGAACTGCAGGAAAGAGGGCACATAGCGAATGAGGCCGGTGCAAAATTGTTTATTTCAATCCATGCAAACTCGGCCCCTTATTCAAGGAAGGTGCACGGTACGGAAACGTATATCCTAGGGCTTCACAAATCGGATAAAGCACGTGAGGTCATGGAGCGTGAGAACGGTGTAGTTTCGTTAGAAGAAAATCCGAATCAGTACATGGATTTTGATCAGAACAACACGATTCTGCAAACCCTGGCGCTAAGTGCAAATCTTCGACTCAGTGAAAAATTAGCTACGCATATCGAGAAACAGTTTGCTGAACGTGCACGTCGAAATAGCCGAGGAGTAAAACAAGCCGGCCTGATTGTACTTTGGGCTGCTTCTATGCCTGCGGTCCTCGTCGAGCTTGGCTATTTGACAAATCGCTTTGAGGCCAATTATCTGCAAAGCGAACAAGGACAAGATTATCTTGCCAGCGCTATCTTCCGCGCGGTCCGCGATTACAAATACGAATACGAAAAAGGCTTAGAATTATCCGCTTCTCATTAAGCTTGTCAGTATAATTCCTATAAATTCTGCCTTCCCATATGATGTCTCGCCTGGCCTACCTGGTATTTGTTTGTGTGCTTTTCAGTGGTTGTGATACGCTAACAGATCCTGAATCTGTATTCTTAAGCGTAGAAATTGATGAGATTTGCTTCGAAGTGGATCGGCTTCAAAATGGCATTGTGGTTTCTGTGCTTTCCGACGCGAATACGGTCTTGGATATCGGGCCCGCTCTTGCACGAGATAATCTAAGCAAAGATGACGTTATAGGAGCCCGCTTAACAGAAGCAAACTTGCGGCTTATTTTCCCTGTCGAATCTGATTTAACGATTATCGAAGACGCTGAGCTCAGTTTGATTGGCTCTTCGGGAGCTCGTCAGGTTGCTGCTTTAGCCACATTTCCTGCAAGCCGCAATACGTCGTTAACACCAAACAGTACTGACGTATCAAACATAGTGCGTTCATCATCCTTCCAGGCGTCCTTGCAATTCGACGGTGCCAGTGATGTGAATGAGCGAGTTGTGATAGAAGGATCGATTACGATCGAAGTAGAGGTTCAGGATATTTAAAGAACCGCCACGCAGGAAATCTCAATACGAGCTCCTCTGGGGAGTGCTTTAACCGCTACCGTTTCTCTTGCGGGTAATGCTTCCTTGAAGTAACGGGCGTACACTTCGTTGAAGGGGCCATAATTATCCATATCTGTCAGATAGACCCGGCAACTCACTACATGGGTAAGCTGCATCTTAGCTGCCTTAAGAATGGCCTTGAGGTTTTCGAGAACTCGTTCTGTTTCTGCTTCAATACCCTCAGTGATCAAACTCCCCGTCTCTGGATCTAACGGGATCTGCCCGGAGCAATACAAGACATTGTCAACCAATATAGCCTGGCTGTAAGGGCCAATTGCTGCGGGTGCCTGATCTGTTCTAATTATGGAACGCATAAAGTGGTCAGTCTACAAGATTATTTTCACATAGTAATCAATTATACCTTAAATTCGTTTCCTCTATTCACAATAGAAAGCATAAATACACTAAGAATTAATGGATTTAGGATTAAAAGGAAAGGTAGCTTTTGTCGCTGGTGCCAGTAGTGGATTGGGATATGCAGCCGCATTAGCCTTGCTAAAAGAAGGCTGTTTCGTTGCTATTTGCTCAAGAAACGAAGAGCGCATTCAAGCTGCAGCAGCCAAATTGGCTCAAGAGAGCAATTCAAATAACATCCTTCCGGTTGTCTGTAACGTAAAGGATGAAGCAGCTATTCAGGCTGCTTACCAGAAGGTTACTGATCACTGGGGAAAAATGAACATCCTCATCGCAAACGCAGGCGGGCCGCCTGCTGGATTTATTGATGACTTTAATGCGGACCAATGGCGGGAGGCCCTGGAGCTAAACTTGATTTCTACGATCAATTTAGCGAGACATGCATTGCCTGCTATTAAAGCTGCTGCCAGGGACGAGGGCCTGGCTCGTATACTGATGATTACCTCTGTATCGGCGAGGCAGCCTATTCCTAATCTGTACCTGTCCAATACAGCTCGTGCCGGCGTACAAGGATTTGCAAAGAGCTTATCGGAAGAGCTTGGTCCATTGGGGGTTACTGTTAACACCATTATGCCTGGGTTTACTAAAACGGAGCGACTGAGTGAGTTGTCAGAAGCGGTTCAGAAACGCACAGGGCAATCCATCGCAGAAATCGAAGCCTCTTGGGCAGATGCAAATGCATTGAAAAGAATGGGTGATCCTTCGGAATTTGCAGCTACGGTTGCTTTCCTTGTTAGCAAGCCGGCCGCCTACATCACCGGAATTGGGATGGTTGTAGATGGTGGCAGGGTGAAGCACCTGGTTTAAATACAACCAAATAATTTTTTATTTGGTTGGTTTCGCGTTCCGGGTTTCGTGTTTCGGGTTTGTTTGAGTATGAGGATCAACAGCCCGAAACACGTAACTCGAAACACGAAACCGATCACATCAATTCGCGAGAATTTAAGTGATCGTACTTTGCTGTCACCCTTTCTTTTTTCTTGGTATAGTTTCATGAGATGTCTTCTGAGTACCACGCGCTGGCTTGTTATCGTTCTTTTATTGGTGCTGGGATCAGTACTTGCACCCGGGCAAAAAGCAATGGCTCAACAAACGCCGCCTCCAGCGTGTACGGAGTCGTACCATCGTGCCTTTGATTTTTGGATTGGTGAATGGGTAGTGACAAATCCTGATGGGGTAGAAGTGGGCAGAAATACGATTGAATTGACTGAAGGCGGATGCCTCTTGGTTGAAAACTGGACATCCGCTCGTGGTGGAACGGGGAAAAGCATGAACTATTGGGATCCTGCCGAAAAGCGTTGGAAACAAGTTTGGGTTAGCATCAATGGCAGTGTCGGCCATTTTGAAGGTAACCTGCTAGAGGAAGGCGTCATGGTGCTTGAAGGCGATATGCTTTCGGCGCAAGGGGATGCCTTTCTGCTAAAAGGGACCTGGACATTGTTAGACGATCAGCGTGTTCGCCAGCATTTTGAGCAGTCTACCGATGAAGGGAAGACCTGGTCAACCTGGTTCGATGGGTATTACGCGAAGGCGGGTTCTTCATCGGAGTGAAGATATAACGTCTCCCAGTTGTTCGAGAGAATGAAGATTATGAACGGGGAGCAGGTCGTCAATAGAGGGTAGTGCGGCTTGCATGCCAAGCGTCAGGGGTTCGTATCCGTCAAACCCCATGAGCGGGTTGAGCCAGATGAGGCGGTGGCAGCTTCGATGAAGCCGGCTCATCTCTTGATGAAGCACTTCAGTGTCTCCTGTATCCCACCCATCGCTGATAATCAGAACAATGCTGGAGCTCCGTAGCGTTCTCCGTAGCCACGTGTAATTATAGGCCTTGATCGCTTCGCCTATCTTGGTTCCACCGGACCAATCGAACACGTGTTTGGCAACTGCGTCCAGGGAATCGTCGATGTCTTTGTACTTCAGGTATTGGGTAATTCGAGTAAGGCGCGTTCCGAATACAAAACTTTCTACCCTACGCTGGTTCTGTACAACTGTGTACATAAAATGGAGCAACATCCTGGCATAGCGTTCCATGGACCCGCTAATGTCGCATAAAACAACAAGCGGCCTCATTCTGTATCGTGGGCCTTTTTGTTGGATCTCAAAGAGTTCTCCTCCATTACGAAGCCCTGCCCTGGTTGTCTTACGGAGATCAAATGCTTTACCGTTTTTGCCAGGTAAAAGACGCCGTGAAGGAAAAGGAGGCACGGGCCACTTGAGGGTCTCCATATGCCGCTTAGCTGCTGCTAACTCTTCATTCGAGAAGGCAGCAAAATCCTTTTTTCGTAATACCTCGGATGGACTGTACGTAACGATCTGCTCGATTTCTACTTCAGCTTCTGATTCATTCTCCGGAGCAGGAGGGGATTCAAGGGGGGGCTCTTGCAGCGCATCTTGAACGCGATTGTATCCTTTGCTGTCGACGCTGTTTGGAATATTCGTTGTCTGAAGGAGCCACTTCATCATGTCAGGAATTTGAGAAGGAGCTTTCCAAAAGAGTTGAAAGGCCTGATCAAAGAGTTCGAGCTCTTCTTTGCGGTGGACGAGGGTTGATTTCAACGCAGCTCGTACATCGTCTTTTCTCGCTATGCCGACGGCTTGCACTGCGTGCAATGCAGAGGTGATATGATCAGGGCTGATTTTGAACCCTAGCCGCCTTAGCGCACGGCTGAACGCAATAATGTGATCGGTAAAAGCTGTGTCTACGTCCCGCGGCTTCTCCATTATCCACCAATGAGAATCATAGGCCGGTTTTCCGATTGCGCGATGTTATACATACCCGCATGGGCTGCCTTCTTACGATGTACGGCTGCATCAATGATGCTAACCAGTTCCTCGTCAGTGGCTCCATCCCGCATTGCATCCCGTAGACTTATTTCCGCTTTTCCGAAGAGGCAAACTTTCAGGTTGCCGTCTGCTGTGATGCGAAGCCGGTTGCACGACCCGCAAAACTGCTCGCTCATAGACGTGATAAAACCGACCCTACCTGCATATCCGGGGACATGATAGGTTTTGGATGTATCGTTCGGCTTGTCCTGAAGGCGTTCGAGCTTTGGATGTTTTTCTTCGATCATGCTGATCATGTCCTGATACGACATAAATCGGTTGTCATTCCATCCATTGCCGTCGAAGGGCATATACTCGATAAATCGGATTTCAACGGGTTTGTCACGCGTCAGGGACACGAAGTCGGCCAATTCATTGTCATTAAAATTGCGCATGACAACACAATTCACCTTCAGAGGCTGGTACCCCAACTCAAGAGCCAGGTCAATCGCATTCATAACGATATCGAAGCCTTTGCGCCGCGTAATGAATTCAAACTTATCGGCCTTCAGAGTGTCCAGGCTGATGTTGATCAGGTTGATGCCAGATTCTTTTAGTCGCCGAAGCTTCTTAGGCAGGAGCAGCCCATTGGTAGTGATGGCAAATGTTTTGAGCCCTTCAATAGACCCTAAGGTCGCGATGAGCTGGTCCACGTCTTTGCGGACAAGCGGTTCACCTCCTGTTAAGCGAAGCTTGTTTACTCCCAGTTGGACAAAAACACGCGTCAGTCGTTCAATTTCCTCAAAGGTAAGAATATGATCCTGCGGTTTGAGTTGAACGCCTTCGGCCGGCATACAATACTGACACCTCAGATTACAACGCTCCGTCAGAGATATGCGCAGATAGGTATGGAATCTACCAAACGAATCTGTGAGAGGAGTCATAGTACTATTGGTTTTTGCAGACATCCCGTTACTACGAATACAAATGGGTGAATACAGGTGGGTGGGGCGCGTACATGCGGAAGGGGTTCTTGGGATAACGCTAGACCGTGTTATTGGTTCTAGTGGATGTTATCGGTTCAGGTAGGTGTATCTGCTTCTTGGGCCATTCGCAGGTGTGCTTTCTCAAGAAGCGATTGGGCAGTTTTGCCTGATACCTGGGTGATGTCGTCGTGGTATTTGAGTAGCGTTCCGAGGGTGTCATCAATGGTCTCGTGGTCCAGGCTATTCTTTGAGAGTGCTATAAGGGCTTTTGACCAATCCAGGGTTTCAGCAACTCCGGGGTGTTTATACAGATCTTCGGTTCGTAATTCATGAAGAAAATGAACAATCTCCCGTGCGAGTTGATGGGGGAGGTCAGGGACCTTCGTTTTTACGATGCGCAATTCTTTTTCATACGTTGGGTATTCGATCCAATGGTAGAGGCACCTACGTTTTAACGCATCGTGTACTTCACGCGTCCGGTTCGATGTGATGATGACAAACGGGGGATGTTCTGCCTGAATGGTGCCTATTTCAGGAATGGTAACCTGGTAGTCCGACAAAATTTCGAGGAGAAAGGCTTCAAATTCTTCATCCGCTCGGTCCAGTTCGTCGATGAGAAGGACAGGAGGCGTACCCTGCTGGCTGGCTTCAAGAGATTGAAGGAGGGGGCGTTTGATCAAGAACTCGGGGCTGAATATTTCTTGTTCAAGGCGCTCTTTCTTTGTCTCTCCCTGAGCCTCGAGCAATCGGATCTGCATGATCTGCCGTGCATAATTCCACTCATACACCGCATTGTGTACATCGAGGCCTTCATAACATTGAAGCCTGATTAACTGCGTATCCAGAATGTCGGTAAGTACACGCGCAATTTCGGTCTTTCCAACCCCCGCTTCTCCTTCTAAAAAAAGAGGCCGCTGAAGAGTCATCGACAAAAACAACGAGGTAGCAAGCCCCCGTTCTGCGATATAATTACGCTGTAATAAGGCCTCTTGAACGGCCTCGATAGAAGAAAGATCAGGCATGTTTGAGTGCAAAGTGCAAGGTGCAAGGTGCAAAGTAAAAGTGCAGAGAAAAACATTGCACCTTGCACCTTGCACCTTGCACGCTTTGATGGATTAACAATCCATCAAAGCTCTTTTCGCCATTACTGAACAGAGGTGAGCACGGTAGGAGGCACTGGCGCTGAGATCAGATAACATGTCTGATTCGTCAGGGGCATGTCCAGCTGCTGCCGAGATAGACGCTTCGTTAAACGGTTTGCCTACCAGGGCTTCTTCCATTGCAGATGCTCTAAATACCGTATCCGCTGCGCCCGTTATCGCTATACGAGCGAGGGTGCAGGTGCCGTGAACGTCCTTTTCGACATAGGCAGCGACGCCAACAATGGCATATCGGGATGCAGGGTTGCCAAATTTGGCATAGGCTGCCCCTGAACCTACAGCAGGTACGCTGACCCGTGTAATGAGCTCATGGTCTTCAAGCGCTGTGTCAAACATGCCCGTGAAGAAGTCATCAGCTGAAATCGAACGGGAGCCGCCTGGACCCTGTACGGTAATCGTTGCACCCAATGCGAGAATAATGGCCGGGTAATCAGCGGAAGGGTCTGCATGCGCGAGGCTTCCACCAATCGTGCCCTTGTTGCGCACTTGTGGGTCGCCAATGCCGCTTGCCACTTTAGCAACGACTGGGCATTTCCCTTTAACCAGGGAAGACGTTTCAACAGAGCGATGCGTAGACAGGGCGCCAATATGGATTTCATGGCCGCCGTCAGAGATCGTTTTTAACTCATCCAGTCCTTGAATGTCAATCAGTGCTTCAGGAGCGCTGAGCCGTAGCTTCATCGATGGGATTAAACTATGGCCGCCGGCTACCCACTTGGCTTCATCGCCTAGCTTTTGCAATTGTGCGATGGCATCCTCAACGGAGGTCGCTTTATGGTATGTGAAGGAATAAGGTGTCATTTATGTTGGGAGTTCAAAGTTCAACGTTTAATGTTCAATGTTGGCAATTTGGTGAATTGCCAACCTTTTAAGCGTGGCCGTTGCTGTTTAGGGCTTTCCAGACGCGCTCTGGGGTAAGAGGCATAGGGAGATCCTTGACGCCTCTGTGATAGAGGGCATCCATGACAGCATTGGCTACGCATGCCGTTGCAGCGATAGCACCTGCCTCGCCGGCGCCCTTGACTCCCAATGGGTTGTGAGGGCACGGGGTGACCGTTCGATCTGTTTCGAAGTTGATCAGTGCATCTGCTTTAGGGAAGTTGTAATCCATGAACGAACCCGTAATGAACTGCCCATCCTCGTCATAGTGTGCCCCTTCATACAAGGCCTGGCCGATACCCTGAGCAATACCTCCGTGCATCTGTCCGTCTACAATCATGGGGTTGATGACATTACCCACATCATCGACACACACATAACGAAGGAGGTCTACTTTACCAGTCTCCCGGTCGATTTCAACAACGGAGATGTGTGTGCCGAAGGGATACGTAAAGTTGACAGGGTCATAAAATCCGTTTTCTTCAAGACCAGGCTCAACACCTTCAGGGTAGTCATGCGGGACATATGCGGTAAGTGCAATGTCCCCAAAAGCAACGGAGCGGTCGGTGCCTTTCACGATGAAGTTTCCATCGGTAAACTCAAGGTCGTCTTCTGCTGCTTCCAGCTTATGAGCCGCAATTTTGCGTGCCTTGGCTTTGATTTTATCCAGGGCCTTTACAATGGCACTGCCGCCAACCGCAAGGCTTCGCGATCCGTAGGTACCCATGCCAAACGGGATCTGTCCGGTGTCGCCATGGACCACCTCTACATCTCCCAGATCAAGGCCCAGCTCCGTTGCCACAATTTGGGCAAAGGTTGTTTCGTGGCCCTGGCCGTGTGAATGCGATCCGGTAAATACCTGGACTTTTCCTGTAGGATGCACTCGAATGGAGGCACTCTCATAGAGGCCAGCACGTGCGCCCAGCAAGCCAACGACTTTGGACGGAGCGATACCACAGGCTTCGATAAAGCAAGAAAACCCAATGCCAATCAGTTTACCGTCTAGGAGCGCTTTGCGTTGTTGTTCGCGAAGCTTGGTGTAGTCGATCATCTCAAGCGCTTTGTCGAGCGCTCTTTCGTAGTTGCCGCTGTCGTATTGGAGGGCAACAGGTGTATCATACGGGAAAGCATCCGGAGGAATGAAATTCTTTCTACGTAGTTCAGCCGGATCCATATCCATTTCATGCGCAGCCAGGTCAACCAGGCGTTCAACCAGGTAGGTTGCTTCAGGGCGGCCCGCACCTCGATATGCGTCGACCGGTGTTGTGTTTGTTAATACCCCGGTTACGTGTACGTAAATATTTGGGGTCGTATACTGACCGGCAAGCAGGGTACCATATAGATACGTGGGTACTGCGCATGAGAATGTTGAAAGATATGCACCCAGGTTGGCGAGTGTCTTAACCCGTAGGCCTAGCATCTTTCCATTGGCATCGAAGGCCATCTCCGCCTTTGAGATGTGATCTCGTCCGTGACAGTCGGTTAAGAAGCTTTCAGATCGTTGGGCGGTCCACTTAACGGGACGGCCGAGTTTTCGCGTCGTCCAGGCGCAGATCACCTCTTCTGGATAATGGAAAATCTTACTTCCGAATCCACCGCCTACATCGGGAGAGACCACGCGTACTTTGTGCTCGGGCAGCCCCATTACGAAGGCGCACATAAGCAGCCGGATAAGGTGAGGGTTTTGCGAGCTGGTATACAGGGTCAGGTCATCCCTATACGGGTTGTAATCGCCTATAGCAGAGCGAGGCTCAATGGCATTCGCGACGAGGCGTTGGTTTACAAATTCTAGCGTGGTGACGTGGTGGGCCTTTTCAAAGGCTTCGTCAGTTGCTGCCTTCTCGCCCAATTCCCATAAGAATGACGTGTTGTTAGGGGCATCGTCGTGAACGAGAGGGGCTCCGGGTGCAATCGCTACCTCAGAGGAGGTTACAGAAGGCAAGACTTCATAGTCAACGACTACTTTCTCAGCTGCATCCATTGCCGTTGCTTTGTCTTCTGCGATTACCACGGCTACTCCATCGCCGACGTGCCGTGCTCTGTCTGGGGCAAGAGGGTAGTGGGGTGGTTCGTTTTGATCTTCGCCAATAGCCCACCCATTAGGCAGGGAGGCAATCCCATCGTCGACCATGTCCTGGCCGGTAAATACTGCAACTACACCTGGATGAGCGAGCGCAGCAGAAGCATCAATCGATTTAATTGTTGCGTGTGCGTGAGGGCTTCTCACGATGACCGCATGTGTCATGTTGGGCAAAACAATATCATCAGTATATTGCCCTTTTCCAGTTAGGAAGCGTTTATCCTCAACACGTTTTACGGCTGATCCTATATATCCCATGATAGTCTGTAATATCTATTATGAACTAAACTGAAGTAGGTATGATGTTAAGCGAGCGACGCGTTTACATCTTTTGTGCTGCACTCTGAATTGCTTTCACGATATTATGGTAACCCGTACATCGGCAGAAATTCCCTTCCAATGCATGGCGAATTTCTGATTCCGACGGGTTCGGGTTATGCTGAAGCAAGTCGGCAGCAGACATGATCATGCCGGGAGTACAGAAACCGCAGTGCAACCCATGCTCTTCTTTAAAACTCTCCTGGAGAGGTTGCAGCGTCCCGTTGCTTGCCCTTCCCTCAATTGTTTTAATAGTTGCGCCATCTGCTTGAACGGCAAACATATTACAGGCTTTGACTGAAGCGCCGTCTATGTGAATGGTGCAGGCGCCGCACTGGCTGGTATCACATCCGACGTGGGTACCGGTCAGATGGAGGTGGTCTCTCAAGAAGTCAACCAGAAGTGTTCGGGCATCTACAGACGCTTCATGCGTAACACCGTTGACTGTTACTGAAATTGAATGCTTCATAAAAATGATGGATTGGATAAGAACTTCAGCGAGAAATGAAAGGGGGCAATGTATCTTTCATTTTGGAGGTATTATTAAATTTGAAGAAAGCGCGAAGATCAAAAGCGCTTCCGGGAAGATACTATTTTTTAAGGCTGGGATTCAAGGATCTGAAAGGTAAAAAATCCTATTTGCCGCTATTTTTTGAAATGGGGCGATTTTGGTCGGTAATCCACTCGCTCCAGGACCCTGCATACATACCCGGGAAGGGGAGGCCGGCATGGACCATGGCTAGAATATTATGCGCAGCCGTAACGCCAGAGCCACAGTAGCATACGATTTTGGTGCCTGGTGAAGGCTGGCTTAGAGCAGAGAACCGTTCCTTGAGCTGGTCAACAGATTTGAAAAACCCGTTTTCGGTCAGGTTGCCTTTGAATGGGAAAGAAAGAGCACCCGGGATATGACCGGCAACAGGATCTATCGGTTCGTGTATCCCCGCGAATCGCTGCTCTGCCCGGGCGTCGATGAGCACACTGGCAGGGTGTTCTAGATGGTTTAGAACCTCGTCTGCAGAAACGGTTCTATTTGGATTAGCCGAAGGCGTGTATGAAGCAGGAGCAGGTTGAGGCAGTGAGTCACTGGTGGGGTACCCTTTATTCTGCCAGGCTGGGAAGCCGCCGTCCAGAACCGCCACGTTCTCGTGCCCAAGCCAGGTTAACATCCACCACAACCGGGCCGCGAAGGGGCCGCCCATGCTGTCGTAAGCAACCACTTGGGTATCGTTCGAAATACCCCAATGCGCTAGCTGTTTTGCAAAGGAGGTTATATCTGGGAGAGGGTGCCGGCCTGTTTCTCCTGGGATTATTGGGCCGGATAGATCTTCATCAAGATGTGCATACCTGGCACCAGGAATATGAGAGACCAGATACTCTTCTCGACCCTTCTCGGTGTTCCCCAGTCCAAACCTGCAATCCATTACTACCCAATCTTCTTGATCGAGATTACGGTGTAATTCTTCTGCCGAAATCAGGGTTGTATAGGCCATTTATGCCTCAGAGACTTTTTTAGAGACCTCTTTTCTCAATGCCTTAAATCCTTGCTTGATGATGAGCTTTGCACCCGACTCAACAAGGCGCTGGCCGATACTGGCGATTTTTCCACCAACCTTGGCTGTGCCGGAATAATGGAGCATCGTACCTTCCTCATTGCCTTCAAGCTCTATCTTTACGTCTCCATTGACAAATCCGCCAGGACCTTGACCCTCAACCAATAGCCGGTAACTGGAGGGAGGTATTTTGTCTTCGATCTTAAACCCCGCATTGTAGGTACTGGATACTGGACCAATCTTGGCTTTGATAACTCCTTTGTATTGATCTTCGCCTTCTTGAATAAGTTCTTCGCAACCAGGCATTATAGCAGCGAGGGTTTCAGGATCTTGCAGTAGATCCCATATTTGCTCCGGTTGTCCTTCGAGTTGTTGTTTGCCGTCTAGATTCATGGTCTAAGGGTAGCGTTTTTAGTTGACAGAGACAAGTAAAGAAACCCCATACTGGAGGGTATGACTATTGAAATGCTTCAATAGGCGTTCTGGAGGCATGAATAGGACCTTGCCGCGCTCTAAGAGAGCCTCCACTTCGTTGATGAAGAGCAGCTTGAACTTCTGCAATGACCGATAAGGCAATCTCTTCGGGGGTTTCTGTGCCGATATCGAGGCCCACGGGCCCAAATAAGCGATTCAATGCGGAGCTTGGAATCGGCTTATTTTCTTCGGCTAATTCCTTCAACATGGTTTCTGTACGCTCTTTAGGGCCGAGCATGCCTACATAAGGCATCTCGGTATGCAGAAGTGCGTGCAGCAACGATCGATCGCGGATATACGCATGATTCATTACAAGTGCAGCACTCCGAGCGTCTGGCTTAATGTGTGATGCCACCTGCTCGGGATGCATGAGGAACGTATGCCCGGTCGCATTTGGAAAACGAGATTGGAGGATATCTACCGGTTTTCTTCCAATGATGGTGATATCCCACCCCATCGTTCTGGCTTGATCGACGACCGCACCTACATCATGGCCCTCTCCAAAAACATGCAGATGTACCGGAGGGCGGACAATCTCAAATAATACTTCGACGCGCGAGTCGTTGTACATCATCGAGTCGGTTTGCCAGAGATAGATTTGCTCCTGTTGCAACTCATCGTCCAACATTTTTTTGCAGGCTACGCGCAACGCATGATCTTGAGGTACGGGGAGGGAAGAGGGGCCATCCGAACCGCCTTCGAGAAGGATAAGGTGCTGGCCCAGCACGTTTTGTGAAGTACCGGTATCGGCGCCTTCTTGGGAGATGATCGTTGCCATAACCCCTCGCTGCCTCTGATTTATGCAATGCAGCAAAGCATCCACGCAACTCTGGTGCTTGCCGGGGGTGACCGGTTGAATGAGGACGTGTACAATGCCATTGCACCCAGTGCCAAACCCTAGCACAATATCGTCTTCTTCTAGATTGAAAGGGAGCAAGTGGGGTTCTTGGGAATCAATCACAGCCAACGCTTGTTGGGCCACTTCTCCTTCAAGGCATCCACCGCTAATCGTGCCCCAATGTTCTCCCGCCTCAGTGATTAACATCCTGGCTCCAGGCCGGCGGTAGGTGGATCCACCTATTTTGACGACGGTAGCCAGTGCATATCGTTGATTGGATTGATGTAGTTCAGTTGTTCGATCTAGAATATTGAGCAACTCTTTCATACGCAGCTATGCCCTTCGGTGGTCATTCTATCTCAGCAGGGGTAACACTATTGAATAGTGTGAATTTATA
>JAHQVL010000367.1 GCA_019634345.1 Rhodothermaceae bacterium
CCAATAATATCAGCGTTTTTGTCTAAGATTCGTGCAGTCTCGTCAAACGCTTCCTGGTTCCAGTCATACGGCTGATACGCAAAGCCCATGGAAAACGATCGGGCCTCGGGATTATTGGTAAGGAGTGAGTCTACATTCACAAAGCGTTCTACGTGTTCTTGTCTTTCTAATACAGGTTCACAGCCCATTGTTAGGATAACGATTACTAAGAGAAAGGCGGGTATGCGATTAGGCATGGGGTTCTCGGCGAGATTCTAATTTGGATTATATTTAACTAACCGGGGGTCTGTTTGGGCCGGTTTCCATTAGATGTTCGTCTCGGGGAGGAGAGCATTCAGTTTTAAGAGGGTGCTCCAGGGTATTGGCTGTATACGTCAAAACCAGTTCTAGTTGGAGGGATCTGTAGGTAAACGAAAGGCTACTTAAAAACGACTTACACTCTCTATGGAGTCACCGGCTCACTAAACCCTCTGGCAACCACGTTCAGTGCCGGCTTTCCCTTGATCGTAAACCGATTGTTTTTTCCGTCGCTGTTGCTTCCGGGATTCCATTGCCAGAGAATGGCGCCGGCGAACCAGGGTTTGGGCCAGATGACGTTGAAGAAGGCCTGATAGCTGAGGGCCTGGGTTTTGTGGGAGACTCTTTTGTAGAACCGATGGGAGGGCTGAACCCATTCCCAGGGCCTCGTCGCTGCATCTGGAGTGCTTTTGTAGCCGATCTCGGTGAAGAGAATGGGTTTGTTGTATCGCTCGCTGAGTTCTTGTAGATGTTCTGCATGGGCTTGCCAACCGGCTTCCAATTCTCCGAGTTCAGGGTTGCTGCCTTCCGCTATTGGGTAATAAGCCTGGATGCCGATGTAATCCAACTCCTCCCAAAAAGAAACGTCGTCCAGGTTGTCCGACCAGTTTGCGGCGTAGACGAGTTTGCCTGTGTAAGTCTCTTTGATTTGGCTAATCAAGGTCTTCCATCGCTCGGGTTGTTGGGCCACGGTAGCGTGGAGCTCGGTGCCAATGCAAAACATCTCAAAGCCAAGTTGTTCAGCCATGGAGGCATACATCAATATGTAGTCGGTGTAGAAGTCGAACCAGGTTTCCCACTCTGCTTCGCTGTTCATAGCGATATCGGATCGCCAGGTACCGTCAGGCGTCTGCTGCAACCAGATATGGGGTTTGAGCATGACCTTAAACCTATAAGGGGCGAGCATCTCCATGCGATGCTCCATGCTTTCGAAGCGTCTCTGTGTCCACGAAGAGTCTATCCCTACGTACTCTGGCGGCTTGTTATATACATTTTGGCCAATGTAGGGCACGAAGGTCAGCCATTCGACATTCTGCGCATTAAGAAGGGCCAGGTCGGTAGAATCATCTTCAAGATCAAACAAATGCATCCCTCGGAGCTTCCCATCGATGGCATGTAAGTCTTGGATATGCGGTTGCTGGTTTTCTACAGTTGTGTCCCAGGCATACTCAAAGGACTCGCTGTAGCGATATACATCTACGATGCGAATAAAGGACCAGATGAGGAAAACGGGAAGCAATACTTTTAATGCAAACCCTCTGGCCAGGCCCTTCCACCGTCGTTTTCGGAACGTGCGAACGAGGCTGCGAGCCAATACAAATAAAAGGTAGACAACGACAGCCTGGATATAGGTCAGCGATTGGGATAGGGCTATGGGCACTGACATCTTCCAGAAACGCCAGGCATCCTGAGGGCTTTTTACATACACCCACAGGGTAAAGAACATCGCAATGAGAGCCACTACCAGGGCTCCTACAAACCAGTAGACAAAGATGCGCAATTCTTTGCGCCAGGTTGCCTTTGTTTGAGTGTCTGTGGGCATTCTTATAGCAGTTCTTTCATGCGAGGCTATTTTAAACAGTGCAGCTTTCAGGCATCGAGATGATTAAGAATTGCTATAAGAGCGGTTTCATTCGAAATAACCTAAAGACTGAAGGTCTTTATTCAATAGCTTTTCTAAGCTCTTGTTACTTTGTTCAAATGATTTAAGCATCTCCGTTCGTTGACTTCTTGTCATGATCTTACTGGAGCGTCTGCCCTTATTAACAGCTCGGATTACCTTAACCAATCTTCGACGCAGGTACTCGTTCTTAGTGATCGTGCTGGTAGTCCAGTGGTAGTATTGTTCGTTAAAGTCATCCGCAAAGAAGTGGTTTAAAAACCGAATAAGGGCTGTCGACCGGCGCCCTACTCCTTTATTTACTGTACTTTTTGTCATCGTCACTGCCTCTTCAACCTCTAAAAAAGAGCATAGCTGCTCAAGCATGAGCTGGGGGGTTTGCTTTAACTCTTCATGTAAATACACGTGAATATTCTCCTGACCAAACTTGCTGATATAAAATTCCAACACTTTGTCAAAAGAAAGCCGTGGCAAAAGATTGTATTGTCCGGCAAAACTATGATGAAGAAAATTATCGAACGACAGCTTACCACCGTGCATCACATAGTTGCTGTAATTAGATGCCGTAAAATCTGCCTGGTTTCGAAAACTAATAATCAGCTTGACATCGGGGAAGCACTCGGCTAGTCTTTGCGCCCGTTCAACCACTGCTCCTCCAAACCACTCCGGCCCAGTCATAAGGCTTTCATGACTGATCAAAAGGGGATGAGAAGGATTCAGTTGATGAGCTTGCACCGCCTCCTCTACAATAGATTCAAACCGGAGCCGCATTGCTGTAGGATCAAAATCCAGAGGATGCGAAAACTTATAGTCTGTGAAGAAAGATTTGAATTGCTCATTGATCCAAGGACGACCTAAATAATTGACCGTCTCAAGTTGTCCAAAAATTTTCTCTTGTAGATACGTTGTCCCTGTCTTGTGATAACCAATATGGAGAAAGAGTTTCATGCCGTAGGTTGATCTGTTTTGTGAGAAAATGCTTTACGAAAAAAATGCTCTGGCCTCCTGGCAAAGAGTCGATAAGCAAAGAGGATGCTCTATGCCCGGTCTATCTTTGGGAAGTATGTGGAGGTTTTTTCTGTTGTAGAATAAATAGTGTCGATGTGTGAGAGGAGGTGAGACTAGAAGGTTGTACCGGATCTCCTCATGCCGGTGACAAAGATGTACTTCATCGTTATTCTTAGAATTGAACGAAGGATTGAGAAATGAGGTGTTAGATAGTAACAGAGGGGAGTCTTATAAAAGGATTAGATTTGTATGGTTCCAATGTTAATGGATTAGCTTCTCTATAATCACCATATGATGCCTCGTGTGAATCTCCATGAAGCGTAGCCATTGAAGGGCAGACATGGGGCCGAAGTATAAATGGGGGAAGCGGTTGGGTATCGCATGTAATTCTCCCAGAATAGGCTCCAGCCGTTTGGTGGCTTTTTGCATCCGGATGAAATCACGATTCAGTAATTCTGCAGTGAGATCTTCAGGGGGGACGACTCTTTTAGGTGCTTCTCTTCCACCTGGGATGATTCCTTCTGTGATCAACTCAAGCATCTTTGGCTTGGGCTCGTCTTCTGTGTTGCCGAGTGTACCTGCTTTTAATCGTTCGATTAGTTTGGGAATAGATGCATTCGCGAGGGTGATATGATATAGATGCTGGCCTACAGACCATCCCGAGGTTTCCTCATGAATATCGAGCAGTTTCTCTTCGGGCCAATCGAGAAAGCCAGCGCCCTGTGTGAGTAGTTCTTGAAGTGCTGTGTAGTTTGCCTGTGGATCTATCATAAGAAAAAAGTTTAGAGAGAATGCAACCTGTATATTGTACTCCTGTATAACGATTGACAAAGTGTCAATGAGTGTGTGTTTGAAAAGATACTGAGTAGGTAGCGTATATGTCAACTGCAGAACGCAGACAAGAAGAAAAAGAACAGCGCCGGCAAGACATCATCGATGCCGCCGAGGCTGTTTTTGCGCGAAAGAGTGTGGAGAAGGCCACGATGGCAGACGTTGCAAAGGAAGCGCGGCTTAGCCGCGGGCTCATTTATTTTTATTTCAAGGATAAAGATGCCCTGTACCTGGCAATCATGGTTCGTGCTACTCAGACGCTCTACACGGCCTTCGAGAAAGCAGCTGCCGGGCGAGAGAATGGACTGGAGAAGATTAAGGCTATTGGCAAGGCATATGTCCGTTTTCACTATGAAATGCCCAATTATTTTGATGCTATGGCCGATTTTGAGTCTCGCACCATTACACCAGAGGATATGTCAGACGGGGAGCGGGACTGTTTGTTTGAGGGGCGTAAGGTCCTTGAACTTATGGCGTCAGTGATTGGTGAAGGGGTTGAAGATGGCTCCATTCGTAGCGATCTGGGGAATCCAATGAGTGCGGCTATTTCTCTATGGGGATTTACGCATGGGATGATTCAGGTGTTTGCGAAAAAGGAATCGATGTTGAACTACCAGTTTAATCTTCACATCGATCAGTTGTTGGAGCACGGTTTCGAAATGATGAATAAGTCTCTGGAAAATCCGAATCGGTGACTTTTTTTACTCTTTTCGTTGACAAAATGTCAACGACTGAATATTTGTCAATAATAGATGCAAATAGATTATGCATAAGCTCTTTTTAATACTCGCATTCGCCTGCCTTGCAGGCTTACCTCAACAGGGGAATGCGCAGACTGTATCGGTCGTCGATGGCTATGTAGATGAGGGGCTTCGAAATAACCTGGCTCTTCGGCAGCGTTCACTGAGCCTGGATAAAAGCCTGCAAGCGATGCAAGAGGCAAGAGGGATGTTTTTCCCGGAAGTGAGTATGCAAGCCCGGTATTCTCGTGCAGGTGGAGGCCGGGAGATCGTCTTTCCTGTAGGTGATCTCTTAAATCCGGTTTATAGCACCTTGAATGATTTGTTATCTGCTCAAGGACAACCTGCTGGATTTCCCACCATCCAAAATGAGGAAATAGCTTTCTTGCGGGAGCGGGAGCAAGAAACCTTTGTTCGCTTATTGCAGCCTGTGTATCGTCCTGCCCTTCTCCATAATTATAGGTTGCAGCAGCATCTTATATCTTCCCGTGAAGCAGAAGTACAGGCCTATCAGGAAGTGCTTGCTCGTGATATAAAGGTGGCCTATTACACCTTTTTAAAATCAGAAAAAGCAGTTGGCATCCTGGATGCTGCGGGTGACCTGGTGCAGGAAAATCTGCGTGTTAACGAACGGTTGTTCGCCTATCAGACGGTTACTAAGGATGCTGTGTATCGAGCGGAAACAGAGATGCTCGCTGTTTCTCAGCAGCAGCGCGAAGTAGCAAAGGATCGAGATCTTGCACGATCCTATTTTAATTTTTTGTTGAACCGCCCTCTGGATGAATCGGTGGATCGCATCGATGAATCGATGCTAATCACGGCAAACAGCTCATCGGCTGAAATCATTGCAGCCTCGCTTGAAACGAATGAAAATAACCGCCAGGAAGCACTCAAGGAGTGGGCATTAGGAAATCGGTATGAGCTGAAGCAGCTTGATGCAGCGATTAGAGCGTCTGAGTCTGCGATAGATATCTCAAAAAGTGCCTTTCTACCGGGCGTGTCGTTCGCGTTGGACCTGGGTATTCAAGGAGAAAATTACGGGGTCACGAACGACAATTCGTTTTACATGGCATCTCTTGTATTGGAGTGGAAGCTGTTCTCTGCAGGGCAGGAAAAATCCCGATTGCAACAAGCACGGATAGAGACGGAGCGGCTCAAAACCCAGTACGAGGAATTGGAGCTGCAAATCCAATTGCAGGTGCAGGAAGCCTATGACAATCTTGATGTTGCCTTAGAATCGTTGAAAACGGCAGAAGAAAGGCTGAAG
>JAHQVL010000368.1 GCA_019634345.1 Rhodothermaceae bacterium
GAAAGACGAGAAGAACCAGAGATGTGTTCGTGGTCTCATGAGTCAAATAAAGAGGAACTGACCTAAAAGATTGAAAAGCTGTTTAATACCATAACATACTGAAACGCCGCCCACGCTGAACAAAAGGTAACTCTCCACAATGCAGTTAAGTGAATTCCGGAACACTGTCCACTGAAATGGCTACGGCTGTGATCGAGACGGTAACGGGAGGCGCTCCGTCTAATGCCTCCTGATCTGTTTCGTTTGTTACTATGATTGGGGGAATCGCTTATTCAGCTATGTTTACCTTTGTCCATAGGCATCCGGGTGCAGATAGGTACCGCGCCGCTCTGCCGGCTTCTCTTCTTCAACCTGAATCCGGTGCAGTTCCGCAAACGGATCTTGCCGCACGCCAGTTACTTGCCAGGATACTTTTAAGCCAGGAGAACCCCCGGCTATCTTAAATCGACCATTCACAATCTCCTCGGCTATGTAGACCTGCGCGAATCCGCCTATGCATGTAAGCTGGTATCTAAATTCCCTGTTCAACGCTTCGAACCATTCCGGCAATTCGACCCATGCTGCTCCTTCGTTATCCAACACTACGTTCCCGTTGTAGATATTCATCATGTCAGGGCTTTCTACAAAAGAATGGCTCAAATACTTGTTCTCGGGATCCAGTGGGTGGTCAATTTTAAACGATCCGCTGCCTTTCGATAAGTTGCCGGCGATCGATACATCCCCATTTTGCCCATCCAGCCGGATGACTTCGTTATTGCTGGCATCACTCACGCCAATAATACCCCACGACGCACCACTTGAGCCCCCTGTACGTATCCAGGTGGATGAGTTGTCTCCATTACGCTTGAACACGGCTAGCGCACCCCCAGCCAGGCCCCCTGCAGTCTGATCTCCCCAAATACGCACACCGTTATCGCCTGACAAATTGTGCACTGTAACCAGGCCATAGGCGTTCCCTCCAAGGGCTTCAATGGTAACAGCATCGTTATCTCCAGATGTGTCTATGCCAAGAAACCCTCCGCCATTTGAAGTGGATAGTGAAGCGCGGATTTGTCCCGATGGGTTCTGAATCTCAAGTTTTCCATCTGAACCAAGGACCAACTGGTTGCTCAACTCACTCGATCCAACCGATCCAGGTGCAAGGCTGTTTGCCGTCAAACTGTTGTCGGCAATTTGCGCGTCGTTAATGGCATCGTTTTCAAGAGAAACCGTAGCCGTTGGACCTCCAGCGTTGGCCACAGAGATGCCCGTTCCACCTGCTATAGTTTGTATGCCACCGCCACCGCCACCGCCTGTTGTAGCATTGATGGTTAACGTTTGTCCTGATTGAACAATGTCGACATTATTGCCGCCTGCAAGGGTTACCTGGTTGCTGATTCCATTGATGTCGTATACAGCAGCGCCCGATGCAAGGCTGGACTGTGTAATGCTCTTGTCGGCAATTTGAGCGTCTGAAATGCTGTTGTTCTGAATACTGATGGTTGTTGCAGGCCCATCTGTATCCGATACCGAAATACCTGTGCCCCCGTTTATCGTTGCAATTCCTACGCCGTCTGCTATCCCATCCGCATTCACCACAATGGTTTGTCCTGATTGATCGATGTCGACATTCTCACCCCCTGTAATGATAATTTCGTCGGAGATGCCGTTAAGAGATAAGACCGCCGTACCTGGTGCAAGGCTGGTGCGAGTGATGCTGTTGTCTTTAATTTCTGCATCTGAAATACTGTCTTTGAGGAGAGAAATGGTGGTTGTGGGTCCGTTGGTATCGGATACAGAAATTCCGTTGCCCGCATTGATTACGCTAATCCCGCCTTCTTCTCCTGGCTGGTTGGAGTTGATGGTGATCGTCTGTCCACTTTGTACGACTTCAATGTTATTTCCACCTTCTAATATGAGAGCATCCGAAGCTCCGTTGAGAGATGATACAACAGGAGAGAGGAGTTGATCTGCGGTTTGTGCGTGAAGAGCATAGGAGACACTGGTAAGCTGCAGCCTGGGTGTCAACGTCTCCCCATTAACAACGAGTTCTATAAACCGCCCACCAGGATCAGAAAATAAGGTGGAGGGAAAAGGGGTATTGCTTCCAAGGAGAACACTCAGGTATCCCTCGTCCATGTCCAGGGTGCTATGGATTTCTTCCCATAACTTGGTTCCTCCTTCGAGCGAGTCGTAGATAGAAAACGTCGCTGATGCTGGGCCACTGGATGATTCCCCAAGCTTTGCCTGGAAGTTAATCAATGAAGGCACTTGAGCTTGTGTGGCTTCTTGTGACAGGAGGATTGTGGTCAAAAAAACGAAAACGGCCGTCCAGGCAATGCGATTGAATGGCAGGTATTGCATGTTAATCGGGAGCAAAATAGAACGAATGGGGGCGTCCTGAGGTGGGTTAAATGCTGTAGTGAGTGCATTCGGTAGGGCGCTAAGAGCTACTAAGATAGAGAATGATTTGGTAGAGTGAAAATGCTCGTCCCATCTATACGTAATTTATCACAAGCGCCGGTCTAGCTGCCCCTTTTAGTATTCTGGCGAGATTGGGATTCGATACTTTTTCTCACTGTCACGCATATCGATGTTGACTCCCTCCTGGTTGAAGTAATCGAACCTGAATATCCATGTCTCTAGGACGCAGAATCTTAGTATCCCTTTTTCGTATCGTAATTCGCATTCGTACATGCCAAAGAACCAATACGTACTTCCTTATTAACGCGTTTTGGGCTCTGAGTGTGTTAGGGTTTGTGCCCGGTACATCCTTTGGGCAAGCAACACATCAACCCGAAGAGCCGGCAACTCTTGGATCTCCAGTGCGAACACTCTTTGTTGTTCAGGAAATGAATAGTCCTATCCGTGTGGATGGTGTTCTCGATGAACCGGACTGGGCAAGTGCTACGCTAGTTACTCTTCCTTATGAGACGTATCCCGCTGATAATGCCCCGGCTCCCGTCGAAACCCATTGCAAGATCATGTTTGATAAAAATAGGCTCTATTTTGGTTGCAAGGCCTATGACCCAAACCCCGAGGAGATTCGGGCATTTCTAGTCGATAGAGATCAGATGGGAACGCACGATCATGTTTCCCTGATCATTGACCCCTTCAACGATGCCCGGCGGGCTTTTGACTTTGCTGTTAACCCATTAGGAGTACAACTTGATGGCTTGATAAATAGCTCTGGGCGCTTTGATGGAGCATGGGATGCCATCTGGGAGTCAGCCGGAAAAATTACTGAGGATGGCTATGTGGTAGAGGCAGCCATTCCGTTTAAGTCGTTTCGCTTTCCGGCTACAAAGCGTATTCAAGAATGGGGCATGTACATGGAGCGATGGCGTCCGCGAAGTCATCAGACTCATATCATGTCTATTGCCTGGGATCGAAGCAATACGTGTCAGTTGTGCCAGGCAAACATCTTGAGAGGTATTCAAGAGGTGGACCCGGGGCGCAATCTCGAAGTGGTTCCAACGTTTACCGGTAGTCAGACAAACACGCGAGAGGACCTGCAAGGAAACACGGTTGAGCGTGGCCCCATTCAGCAAGATGTGGGGCTGGACGTTCGCTGGAGTATCACGCCTAATTTATCTCTGAACGGAACACTCAACCCTGATTTTTCTCAAGTAGAAGCAGACGTGGCCCAACTCGACGTAAATAATCGCTTTGCTCTTTTCTTTCCTGAAAAACGGCCCTTTTTTCTAGAGGGGGCCGATTTCTTTAGGACTTCGATTCCAATCGTGTTTTCAAGGACGATTGTTGACCCAAGATATGGCACCAAGCTAACGGGCAAAGTTGGTTCCAGCGCAGTAGGTGTCATTGTTGCCCAGGATGCACTCACCAACCTTGTGATTCCTGGTCGAGAAGGCTCCTCTTCAGCGTTTGTTAATAGAGAGAATACGGTTTCAGTTGTTCGTTTTAGACAAGACATTGGCGCCTCTTCTACGATAGGGGCCCTTTATACGGGGCGGGAAGGAGAGGAGTACTATAACCGGGTCGTGGGTGTTGATGCAATCTTGAGGGGAAACAGCCCTTTTCAGGTTGATGCGCAATTCCTGAGATCCGATACCCGGTATCCAGAAGAAGTTGTTTCCTCTCATGATCAGACCTCTGGCTCGTTCTCCGGTGACGTTGGTCGATTCCAGGTGAGCTACAATACCCGAACGTGGTTTGGGAGAGCGAATGTATGGGCGCTCTCGCCAACCTTTCGGGGTGATGCTGGGTTTATTACTCAAGTGGATGCACGAGGCGTGTTTTGGGAATTGGGCAGAAATATCTGGCCAGGTAAATCGTGGGTAACCCAGGTCATCCCTTGGATTGGCGGTGAGCGGTCCGAGAGCTATGGAGGACTCCTGGTAAAAAATGAATTTTGGTATTGGCTCAGTTACCAGGGGCCCATGCAGAGTTTTGTGTGGATCTGGCCGCGGTATAGCAAAGAGCAATTTGCTGGTACAGAATACAGGATTAACTACTCTGAGATGTATGTCGGATTGAGGCCCACTGGCAGAATTAACATGAGTGTGTTCAGTAAAGTGGGAGATGAAATCGATTTTGCGAATGCAAGGAAGGCTGAGACGTTTCGGCTTACTTCATCAATAGATATGCGGCTGAGTAGACGCTTGACGCTGGATGTGAACCATACTTATCAACGCTTGTATCTTGGCCGGCAAACCATTTTTCGGGCAAACCTCATCCAGTTTCGGACCGATTATTTTTTCACTTCACGAATGTTTCTTCGGCTAATACTGCAATACCAGGATACGGAACGAAATACAGCGCTTTACAAGGATCAAGTAGATCGTCAGACAAACTCGTTGTTCTCTCAATTGCTTTATTCCTATAAGCTGAATCCACAGTCCGTTCTTTTCTTGGGGTTCTCGAATGCGAAGGCTGGAGCAACGGATTTCCTGCTAAACAGGCAGCCGCTTAGGCAAACCGATCGAACGATTTTTTTGAAAATAGGATACGCCTGGCGTCCTTAGAGGAGATGGTTCCTTTTAGTGACTAATAAAACAAGCCCTTGATCTCGTCCTTCGTGTCCTCAAACGAGGCCTGTTCTCCTTGCATGGCCTTGTAAAAATCGTCGTCGTACATCCTGGTTTTCATCACCACGGGCATAGGGACCGCGTGGCCGAGCGCAAGGGCTTGCTGCTTAGAATCGAGTGAGGAAAGCACCTGCCTGAGCCCCGATGCATTGCTGGTACCTACAAGGGTGGCGTTGATGTCTTTTTCGTCGCTCAATTGGGCAACCAGTTTGGTGCCTATCTGGCTCAGGACTTCCTCGTCTATAGCGCTAGGGCGTTGATCTACAACAAGAAGGGAGACGAAGAACTTCCTCATTTCGCGTGCGATCTTCCCAAAAGGGGTTTCTCGAGCGATGCCAGGGCTAAGGAATTTATGGGCCTCTTCGATCGTAATGATGAGCGGCTTCGGTTTATCTGCTTCGTTTCTGGTTTGCAGGTACAGGCTCGTTTTTTCCTCGTATGCATCGCGAAGCCGGCGGGTAAGCACGTTTGCTACGAGCAAGTACACCTTTAAGGCATCGTATCTCCCAAACTCAAGAACAATGGATTTGCCTTGATCGATATATTCGAGCAGCGTTTTAATAATATCCTGCTTTCCCTTCGACGGCTCCGTTAAGAAAAAGTCGTACTGAGTGAAAGGGGCCAGCTTTCTCTTTAGGGCACCTAAAGACGACTGGTTAGCACCGCATTCTTCGGCAAGGGCTTCAATGCCGGCTGCATCCGTATCCAGGATGCGTTGTAACCACTGGTTCTTGTATCGTTGGCGGACCAGGAACGCGCTCTCTGCTGCTGTGGCATTCAACGACAGGGTGTCCCTGAGTGGCATGATGTCTTCAGGGAGGATCTGATCGGCATACAGATACACGTCATGATCTGCTGCTGCTCCTCGCCTACGTGTGGATTGGGGATCTAAAGAAAAAACGGCAACCTTCGAAGGGAATAGCTCTTTGAGGCCTTTGACGAATTGCTTGCCTCCACCTTCCTGGCCTGCACCCAGTCCGTATTCAGAATGCATGTCGAAGATGAGATTAACAGCGCGTTCGTTTTTGATGGTCCCTGATAATAGAAGGCGGGTCAAGAACGTTTTGCCCGTACCCGTTTTTCCAAATACCGCATTAGAGCGTTCTACGAATCGTTCCAGGTTGATGCACACGGGGATGTCATCCATACCAAGGGGCGAGCCCATATGAAAGTAAAGCGTGCCATCAGCATGCGTTTCATGCCCAAATATGCGTGCAATATCGTCTTCAGTAGCCTTGGCAACAAGAGAGAAATGGGAGGGTATCGTTTTAACAGATCGAGCTTCTTCTTGAAGGAGTTCTTGATTTGTCTGGTTGGGTAACATCAGCATCGGTTTGAGCGAAACCGTTGCATATGTTGCATCCCCTTGTAGTATCTCCCGCAGGAGCACATCATCCTGAGCGGGAGGGTAGAGGAGAATATCCTCGTTGGACGCATCGATGCGTACATCCGTTATCATAGAGAAGAAGTCATATTCTTTGCCCTGGATAACTGCAAAAGTGCCAGACATAACCGACTCAATAGAGACTGAAGCATCCAGCTTCATTTCTAGGCCTTTACTCAGGGAGCCTTGAGTGATGACGCCTATTTTATTCGGCCGGTCATTTGGGAGGGGTGAAGTCATGCTCGATGATCTTGTTCGCAACCTTTTGGGAAAGTAGGCCGGCAATGACCAGTATAACAATGTTTTTGGCAATGCCGGCAAACCAATGGCGTATAAAAAACTTAGTGCTTCTGGGTAACATAAGCATCATCAGAAAAGAACCAAGGCCTCCCCAGGCTATTTTTTTTATTGGGGTTATCGATGAGGTGTTGGGAAAGAATTTCTTTAACATGATGCTGCGATATCTAAGCTTGTTCGACCAGGAGTTGCCCACAAGCAGCGGCTATATCGTCACCTCTGCTTCTCCTAACCGTTACGCGTACTTTTTTTCGAGTTAATTCCTTGATGAATCGATTGAGGCGTGATTCACTTGTTTTTTTGAAGGGCAATTCTGGGACCGGATTATACATGATAAGGTTCACTTTACTGGCAATCTGGTTTGCAATACCGGCCAGGTATGAGGCATCCTCCTGGGTGTCATTATATTCTGCGAACATGCAGTATTCCAGAGTGACTTTACGATTCGTTTTCTGTGTGTAATACTTCAACGCTTCTATCAATGCCTTTAAGTCCGTGCGCTCGCTCCGATTCACGGGCATGATTGAGCTCCGTTTTTCGTCAGTAGGTGCGTGTAGGGACACGGCTAGATTGAACGTATGACGCTCTTCTGCCAACTGACGAATCCGACGTGCCAGTCCGACCGTTGAGACCGTGATGCGTTTGGATGAAAGGCCCAGGTTTTTTTCATCCGTAAGTAGTTTGATACTCTGCAGAACATGGGCATAATTCTGCAAAGGCTCTCCCATGCCCATGTACACAATATTAGTAATTCCCCGTCCAAAATGCTCCTGTGCCTGGCTATTGAGCTGCCATACCTGGTCGTAGATTTCACCCGCTGTCAGGTTTTGCTTAAAGCCCATTAATCCCGTTGCACAAAAAGAGCAGCCCATCGCACAACCCACCTGGCTTGATACGCATACGGTGAGCCTTTTGACAGCTCCTTCGTCGTCAAAATCTGGAATAAGAACCGACTCTACTTTGCGCCCCGTAGATAGCTCAAACAAATACTTGATGGTGCGATCCTTAGAAAATTGCACGTGCGCATAATCAAGCCCCTTTATTTCTGCGGTTTCTTCAAGGGTTGTTCTAAATCGTGCAGGGAGATCGGTCATTTCATCGAAGGACCGTGCGCCTTTTCCGAAAATCCAACTATATAACTGGCGGCCTCGAAAAGCGGGTTCATTTAATCCAAGTACAAACTGTTCTAGCTCAACCTGCGTCAGGTGGAGTAGGTTTTTTTTATGTGATGAGGCTTCTTGCATGAACTTAGTGATCGAACACAGGCCGGCGGATTCGGTAAGCCGCAATACCGATCATCAAAATAGCAAAGACCGCACTTATAAGCAGGCTGGAGTGCCACGGCAAAAGCTCTGAAGGAGACACACCCGGTAAATAGAGCGACGTCCGAATAGCGCTCACGGCATAAGAGACAGGGTTTAGCAGAATAGTCCACTGCAGTATTGATGATGCGCCTTCGTAGGGGAAAAAAGCGCCAGATAATAACCACAGAGGCATGAGGAACAGGTTCATAATAGCATGGAAGCCCCGGGTTGACTGCATGGACCAGGCGATGGCGACACCCAGCGCCGTAAATGAGATGCCGAGCAAAAAGCAGGCAAGAATCAGAATGAGCAACCCTTGTAATGTTGGAATAATACCTATAAGAGGTAGGAGAAACAGCAAAAGTACGGCCTGGATTAACGATAGCGTTGTGCCCCCCAGTGTTGTACCAAATACAAA
>JAHQVL010000369.1 GCA_019634345.1 Rhodothermaceae bacterium
AGGTACCCAGGATGAAGGGGCCATATTCGTCAGCGTACCGTTGCTTCCCCCTGTGAGATCAGTAACTGTATTTCCCGATCCTTCATTAAAAGGCCAGTAGCCAACGAGCCCTGATTCAGCCCCAGTTAGCAATGAATAGCGTGTGTTTGCGATTTGTTCTTGCGAGCGAGCGACGTTCCATATTCGCACGTCATCCATCTGGCCCCCAAAATTGTTACCTGTTAGTCCTCTGGATGCAAAGTAGAGATCATTAACAGTTGTTTTTGTGCTGCCGAGAGAAGTATACGTGGAGCTACTGTCTAGCACACCATCAATGTAAATGGTCATGCTTTTTGCAGTACCGTCATGAACGATCGCGACGTGATGCCAGGTATCGTCATTGAGATTTGATCTACTAGAACTGACAGATACCCCACTTGTGCCATCAAAGCGACTGAATACGAGTTTCCCCGCGTTGGCATGGCTCTCTCCACGTAATACAAAGGGATAGGGGCCTCCTAGGTTTTGCCAGAACTCGATGATATCAGGTTCCGCCAATCCGGTCCCGGCCCTACCGCTATATTTTAGCCACACTTCTACAGTGAAGTTATCACTTGCATCGAAGTTAAATGCCTCATTTCTAGGCACAACAATAGAGTCGTCAACACCGTCGAATACGAGTGCAGTGTTGAAATTTACAGATTGGGCAACAACATAAAGTGCCGAATGTGAAAGGAAGAGTATGAATAGGGTGATGAGTTTGGTCGCAAAATTAAACGACTGATTGCGGGGAGCTTTCATTTTTGTTGATATAGTAAATAGTTAGTGGCCTGGTGCATGATGTTGTTTTAAAGCACGGGTATGTGCAGGTGCATAGAGATTAGGCCACTGTAGATATGCGAGGTGGGTCTATGGCTCAGCACATTGTGCCATAGACTAGTCCATTTGTGCCATTGGCTGATCCACTTGTGCCAGAAGGGGCTTTATTAGTAGAAAATAAGAGGTGGAAGAGCTCTGAGCGTTGGTAATGAAAGGCGAACGAATGTGTCTTTTTTATTCGCTTTAGGAGATCTTTGATGCCCTGTATTCGGAGGGCACAACGCCAAATTCTTGCCTGAATGTTCTGCCAAAGGACGATTCGCTCTGGAAGCCCACCGCATAACACACTTCTTTAACAGAGAGGGTGCCCTCCATCAATAGTGATGCAGCCTTGGACAAGCGAACCTGGCGAATAAGCGCTGCCGGCGTTTCATTGGTAAGAGAAGATAGTTTGCGGTGCAATTGCCGCCGGCTCATAGCCAATTCTTCGGCTAATCGGTGTACTCCGAATTGCGTGTCGTCTAATTGATCTTGGATTAAGGACCGAACTCTCTGCAGGAAAGCCGCTTCACGAGGATGGAATACAGGTTCTGGTGGGGGAGACGAGGGTTTGATTTGGCTTCCATCCCCTGAAACGGACAGGTAGAATTCGGGGAGTTTTGCCATTCGTTCAGAATGGATCTCAAACTTCATTCCTCTAAATCGTTCTCGGAGCTTTCTACGCTGCTCAATGAGCCCATTTACACGGACCAATAACTCCTCCGCGTTAAACGGTTTTGCGAGATAGGCATCTGCTCCGGATTCAAATCCTGCAATTCGATCCTCAACCTGTGCCCTGGCTGTTAATAAGATGACAGGTATGTGACTCGTGCGTTCGTCTGCTTTAATGGCTGAGCAAGCCTCAATGCCATCCATTTCAGGCATCATAACATCGCTCAGCACTAGATCCGGTACGCTCTCGATCGCTTTTTCTACACCGATACGACCGTTTTCTGCTTCAATAAGCTCAAAATCATTGCCCATGTGGGTACTGATATAGGCCCGCATGTCAGGATTGTCCTCGATAACTAAGATGACAGGGAGGGGGCCGGAGTCTGGCGTCCGAGGTCGGGAATTGATCGAGGTAGTCGGAGTAGGGAGTTCGTCTAGAACGGTTGTAGCCAACACGGGTTTGGGGGCACGTTCAACGACTTCAGGCTCAGGGCCTTGGACTTCGGACTTCGGACTTTCGGGCAATTGCACTGTAAACCGGGATCCAAATCCTTCAGTACTTTCTACTCGGATTGTGCCATCGTGAAGCTCAACCAGTTCTTTTGCGAGTGCCAGGCCAATACCTGTGCCTTCATGTGATCGCGTTGATGTGCTTTCTGCCTGGTAAAAACGGTCAAACAAATGAGGGAGATGCTCCCTAGAAATCCCTGCCCCAGTATCTGCAACAATAATCTCAATACCACCATTTGCACTGCTGAACGATACCGACACTTTCCCACCGGGAGGAGTAAACTTGAAAGCGTTTGACAACAGGTTTACAACAACTTTTTCTATTTTATCTACATCGTAGACGTAAGAAAGCGAATCGCCAGGGATTTGCTTTGCGAAATGGATGTTTTTCGATTCAGCAAAGGAATCGAAGAGCGCTGTAATCTGGCGAAGGTGTTGGGTGAGGTCGGAGCGATTTGGGCGTAAGAGTAATGCGCCTGCATCAATTTTTGAAAGATCGAGGAGTTGATTGATCAATCGCAGTAATCGATTCCCGTTTCGGCGGGCGCGCTCAAAAGAGGGGAGTGCCTCATCGAGCGTGCTGAATCGGCCGCTGAGCGCATCCTCCAAGGGGCCGAAAGTAAGGGTGAGCGGTGTTCTGAATTCGTGAGAGATATTGGCTAAGAAGCGTGATTTTAGCTCATTCGCCTGTTTGAGTTCAGCAGTACGCTCGGTAACGATGCGTTCGAGAGTAGCCTCGCGGGCTTTTAGTTGTTTGACACGAAACAGATAAACAGAGGACCCAGAGAAAATCAAAAAGACTGCAGCAAGCGAGTAGAACCACCAGGTTTGCCAGAAAAAAGGCAATCGTTCAATGTCCAGGCTTACCGGATTGCTCCAAACGCCTCCAATACCGGCCCGTACGTGGAAGGTATAAGAGTTGGGTGGTAAGTTTGTATATCCAGCCAGGCGTTCCTTTCCACCGTCTTTCCAGGTGCCTTCGTATCCCTCTAGATAATATTGAAATCGGACATCGTCAGCACGGGTGAATTCTAGGGCTGAATAGCGAATAGACACATCCCGTTCTTTAGGAGAAAGAGTGACTGATTGAGCAGCATATTGTATTTTATCTCCAACGAGTATTTCTTCAAGTATAACAGGAGGCGCTTCCGGTAAAGGTACTTCGAAGGGGTCTACAATCACGACTCCTTCTTGGGTAGGAAACCATAAACGTCCATCGGATGCTTTTATACCTGCTGGCTGTATTCCACCATTCCCTTCGCGTTCGTGCATGCCTTCTGCTTCCGTATAACTCACCGACGTCACAGCAGGTATCTGGCCATCCAAGTACTCGTTTAGCATGGATCGTTTGACCCAAAAGATACCGTTGTTTGTGTTAAACCAAAATCGGCCAAAATCGTCTTCCAAGATCCTGTGTAGTCCACTTTGATACAGTCCGTTTCGGCTATCCATGCAACGGAGGTCGCCATTAGTTAGAGATACCTGTCCACGTCTGTCCAGGCGGCATAAGCCCTGGTCTTCCAGCGCTATCCACAAGTAGCCCTCTTCATCTTCATATACATCACGAACAAAGTTGGAAGGCAATCCCTGCTCTCTTGAAAGTATATCGAACGTTACGTAGATGGTGTCGTCTACAGCATCTAAACCATCGGGTTCAATAAATGCGTTAGCTTCAAGAGGTTCGCTGAGTTGAAGCAAGCCATCTCCATTTGTGCCAAAAAGCGTACTACCGTTGCTGGTGTGTTTGATTACACGAACCCATGATTGTGGGAAGCCTTGCCTGGATTTGACATGTTGCCAGGATTGCGTTGTTTCACGGCCATTTGAAACGAGAAGTCCCAACTCGCCTCCAAGCCAAAAATGGCCTTTTTGGTCTTCATGCATGGCTCTTATATTAAACAGCTCAATTGCCGGTATATCCATGTTAATACATTGATCTTCCTTAACCTGGCACAAAAAGCCTATACCACTCACCCAGAGCGAGCCATTTGAATGTTCGAACAAGGATAATACATGGACTGATGCATTCCCTTTCTTGGGAAGAAACTGTGTGAGATTTTCGGATGCATCAAATCGAACAAAACCATCCCCGAATGTGCCAATCCACATGTGGCCTACACGATCCTGGAGAATAGGGTAAACGGCCCAGGGTGGCAGCCCCTCTAAGGTCTGCAAAAAGGCACTTCTTAGACGGATAAGGCCACTTCGCTGTGTACCGACCCATATATTGCCATTGGGGTCGAAATAAAATTCTGTAATTCCATCTCTTGCTTTGAACAGAGCCTGATTATGCTGCAATAATATGTCTTCTGATACCGCTCCTTCTTTTTGCTGATTGAAGAATCGCCAGGGTTCACCGTGGGGACTTTGCTTAATCCGTTTAGCTAATGAAGAATCCTGAATAGCTAACGAGGAATCGGGCAGTGGAAAGAGTATTTTAGTTCCAGACAAAGAATGTTGCCACCATCCTTTTTCTGGTTGAGTAATCCATATATTTCCTTCTTCATCCTCAAATTCAATTCTGAAAGGAGCATGATCACGTTTGTCATGGATCAGTTCTATACTATCGTTTTCTATACGAAATACTCCGCCATTGCCCTCATACCAAACACGTTCCTGGCTGTCAATAAATAAATCCCCTGCAAATCCTAGATCAAAGAACTTGACGGAATTTTTATTCGTTTCCGGGTCATAGTGTGGGCTTAACCGGTATATCCCTTTGCTTTCAATGCCAACCCATAACCGTCCCTTGGAATCACGTTGTACTGCACTAACCGTTGCATCGAATAATTCAGGGTAATAAAGCTCCATGTGGTCATTTGCATAGATCATCAAGCCTTCCTGGCCTTTGATCATCACGGTGTCATTAGTCGCGAAGATCCAGGGCCGGTGATGGCTTGCATTTACAGGAAAGTCAAGCCGAGTGAATGTGCCTTCATGGTAAAGGGTTAGTTCGCCTAAATCACTCGCTATCCAAAGATGACCGTCTGGTGATTCTTCTAAACTGGCAATACGGTTGCTGGCCAGTCCCGGTGAATTTGTAGCATTAAAGGTGGTGAACGTATAACCGTCAAACCGAACAAGCCCTTCATTGGTGCCTAACCAGAGATAGCCGTCATGTGTCTGGTAAATGGTATTGATCGTATTAGAGGGTAATCCATCCTGTATGGTAAATTGCCGGTACGTATAGTCAGGATGTACATCAAATTTAGGGACCTGTTGGGCATGAACTGGACTCCAAAGTATCCCGGCTAAAAGCCAAAGCTTAAGAAATACATATCGAAGCCTGATTAGAGGAAGGGGCATGGTATAACAACGGGATAACGCTTTTAACCCATCTAACAAGCTTGCACGTGTCATAAGCCTTTAGAATGGCACGTAGCTGCAAAAGGGAGTTGAGTTACAAATCGAGGCACTTTTGGCATGTGGGGCTTGAGGAAACTATTAAAATCAGTATAATTCAGCAAATGATTATATGCCTTAAAGAGTTGTAGTGCTCAAGGGCTTGCATCAACCTGTTATAACCAACGATTGCCCCGATTCCAACACGATATCTCTGTGTCTAATCGAAGGTCCAATGTGTAACTCATTAAGAATCAGCCGACCAGAGATTACTTCGATGATATAGCGATCTTTCTGAATGGTCAGCAATCCGTGCGCATCAGGGGTAAAGAAGGGCAAACTCGCATTTCCAGACACGCGTGGGGAAAAGGCCAACCTGTTCGATGGCGCTTCGTAGCGTTGCCCGGATAAGGCTAAGAGCACAAACCAGATGGAAAGGTGGCTGGTATGGTTAGGGTTTGCCCAGGGCTGGCCATTTTCGGTGAGTTGTTCATAGTATCCCCATAGATCCCGCATGGTATCACGCTGTTGAGTAAGCACGTCCGATGCTTCGCTTAAACCGCGCTTCTGGTTTTCGTTTACCAGGATCGATAAGGCTGCCCACTGCATGGCTCTGGACGGGTATTGCGAAAGCTCATCGGAGTGGACATGATCGAGGTGTTGCTGTAGGCGTTCTGGTGAAACCAGCGGAAAGCCTGCCAGGAGAGGTAGAAGAAAACCGATCAGTGTGCTCGATTCTTTCTCGATATGTGCTGCCTCTGACCCTGCCGAATGCGATCGATAATGTGTATCGTTCCAAAATAAAGAGTCCAGGGCTTTGATCCCGGCTGTTACTACAGTCTGAAGTGATTTGGCCGTATCGGAAAGATTCAGGTCACGTGCCATGTGGATAGCCGCTTGCAAGCCTCCTATATGCAGAAGAGCATCCGTAAGCGCGATCGTTTCCGTGTCCATGGCCTGCCAGTCACCAAGTTCAGGAAATTCGCTGGGCAGCCCCTGGGGATTGGTGATCGATAGCTGCCACGCAATGGATTTTTCAATGTGGGGCCATAGATCTTGCAGGAAGTCGCGGTCATTGGTGTAGCAATAGTACAGGTAGACCAGTAGAAAAAATACGGGAGTACGTGTTGTGCTGAGTGGGCCATCGGGGGCGTCTAGCTGCAATCGTTCTCCCATTCCGAGTGCATCTAACAGTTGGCCGCTCGGGCTTTGATGGGTGGCAAAAGCGCGCAGTTGATTTTTGAGCACATCCGGGGCAAAGAACAACAGGGGGAATACCCTGAACATGTGCTGGTCCAGCGAAGAGACGCTTGGACTCGCAAAAGAGTCCCAGTGGCGCCAGCGACCATCTGATGTGGCAAACGTCGTTTTATATAAAAGGGAAAGGCTGTTTAGGAGGGCGTCTTGAACCGGTGCTGGGAGTGAGTTGTAGAGGCAGAGCTGCTGCCATTTACGCATAGAGCTCCAGAGTTCAGGAAGGCGGCGTTCTATTTCCCTGTTGACGCTCCGGATGGAGGTATGTGTGCTCGTATAGAAATTCCCAACAGACTGTTCAGCGATGAACCTGTTCGGAAATCGCCAGGAAAGAACCAATGTGGTTGTCCTTGATGCCCGGGGTTCTATAACAAATTGGGTGGATACGGCTCCGTATTCAAAAATGCCGAGCGCATTCTTTTGCTGAAAATTGCCTTCCTTTTCAAAAGCGCTCCAGATTTCCTTTAGATCCGGCGAAACCATGCTGTACGAGGGAGCTCCAGAAGAGAAGGCCATACTGAGCCCTCCGGCCATAGGTGTGTCGCCACTCCTGGACAGAATGAGTCCGTTTTCTCCTCGAAAAGTACCTTCGATCACATTGGGCATCGCAAACATCAACGATGTTGTGATAGCGTAGGGTGTCGGGTTCGACATAACCACACTGAAGAGCACCGCTGGAAGGGCGGAGGATTCAGGGTTATGAAGATCTAACGCTCCATAGGCATAGATTCGGGTGGCAAGAAGGAGGCTCGGATCTGACAACGACAGTGCTGTTACCGGAAAACCGCCTGCTGCTGCGATTGATTGTATGGCTGGTAGATCTTCAGGTGGATGGGTGCGAATAGTGACTGCTTTAGCAAGGCTACCGCTTGTAACGGTTCGAATGCCTAAAAACGCATCCGGGACGTGGATTTTTGATGCGCCGTCCCCGGGAGAGTTATTAAATATTTGCCAATCTACGAGGCTGCCGTCAGCGCGTAATTGTATCGTTCCTGTACCCAATCCGCCCAGAGCGGGTGCTGATCGTATGCCGATAGGGGGAGGGGAGAGCGTCTCCGGGGTCAGAGTAGACGGGTCAAAGCCTGGGGAGTCTGGGGCGGCAGGTAAGAGGTACGGATAAGGGTGGCTTCCTTTGTGATGCCATGTATGGAGGCCTTCAGAGAATAATACATTGGTGTCTATGGGGCCAATGTGCATCGAGGAGGAGAGCACGCCTTGATTTCTGAACTGCAATTGCGTCAGAGGGTGATCACTGGCAACGGGGGTGAACGAGGACGGTAGGTTGGAAGAGGGATTGCTGCCCAGGCGAGAAGGAATGCAGCTTTGAAGTATAAGACCTGACGCCGAGGCCATGCTGAGGCCCAGGAAGGAACGGCGTGTTTGTTGATTTGGCTGCTTCTTGGAGGGCATAGATGAATAGGCTACGTGGTTATACCCAACCTTGTTTTTTGTACCATTCGAATGTTGTTGCCATTCCTTCTATCATAGGGATCGTAGGGGTAAAATTAAATTCTTGCTTTGCCTTATCGGCTGTACAAATCCAGAGTTTGGGTTTGGCAAGCTCTATCTTCTTGCTGTTCAAGATAGATATAGTCCCGGTAAGCTTCGAGTAAAGGTCTCCTAATCTTGCCGCAAAAGCAATAAGCGGCAATGGAATGTTCAGTTCCCATATGGATTTGCCTAGTACCTTTGAAATGGTTTGATACACCTGCTGCCAGGTAATGGTCTCCTCAGTTGCCAGGAAATACGTTTGGTTTTCTGCTGACGGGCTCGTTGCTGCACGAAGTATGCCATCGACCAAATCGTGAACGTGGATTAAAGAGATGTAGCTGTGTTTGTTGCCCGGGTAGATGCCCCGGCCGGCTCCAATTTGTTTGAATAGAGGAAGGAAGTCGACATCGCGAGGGCCATACACGGCTGGAGGGCGAATAATGGTGTGGGAGAACGGGTGGTCGGCGTTTCTAAGAAGATTTTCTGCCTCAAGTTTGGATAAGCCGTAGTCCTCTATAGGCTTGGGAGGTGTTTGTTCGGTGATCGGTTGTTCAAGATGCTGAGCCGGGCCGGCGGCGGCCTGAGAAGAGATAAAGACAAAGCGCTTTAGCGAAGGTGCTTGCTTTTTTGCTGCTTCCAGGAGTGTTTGAGTCGGCATTACATTGCCCTTGCGAAACCCCTCCAGCGTGAGATGCTTGGTTACACCAGCTACATGAAATATGACATCGGCGTTATCGAGAGCACCGCTATTGATGATCGATTCCTGGCTCGCATAGTCTATCACATACCGCTTTGCTTTATCGGACGCTCCGGATCGTGGCTTGGAGCGGACAAGGCAACGAACATCTGCACCTTCAGCCAGCAGGTTTTCTACCAGGCTTGACCCAATAAATCCGTTTGACCCTGTAATAACAGCATTCATACCTATGTAGATTCGGCTCAACAAGCGTCTAATCTACTTATAGGACGACAGTTTTACAGAAAAAAAGCACAAAAAAGAAAAAAATTAATTTTTTTTCGAAAAAGATGTAACGGATGTTTCAGTTATGACACTAAAGAGTGCTTGCAGTACTGATCATGGGTAAAGGTCCGTGGATTTATCCACGGGCCTTCCCTTTTTTAGTCAGAGAATCAGGTTATCCTGATTAATCACAAGCAGCTTTACTTCCATCTCAAGGCGTTGTACATACGCGTTCAACAGGTCTTGTGCGAAATGAGTACCTGCTAGTACAATGCTGTAGAGTGCAGCGGGTTGACCAACTGTGATGGTGCCGTCTTGATGCCGTTCCCAGCGCCACCCGCGTTGATCGATGGCCTGCATGACGGCCTGCAGTACGGATCCTGCTTCGCGCCAGGGGATATTGTCCCAGTCCCAGCCAATCCAATCATCATCTTTTTCCGGTCCAAAATTGATTCCATCGTCCGTGAGGCGGCACCACTGGGGCTCTAGGGCAGCCCAGCGTTCTAACAATGCAAACATTGATTCTATGATTTGTGATAAGAGTGGGTTTGAAGTTTCAGAACCTACGTATTGATATTCTAATGTAGGAGCAACTTTTGCTCTTTGCATTCAATCCGATGGCGCATTTGCATGCGCCAAAAAAAGAGGCCTCAATATTTGATTTTCTAAATCATTTACTACATAATGGTACTATACCCTGTTTGTAGCGAAGTAGATGTGCGGCGCAAAAGCTGTTCATGTACGTATTAGATAAGACCCGGAGAAACATACATGCGAGTCAAATCACCACCCACGAGTTTGAAAGCGTATAATGTTATAGTGCGAGGTCGTGTTCAGGGGGTAGGTTTTCGTGCCTTTACCCGCAGGAATGCGATGTTGTTAGAATTGAGAGGAGAAGTAGCCAATCGGCCAGACGGCTCCGTTAAAGCTTATATAGAAGGGGATAAGGAGCGCCTGAGACAAATGCTCCACCTGCTTAATGAAGGCCCTTCCTTGGCACGAGTCGAAGAAGTAGCCATTACCCCCGTAAAGCCTCAAGGCACTCACAGGACGTTTGAGGTGAGTTTTTCATATTAGAGTTCAAGGTTCAAAGTTCAAGGTTCAAAGTTGGTTAACTGGTAACCCTCAACAACTTTGAACCTTGAACTTTGAACCTTGAACTTTCATCGTTGAAATAAAACAATATCCTCCCCCGTATGCCCAAACCCATCAAAATCCACCTCCAGTATAATCCCGTTGCCGGACTGGGTGGTTTCTAGTAGGGTGCCCTGGATAAATACCGGGTTGGCCTGGCTGGTTGAGCGGAGTTCCAGTCGATTGTCGAGATACGTGCCTACGACTTCGATTGAAAATTGAAATTCATCACCCTGGCGCGTGCCCGGGGTTTTGATGATACCTCGCCCTGTAATGCTTTCTTCGTCATTATCCAGGGTAAGATCAAGGCCGCAGCAAATACCTGCAGTGGGTACTACATTGCTTTCCCAGCGGCCTCGTAATACGCTTGATTCTGTATCCAGCTCAAACAAGCCACATCCGCTTATCGTTAAAAGGAGAGCGATAATGGCTGTATATTGGAATCGCGCATATGTTGCTATGCACGGGTGAGTTTGGGAGTGTTTCATCCTTATTTTGCAGAGAGACGCTTTTAATCAATATTAACCGTGGAAAGTATCGACGTTCATTTTCAATACTTAAATCATTAACCTATTTCTTACCGAAAAGATCTAAAAAATTTGACGTAGAGTCAAGTAAAAACAAGGGCTTAACGGTATGACCGTTAAGCGTTTCGTGTTTATTGCTTCGCAATCACACCCCAAATCCTCCCTCCTTTTTTTCGTTGAGCATAGAGATACAGTAGGTCATGGCTCCGGGGAAGGAGGAGTATTGACCGCGCATGCGATTGGAGTTGAATCGCACGATGTATTGACCCTGTTTGCCCGTAAGCGGATAACGCTGGGGCTTAGGGAGGTGGTTAAGTTGGCAGAAGCGTAGGATTTGGTCTGCTTGTGATTTGGTCATGCAGCCTCCGGTAGTTCTGCCCAGCGGGTGGTGTAGCGAGGAGAACGTTGCACCTGGCGCATTTTCCAGATCTGGTCTCCGGTCCCTTCTGAGGCCAGTCGAAGCGAGTCTCGTCCATATTGGGCGTTTACGCGGTCCAGAACCGCCATCAATGCCTGTTCTTTGGCCGGGTCAGCCCCTGAGAAAAGATCGCGTTGGCGATTGGTTGGCCGGGTGAGGCCGAGGATATTGATGCCTGCTCTTCGGTACAGATAGCCTTTTCTGTATATATGGCGCAATCCTATGGTTGCATACCGGGAAATAGTCGGAGCGTAGTTGCCTGGTTCTGGCAGAGCCATGCAGAAGCTATTCGAATAGTAGGGATCGGGGGTATTATTCTTGGTTGTTACAAACACCTGGACGTATTGCCCGATCAAGCCATCCCGCCGCATGCGAGCACTCACGCGGGATGCAAAATACGCGATCGATTCCTTGAGGTCCTGGTATTCCATGATCGGCGTGCCGAAGGAGCGTGAGCAGCACCGGTGCTGATGTTGGGCTGGGGTCTCCTCCAAAGGAATACAGCGGGTGCCGTTGAGTTCGCGAACAGTGCGCTCGAGAACGACACTAAATTGCTTTCGAATGGCGGAAGGATTCGCCTTGCACAGATCGAGAGCTGTACGGATATCCAGTTCATAAAGCCGCTTTTTCCAGCGCCGGCCTACGCCCCAAATCGTTCCAACGTCAACAGATGCAAGAACCTCATTTCGTGCAGGGCCGGGTTTAGGTAAATAATAAACGCCTTCATGCTCTGGCCTTTTCTTCGCGATATGGTTGGCTACCTTAGCCAATGTTTTTGTTTCTGCGATGCCTATAGAGGTACGTATGCCCGTCCATTGAAAAATAGTATGTTGAACCTCATATGCATCTACTGCCGTGGGGAACGTCGCGAAGGATTCATCGATGCTATACCAAAACACATCCGGTACACAGGCCTTCAACGCCGCTGTTATCCGATTCGAGAAGTCTGCATATAAGGCAAAGTTGGCTGAAAAGACAGAGATGTTTTGCTGGTCAAACACATCCTGGTACTGAAACAAAGGAGCGCCCATAGGAACATGGTCGCGGGTGCCAGGGCTTCGTGCTATCGCGCAACCATCATTGTTTGATCCAACGATCACGTGCTTTGCCTGGGGAGCAAAAACCTGTTCAACAGCCGCATAAAAGTGATTACAATCGACAAGCCCGATTGGGGGTAGGTGCATAGAGTGGGGAGTTTTAAAAGTGGAAAAAGCAAAAACCCTTAAAGATGTGAACTTTATAGTTGGAATATGTGCAAGGCATGTGTAAATTATGTCGCGACTTTGTCACGAGGGGAGATAGGAGTCAAGAGACAGGAGACTGGAGTTTCCCGGCTCCCGGCTTTTGCCTCCCGTCTTCTGTCTCTTGACTTCTATGGCTTTTCCTTCACCTGCCGATGACCACGCGGATAAACCGCTGAACCTGCACGACTACCTGGTCGTGCGGCCGGCGTCTACTTTTTTTTGGCGGTATGTGGGGGATTCGATGGATGGGGCAGGGGTCCTGCACGGGGCTCTTTTGGTGATTGATCGTTCGTTGCAAGCGCGCTCTGGCGACATTGTTGTTGCCAATCATGAGGGGGAGTGGGTGATTCGCCGGCTGATCAAACGATTGCCCCGTTTTCAATTGGTCACGGACCCAATCCGTGAAGAGGTCGATATCATCGAGATGGGAGAAGACACATTAATCTGGGGTGTCGTCGCCCATGCAGTGAATACCCTGAGGCCCGGCACCACCCGCTCCGATCGCTACCCAGACCTTTCGGATGGCCAAGGGTAACTATACACAAATCCCTTATTTTAACTATTTGCAATCCTTTTCCATAAACGTATCTTAAAACCCCAAACCCCAAACCCCAAACCCCAAACGGATATACCGATGTCACACGAACGCGAAGCCACTTATTCTTCTGTAGCTGGAATCCCGCTGCACTACTCAAGGAATCGACACTACGGTGAGCGAGGGGACAATCTCAATTTTTCTTCGACACAACGGTTAAAAGATATTTTGGATCAATGCTTTGAAACGTTGATTGAAGAGAGTCCTTTTGGTAAACCAGACCTTATTGTAACTGCTGGTCTATACGTCAACAAACCGGGGTTTCACGGTAGAGGGTTGGCCGTCGACGTGGATGCCATTTATTGGGCCGACCGGACATTGGTTTCTGTACTGTACCCGTTCGACCAGGTACACTATCTGGCCGTCGAGTCCGTGTTTCGTCAATACTTCGGGACGGTATTGAACTATCTGTACGACCCCCCGCATGAAGATCATTGGCACATGGACCTGGGAACGCGGGCCGACTTTTATACCGATTCACCTTCGCGTGTACTTTATCTGCAAGCAAGCCTGACGCACATTCACGACCATCCCGTATTAATCGATGGGGTGTGGGGAAGGCAGACCAGTGGCGCTATTCGGGAGGTACTGCAAGAGTTGGCACTGGGTACCGATATCGAAAATATGAGTACCTGGCAGGCTTATCTCCGTCGCACTGCTTCAAAAGGGTTTGAGATGGTAGCCCAGGCGCCTGTACTGCCCCCGAAAGAACAACTCAAAAAAGCGATCGATTCGTTGTTTGAAGCCGACGTGCGTAAAGAACAATACAAAGAGCTGGCACAATCCCTGTTGAACCTGTCGCACCATCCAAACCTGGGTGGTTCGCTTGAGCCTTAGATTCGATCAACTGAATCTTGATGGATTCATTTGATCGGTTTCGCGTTTCGTGTTTCGGATTGTTTTAGAGCTAAATGGACGCTTTTAACCCGGAATACGAAACCAGAAACGAACCAAATAAACCGTCAGGACGTATTTGGTTTTAAGCCGTAAGTAGCACAGGTTGCCCTTTGGTGACCATTACTGTGTGCTCAAAATGGGCTGTGAGAGAGTGATCTTGTGTGCAGATCGTCCAGCCATCTTCGGCTTCATAGACGGCTCCCGAACCCATAGCAATCATAGGTTCTACAGCAATAACAAGGCCTTGCGAGAGTTTCTTGCGATGCAATAGGGAATATACGTTTGGGACAGTAGGTTCTTCGTGGATGGCGCGGCCTACGCCATGGCCGGATAGATCTTCTACGACCGAATACCCGCTTCGTGTTACCTCTCGCTCGACGGCTCTACCAATGTGATTCACTCGGTTGCCGGCTCGCACTACAGACATCGCCTTGTAGAAGGCCCTTTTTGCGCAGTCTACCAATGCATACCGTTCATCATCTGCGGGGCCCACTACAACCGTAATGGCTGCGTCGGCCATAAATCCATTTTTTTCAGCGACGATATCCAGCTTCACGAGATCGCCGGCCTGAATGACGCGATCTGATGGAATACCATGTACAATCTCTTCATTTACGCTGATGCAGACTTCCGCCGGGAATCCGTACAGAAGCTGTGGCGCCGATCGGGCTCCATGTGCTTCAAGTACGTCCGCCCCGATTTCGTTCAAGTCCCAGGTGGTGATGCCGGGCGTTACACGTGCTTCCATGGTGTCGAGGGCGATGCGGACAATCGCACCAACGGCTTTCATCGATTCGAGTTCAAATTGATTTTGTATGGACATGATTCCTTGAGATACGTATGTATGCGTCAGATGGTGTGAATCGCTTGTAAAGGCGTTTGTTTCTGTTACCCACTTACTTCAGTAAGCTGCCTCTTTGGCTGGCCCACAAAGATATTGGCGATGCCAAACAGAAGGGGAATGGCTATGCACCAGAGGAGCACGGCTTCGTAATTGCCAAACCAATCACGCGCAAGGCCTAAGGGCAACGGGCCGAGGGCCGAGCCGCCTACAGCGATGGTTTGTGCCACACCCGTAATGCTGCCCAGATGCAGACGGCCAAAGTAATTGGCCCAGAGTACACTCATTATAATGCGATATAGCCCACTAACAGCACCCAGTAAAATACCGAAGAGTACGATGAGCCAGGCACTGGACAAGTGCAGTGCCATGAGTAATAGAGCGATCTGGCCGGAGAGAATGATGGCTAAGAGATATCGTCCGGAAATACGATCTGCGAGTATGCCGCCGCCAAGGGTAACAGCACCCATTGTAATAGACAATGGAATAAACACGGAGGCGGCGGTATCTGCATCAAGGCCCTGATCTGCAAAAATACTTACCAGGTGAAAGACAATGCCTGTTGTAAGCATGGAGATGGTTCCTGCACTACCAGCTATGACCCAGAACGCAGGAGTGCGCATTGCTTCGTTACGCGTCCAGTTGTCCTCTTCGATAGGTGGGGGAGCCGAGTGATTGAAGGATCGGATAGGATGGATTCCATCCGGGTGCAGTCCAAATTGCTCCGGCCTGTCTCTGAAAAAAATATACCCGATAGGCACCATCCCAAAAAGCAGCACGCAACCCAGGGCGATGTACGTGTTTCGCCAGCCGAGCTCGGGAATTAACCAGTTGACGCCGACCGGGAACAGGCCCAGGCCAAGCAGGGCCACAAAGAGGCCAGAAATACCCATTACTAACCCGCGCCGTGCAATCCACCATTGGTTGATTGCATTCATGCTCACCAGGCCAAGGCTTCCCTGGCCTAAAAAGCGAATGCATATGAACCCGATCCCCAGCATGATCGCATTTTGGACAAACCCGAGGTAAATGCATGAAAGGCCAAATACAAAGGAAATGATGGTGACGACCTGCCGTGATCCATACCGATCAATCAATCGACCAACAAAGGGGAGGGCGAAACTACCGGCCAGTGTTGCAGCCGTATAAAGGGAACTGACGACGCTTCTACTAATCTCCAGGTCCGCAATAAAGGACTCGATAAAGATGGAGACGACGTAGCTTTGTCCTGGACTTGTCATGACGAGGCCCAGTGTCCCTGCAACCATCACAATCCATCCGTAATACACTGGAGATTTATGTACGAGCCAGTTTTTCATGCGGGGATCAATATACACCTTTAAACCAGGCGGCTAAGTTAAGTTTACTTTAACTATTTGCGCGGCCCGTGTGTATTTCTGGCTGCGTGGGAAATGCGGTTATAAATAAATGCTAGAAAACTCGCATCTTTATGTGGTGGCTCCCGTAGTAGGTGTTAAAATAGAGATATCCTTCCACAAAGTCTTTGGAATTCGTCATGAACACGTCATTTAAACGTATTGCGATCAAGCAATCGATTGTGTGTGCATTTTTACTATTCGGTGTAGCTGCAACGTCTGCCTACGCACAAAAGGATGATTATTATGCTTCCTTAACCAGTGATGAGATCACTGCATTTAAGATTCATGGTGTCACGCGTTCATACATTGAGAGTATGGAGGAATTGGGATTCAAAAACCTGGATCCAGATCAGTTGGTCGCCATGAAAATACACGGAGTCACTCCGTCTTATGTGCGTGGTATGACAGAAGCTGGTATTAGAAATCTGGATGTGGATGACATGGTTTCTTTCCGGATTCATGGGGTTGACCCAGACTTTATTGCGAAGACGCGAGAGATGGGGTTTGACCTGGATGCTGATGACTTAATGGCCTTCCGTATTCACGGCGTAAAAGCATCTTTCATCAAGCGAATAGCCGACGCTGGGTACGACAATCTGAACCCAGATAAACTCGTAGCCTTCAAAATCCACGGTATATCTCCTTCTTACGTGGAAGACATTGCCGACCTCGGATACGATGGCATCTCTGCCGACAAACTCATTGCCTTCCGCATTCACGGTGTAAATGCCAGGTTCATGCAAGAAATGGAAGAGTTGGGGTTTGGCAAGCCGAGTGACGACGATCTGATCGCGCTGAGGATTTTTGATATCGACGAACGGTTCATGGATAAAATGGCAGATCTCGGGTTTACCAACTTATCTCCTCAACGAGCCATTGCGTTGAAGATCTACAAAATAAATGCCCGGTATGTCGATAAAATGCGTGACCTCGGTATGGAGAACCTGACACCCGTGCGGCTCATCGCCATGAAGATGCTTGACATGGACCGTGGCTTGATCAGAGACTTAGAAGGGGAACGATACGAAGATGTAAACAT
>JAHQVL010000370.1 GCA_019634345.1 Rhodothermaceae bacterium
AGCACATACAACGGCACCGCTGCCCGATTGCTCAGCAGCCAGGCAGGCCAGTGTTGCTGCACCGGTTAGACCACTCGAACCGGCAACAATGAGCGTCATACCCACGCTGTATTTATGAGCAAATAAAGAGCGTTGGGGCAGTCGACGTTGGATCCAGGCATGATTCGGTGTACGGGCGCATCCATCCATAGTAGCGGCAGCCTCGAGAATAAATCGAGGAATTCCGATCTCTACTGCTTTTGTGATACCGGTGTATTCATACCCCTTTCCTAGAAAAAGTCCACTTTTATGTGCCCCCATCGATACAGTCAGATCCGCCTTTACAGCAATTCCGAGAACCTCACCTGTATTTGCATGTAATCCGCTTGGAATATCGATGGCAAGGGTAAAAGAAGACTGCGTATTACTCCATTCGACCAATTCTGAATAGGGAGCGCGCACTGCACTTTTGATTCCCGTCCCCAAAAGAGCGTCTATAATGATGTCTGGTTTGTGCAGTGTTTCGAGCTGAGCAGGGTTTGTATAGTGGATTAGATGCAACTGGCTCATGGAGCCGTTCTCGACCATTTTGGTGAGAAGCCGGTAGTTTCTGGCTGCGTCATCAGTAAGCCGATCCTCAGATGCGACAGAGAGTACGGTTGTGTGTATGCCGCGATTTGCAAGGATTCGGGCGATAACATAACCGTCGCCACCATTATTGCCTTTTCCGCATAAACACACAGCGTGTGTGTGTTCTGATAGGCGGACGTGATTCTCTAGTTCATTGACTGCGGCCCGGCCAGCAGACTCCATCAGGGTAAAGCCAGGGATTCCATACTCCTCAATGGTTTGGGAGTCGGCTTTGCGCATCGCTTCAGCAGTCAGAATGGGCTCAAGGGATGGAGGAGACATGGGTACATTAAGGGATTTCAAGGGTGTCCGGTAAGCTTTGCTCCCAGCGGGCGCGTACTTGAAGGCTATCAGTATACCATATAACAGGCTCTGCTGGGATATAGGGCATTATTTGTCCACCGCTCCAGGTATTACTGGTGTCTATATCCTGGAATGCGCGTAATCGATAACGGGATTTGTCGAGCAATCCAGAGAAGATGAAGAACCCTGCGGAGTCGGGCCTGCCTACCAGGGGCTCAGGTTGCTCAGTTCTTGCTGCCTCGGGGTAGAGCTCAATGATGGCTCGTTGAGTGCTGTCGCGAATAACACCGCTCAGCTCACCCAAGTTTTCCTCGGTGGCATAAGCGAATGATTCGGTGAACGAAGTATCCGGTGCGTTTACCAGTGCGCCCTGGAGGATAAGTTCTAAAGGACTCGATAGAGGGAAGGTGTTGTCCAATTGGAAGGAAAAGGAAGATCCGTCAGCGGAAGAGGCCGTGAACGTGTAGCCGGCCTGGGTGGTATCTTGAGCAGTGAGAAACTCGTCAAATTGACTCTGGGAGAGTGGCTGGTTGAAGCGGATACCCGGTTGTTGCTCCGGATTGAGCATCATAGCACCTTCGGGTGTTCGTGTATTACGATCGGGGAAAAACCCTAGGAAACGGGTTTGAAGGGTGTCCGAGTTCTGAGACGGCGTGAAGTAGATGGAATCTCGAACAATGGGATTGCTTGACGAATCACTCAGGTTGGCAGCAATCAACCGGTAGGTTTGGTCTGAAAGGGAGTCCGTGATCAGGTAAACTTGTTTCGGGTCTTCGGGATAGAGGTAGAGGTCCTGAATAGGGACGCGTTGAGCGGTTGCGGAGTCTTGAAGTATCCACTCTTCCGTTGATCGGGACATCAATTGAATGGATTCATTTAGCCGAATACCCAGCCGGTTTTTTGAGATAGATCGAACGCGTTGTATTACAGGAGGAACGGTGTCGAGGCTGGTAACCAGCCAGGGGGATTCCACAGGGCTCGCAGAGCTGTCTGCCAGGATAAAATAGCTCGGAGGCACCGCATACCGTTCATTAGGATCGGGTTTTCTATTTCTATTGTTATCCTGCAAACCAACTACAAAGTAGCTCTGCTCACTCATGAAGTCGAACTTGAATGTCCCATCTGGACCTGATTGGGTTCGATAAGCCGGCTTCTCGGGTAGGGAATCCAGCCGCGTAGAGTCCGCGAGTGCGTAGGCATAGATATCAAGATTAGCAACACCGGATCCATCCAGGCTTTGGGCCACTTTGCCCTGAATGCGGCCTCTGTTAATGGTTGGGCCTGTTGCAAAAGCGATTGTAATCGGTTCTTTGAGAGCAACGCGATTATTGTCTCTTAGGCCGGTATCAAGAGTGAGAATATACGTTGTGTTTTCTCTGAGAGACTCTGGGAAAGTGACTTCAACCTCTTTCTTCTTCCACCGGATCTGTGGAGGCTGATCGAATTCTGGCGTAATCGTGAGGGACTGCAGAAACGAAGCCTGGTCGACATATTCCGAGAAGAGAATAACCACACGGTCCGTCTCAACGTTGACGCTTTCAGGCGCAGGGTCGGCTTCGACGATGGTAACGGGTTGTTCGTCCACGGGTCCTCCGGTAGGGAGTACTGGGATTGCACAGGCAAGGGGCATCAGCAGCAATAAAAGAAGTGCAGTCAACCAAGTTTGCTCACGAACCATCATCATTGCTGTCGCTTCGAAGGGTAAAGAATAAGTAAACACCCAAGACCGTAGCTGTAGTAAGCACAACGGGCTCAAGATATCGTTGAAACCATCCTTTTGCAGGGTGTGGAGCACGCGTTGCCGCAAAGGCTACATCCTCCACTGTTTGCAGGGATTCACGAGAGATGGAATCGGATATCGTTTTTGAACACACATCATCCCCAATTATTTTTCCATCTTCCAGAGTTAGCGTGTAATGGGATGTCAGGTGAACGGCTCGTTTAACTTGTTTTTTGCGAAGTCGTTCATAGGTCACTTCCGATTTTCTTATCGAGTAGGCAAAAATAGGTAACGAATCGGTTTCATCTGTGAATGAAGAGTCGGCTACATAGACGGTATAGTCCTCGTCTTGCCAGTGTTGGATCAGGCTACTCTTGATGAAGGGCGTCGAGGTGTCCGAAGAAGAGACCTTAAACGAACGATGAGAGGCAGGGATGGGACCGAGGCATTCGATCGCCATTTGTTGGAAGATCTCCAGGTTTGTCTGTTGTGCAACCGACAAACGCATCGGTTGCACCAACAGGCAAACAATCAAAACAAGAAAAGAGTGGGGGAATGTAATTCTCTGCATGCATTGAGTGAGGAAGCAGCAGCTTACGCATAAATACCACGTAGGCGGAGTGCGCTCGCTACCTTATCGACTGCCAGTACATATGCACCAATGCGGAGCGAGACATCATGTTTCTCAGCGGTATCATATACTGTGTCAAATGCTTCTCTCATCATGAAGTCCAGGCGCCGATTTACTCGGTCAAGCGTCCAGAAATATCCATGGCGGTCCTGTACCCATTCAAAGTAGGAAACAGTTACACCACCCGCGTTGGCAAGAATATCGGGTACAACGAGGGTGCCCTTCTCATTCAGGATGTCATCTGCTTCTGGAGACGTTGGGCCGTTGGCGCCTTCAGCGATGATTTTCGCTTTGATATCATGCGCATTCTTAACCGTAATCTGGTCTTCTTTAGCTGCAGGTACCAGCACGTCAACATCCAACGTGAGGAGTTCATCATTGCTGATCAGATCAGCATCTCTGTAACCGTCCAGGCTGAATCCGTTGGCACGAGAGTATTCGATCATTTTAATGATATCCAATCCATCTGCGTTGTAATAACCCCCCGACACATCACTGACTGCAACAACTTTGCATCCCTGTTCACGCAAGAGTTTAGCTGCAATAGATCCTACGTTTCCAAAACCTTGGACGGCCACAGTGGAGGTGAAGGGCTTCATGCCGATTCGTTCCATCGCTGCTAATGTAGTGGTCATTACGCCACGGCCTGTTGCTTCAACACGGCCTCGCGAACCACCTAGTGCAATAGGCTTTCCAGTTACAATAGCTGTATTGGTATGCCGAGCATGCATCGCGTACGTATCCAGAATCCACGCCATAATCTGCTCATTCGTGTTCATATCTGGAGCCGGAATGTCTTTTTCAGGCCCAAATACTTCCATCAGGCCAGATGTATAGCGCCGTGTTAGCCGTTCCAATTCACCTGGTGACATTTTGCGTGGATTACATGTGACGCCGCCTTTAGCACCGCCAAAAGGTACATTGACTACCGCGCATTTCCAGGTCATCCAGGCCGCTAGGGCCTTGACTTCTGAAAGGTTTACGTCCGGTGCGTATCGGATGCCTCCCTTGCTGGGGCCAAGGACATCGTTGTGGATGACACGGAAGCCTTCAAAAACCTTTACGTTGCCATCGTCCATAACAACGGGATTCGAGGTAATATGGATATGTGTTGGTTTGCACAGGTAATCGTAAAATCCACTTTCGAGCTCAAGAATGTCAGCAGCGATATTAAACCGCTCCATCATGGAGTGGAACGGATCTTCATCTGTGCGAATAGGGCCGGGTTCTTTATAGACGGATTTGGCGTATACGCCTTTTTTTGTTGGCATATGATTTATCGAGTAGAGATAGAGGTGTAATAAGCAATGCGCTCGTAAGCGCTTTTTTAATGCGCAAAACTAGAATACCAAAATAAAGATCCTATTGTACTGCAATCTTCGCAAAGGGATTATGAAGATTTAATTTATATGTTCTTACGGATCAAGACGACTCGTTTCGTGTTTCGTTTTGCGCATTCCGGGTTTGTTTTGAGTTTCCCGCTTGCAAACGTTGAATGTTGAACTTTGAACCCGAAAAAACATGCATGTTTTTTCTTTATCTGAACGTTTACGCAAAGAAACAGCTTCTTTAAATAAAAGGAAGGGGCGGGAAGCATTGAGGCAGTTTTTGATTGAAGGGGTCCGTTCCGTAGAGGCGGCAGTAGTGGGGGGCGCTCAACTGGTTAGGGTGTTGGTCAATGATCGTATGCTGGAGGATGAGCGGGTAGCGAGGCTCTTGGAGCGAACCGAGGCTTCGGTTCACAGCATGACGGACAAACAGGAGAGGACGATCACAACGGTAGATACCAGCCCTGGCTGCATTGCAGTAGCTGAGTACAAAAGCGAGTCCCTCGAAACGATTCTTTCATTGCAATCCGTCATTGTGTTAGACGGTGTGCAGGACCCTGGGAATGTAGGGACCATCATCCGAACGGCTTCCTGGTTTGGAATAGACGCCGTGATGTTGGGATCGGGTTCTGTGGACATTTACCACCCTAAAACGGTTCGATCGACGATGGGAGGCCTTTGGGATTCCTGTTGTGTTCGTGTAGATGACATCGCTGATAGCCTGAGCGTCTTAAAATCCAGGGGATTTACACTATATGGGACGTTCTTGGATGGTGTGTCGTTACCTACATGGCAACCCGTAGAGAAAGCCGCCGTCGTTATCGGGAGTGAAGCCCGGGGGATTAGCAACGAGGTCGAGACACTCATCGATCAACGTATTTCAATTCCAGGGCAGGACCACAATAGGGCTACTGAATCACTAAATGCTGCGACAGCAGCTTCAATCTGCATGTATGCCTATGCTAGCTCCATGCAAGCAGCAGGCCGAGTAGGATAACCAATAAACCGCGAAGCTTTTCGAAGGCTCGTTTGACCTGCATCTTAATTGCTGCCTCTGTAGAGCCTATCATCTCAGCGATCTCTTCGTATCGATAACCAAATTCTCGCAATTCAATGATTCTCCGTGCTTTTGGGGAAAGAGCTTGCAGCGCTTTTTCCAGATCGAGCTGGCGGGCGGGCGGGCCATCACTTGTACGTTGTTCTGGGGAATGGTCCGGGTCATAGAGCATTTCTTTCGCACTGTACCGGCCCCGGTATAAGTCTTGCAATTCAAAAAGAGCTGCTTTCATCGCAAATGCTTTAAGGCTGGACTGATCCTTCAAGTCAGCTAAACCTCTATGCACGCGTAGCAATGTATTCTGGACGAGATCGTCAACTTCTGGTTTGAGGCCAATCCGTTTAATAAAAAAAGCACGTAGGAGCTGATTTAAAGCTCCGAGAATATCATTTCGAGCCTTTTCATCCCCCTGTTGAGCACGCCGTACTACTTCGCTATGAAATACGCTTTTACCCGCCATACCCGAAAAATAGTGATCGAATTAGTGTAATCCAATCCTTGCGGGATTGGATTACGTTCCGTGTTTATTGCTTCGCAATCAGTTAGATGGGCATATCCATCTGCGTTTCGCGTTTCGCGTTCCTGGTTTTTAGGTTTACTACGTTTGAGAAGTGAAATGGAGTACAATAAAAAAGGAGACCATCCCCACCACGGAAGGCCTCCTTTACCAGACAGGAGATTCACACCGTTAGGCCGTTCACCTGTTATCGATAGAATTGCGTGCTAATTGCTTCGTAAGGTTGCAGGTTGGTTTATAGCTCTTCATGCTACCAGACTGACCGTTCCCTACATCATATAAGAACCAGTCTAAAGCAAGAAGTTGCTGTAAACCTCCATGTGAATCTTTTTTGCTTAACGAGAGATGGGGGGAATAGATGCGCGCAAAGTGGCGAATGGCACATGCTTGGTGTAGCCTGCAATCAGGCTCAGTGAATGGACATAAGAACGTTCGAATCTTAGTGAGAATTGCTCGCGTATAACAAGCTCCTGTATGTGAGTTTGTCTCTTCTTATCGGAGATACATCGTGAGAATATCCTTTCCAAGCCTGAACACCCTGTTTGGGGTGTTGCTAATCTTTGCGGGTTGTGACCAGACCTCTAAGTATGCTGAATTGGACCCGTTTTATGGTCCTCTTGCTCAAGGAGACTCCTTGGTCCATCCGGCACCTCAATACGCCTCTCATCGACAATTCGAAGGACTGGCTATTGAAAAAAAACTGACCCTGAGTGTACCTCCGGGAAAAGCAACGGACGAAACTCCGCCAGAGTTGATCATGAAGTGGCCGATTCATATTGCCATCGACCCGGAAGAAGAATTTATCTATGTAATGGACAAGGAGACGTTTCGGATCAATAAGATGTCACTGAAGGATGGGGCTCTTGTCCAATCTATTACAGCAGTACAAGAGTATAAAAAAGGCAACAACTCTGCGCCAATGATTCAATACTTGATTGACGGGACAGTCAATGTTTTTGTACCTGGCAAAAAGGTCCTAACGTTAGAGCCCAGCGGGGAAGTCAAAGAAATTCTGAAGCATCCCAGAAAAGTGAACAGCTATATTATCCCGATTGACGCAGACAGTTATGTTGGAATGACGGTTTTGAATTATCCAGAGCTATTTCATGTATACAACAAACGGGGGAGGCGAACACAATCATTTGGCTTCTTAGCAAATCTTCACCTTCGGGAAAAGCCAGAAAAAATGGAGCCAATAGGTCATATGCTTGACTTTATGGGCACCTTGGGGACTGATGGTAAGTCCTCTTTTGTGTATTCAGGCTCGTTAAAAGGCGGCCTTCTAGGATTCTCTAAAGAGGGTACATTACGATTTTATCGGGAAACCATTAACCACCGTCCTTATCCCCAAAAAGCACTAACTGATCAGAACAAAGATTTATCGCCTGCTGATGGTGAAGCATCGAATAGCGGATTATCTACGTTGAATGTCTGGAATGAAGTCTATTATCAACATGTGATTCCTCCCTGTACAGCTGAATCTTGTCCTCAGACCTTCACAGTTGATGCGTACTCGTATGAGAACGGAGATTATCTATACTCTTTGAATCCTCCTGCAAATTGCTTTGCAGTTTTTCTAACAGATTCGCATCTTTATGCGAACTGCCCAAGTCGTGGTCTGATTCAGTTTATTCGCCCTGAGCGACCTCAAAATCAGCTTATTGTTGAACGATAATTCATTGCATAATGGCTATTAAAGTTCTTTTCCTGTTCTCGTATCTCTTGTTTCTAGGTTGTGAAGCAAAACAAGTACAAATAGGATCGGAAGTATTTGATACCTATTGTCTGGAAACAAGCGATGGGCAATCTTCGATGACAATGACTGATGTAAACCACGATGGACATATGGATCTGGTTGTTGTGAATGAAAGCCACAACGAAGTCGTAGTATTTGAGGGGGATGGGACTGGCGCCCTGAACAAAGCCAGTCGAACAGAGGCCGGCGAAAACCCAACCAGTGTGGATGCAGGTGATATAAATGGAGACGGGTACATAGATCTCGTAATTGCCAATCATGAAACGGCGTATATCACGTTGCTACTCGGCGATGGCAAGGGAAAATTTAAACCGGCTTCCAATTCTCCCTATACCATTCCTGTGGAACCCCATCCGCATTTCATTCGGGTTGCCGATATGGATCAAGATGGTTCGCTGGATCTAGTTGTTGATCATAGAGGGGCTGGTGGGCTTTTGATGTTAAAGGGGTTGGGTGATGGCGACTTTGCGTCACCGCCACAACTCATTCAAGGAGGAGGAGACCCCTATAGAGGGTTCACCCTTGAGGATTTAAATGGCGACCAACGCCCTGACTTCGTTACTCCCAATCCCAGAGAGGTGGGAATAACATTGAGCAGCGGGACAACAGGGCTAGCGTTTGCATCACCAACTACATTACCTTCTCATTCGCCCTTTGCGGTAGGAGTTAGTGATATGAATGGGGACGGCGAGGCTGATATAATTGCTGCTTCAGTAGAAGGAAGAGATCCTGTTCAGGTTTTTCTTGCCCAAAACGGTACGTATATTCAGGACAACAAACCCCTTCGATTCTCAATGGCGTCTGGAGCAAAACAGATTATCACCGGCGACATCAATGGCGATCAATACGGGGATGTAATCGTAAGCTCATGGAATTCAGATGTACTCGTGCTACTAGGAGCCGAAAATGAGTTTGTAATGACTCACCTGGAAGCAACAGATGCTCCGTGGGGCATGGCTATCGGTGATTTAAATAACGATGGGAACGATGATTTTGTGATCGGAGATGGGGAAACAGAACGTATAAAAGTCTACCTGACAACACGTGATTAAGAAAAGTTTTGGTGCAGAATTCGCCCTA
>JAHQVL010000371.1 GCA_019634345.1 Rhodothermaceae bacterium
CCGCTAGAGGTGTCCCAGCAACGGATATCCATAATGCCGATCCCATCAAAAAACGGCGTAGAACAGAACGTTCTATTGTCAACTGATAAGTATGCACGGTGTGATGAGGCATTCCCTTCCATATTGGATTGCAGGTTAAGCCTGGTAGGGAGGAGGCTCATGTCTCGGGCATAAATCTGGTTATCCGTGTTGCCCCATATAAACAGCCGGTTTCCATCACCCGTAATCGCATTTAATACAGGAGCGTTTAAGGGGTTGAACTGGATCTCATCGGTGTTGGAGAGTTTAAAATAACTTTCCATTCCAAAACCAACGACGGTCCAGTTTGTTGTGGCTGATTGGTCTTCCCTTGCCAGTTCAAAGACGTATTCATAGACATCAGTAAGAGAGGGAAGTTGATCTTGAAGCGACCGCTCAGCGATTGGTACTTCCAGGCCAAGGGTGTCGGTCCTGCTAAACACGTCAACACGCGTTACCTCATAGTCCATACCGATGGTGCTGTTGTCTCTCCAGCGTAGCTGAAACGCATTGTTCTGTTGAACAAGGATAGAAAAGTCGAACGGGCCGCCATTATACGCGGTGTCGTATACATTGGTAAGCTCGGGTTCTGAAGGAAGTTCACACCCGATCATCCCGATACAAAGTAGAAAGAGAAATAGTGAACGCAAATTGATCATAGTCCGATACGTAGTCCCATGGCCATTCCATCATGGCGGGCATTTAAAAATGGAGTCAGTCCGTCTTTTTGCTCATATCTTAGGACGGACTTGCGGGAGTGAAAGAGGAGTGCATCGATTACACTGAGGCCCTGAATAGCTGCAGCGATAAACAGCATGTTCTTTCGCTTATCATCGTAGTCGATGAGATTGTCATATTGCGAAAGCATTTCCTCTCGAAATAACCCAGCCTGTACGGGCGTTCGGGCGCTGTTGTAATTGGTTTGTGCCTCAAAGAAGAGGTCCCGGCTATCCAGGAACTGGCGATTATTTACATACGAAAGAGCAAGAGCTGAGAACGTCGCGGCTGCAAAACCAATCCCTTTTATCCGGGCATCATTGTTAAACTGACCTAAGCCGGGAACGACGAGGGATGCAAGGGCAGGGCCAACACTAAACTTGGAATCAAAGGTTAATCGATGGTTGGTCCCGGGCTCCAGCAGGAGTTGTTGATTAACAATCCGTTTAGAACCGTTTCTAATGATCACGTCATAATTTCCAGCAGCTAGCTGAAGCGGTTCGACTCCGGCCATAGGTTCACGCATCCCATTGATCCATATTTCATGTTGGGAAGGTACACCCGCAAAGTTAAGCATAGCCCGGTCTTCATCCAGCCGAACCATCATTTGTGAGTCACTGGCAGGATCGGGAGTCAAGACCTTTGTCCAAGGGGGATGCCCTTCTTGTTGAACGACCACAGAAATGTCTTTCCATTGTGCTGCAGAGAGTTGTAGCGGCGTATCACCAACATACCGGTTGTCTATAAATACTTGCGCGGATGCAGGCGCGGACTCGAGAACAAGGGTTAAACTATCCGTTGGCTGAAACAGGGACGAACTGGTTGCATTTGTGCTGGGGCCTCCTGGTAATGATCCCTGGAGTGCCATGGATACATCTTGAGACCCTTCATACGATCGGACCTGGACATACTGGTACCCATTGCTGTACTCAGCAACACGACGCCTTACAAACGTGCCGAGCTCTGAAAAAGAGACGTAAGTGTCTTTGTTTGAGTCTGCAGCCTGGGTTCTAAGAGCCGTTTGAATGCTAGCGGTGAAAGGGCTCTGGCCCTCTGGTGTCTGTATGAATGTGTCCCCCCAACGCCCTGCTATCAGTACGTGTTTTCCCTGCGAAGCAGAGGGAGACGCCAGGTCTGAAGCAGCAATAGGAGGAGGCCAACTGGCAGCATTTACACCACTAAGCGGCCCATCAATAAAGACAAGTATTTCGTTTGCCGGTGAGGCCAGAACAGCATCTTGGAGTTCCTGAGCAGCAATGAGTTGAGATGGTCCGTTCTCTGCAGACAGCGAGCCGTCATGAGGGACGAGGTATCCAGAAGCAGACTGCGACCCCGTGAACCGCACAAAGGTAGGCGTAGAAATATAAACAACGACGCGATCCTGGGGTTGGGCGGTGCGGATCCTTTGTAGGGCTTCTCCAAAAGCAGCTTCATGCGCATTTTGATTTAGCAGAAGCATGCTTGCCCCTGGATCTGCATTTTGATGCTGTACCCAAAGAGAGTGAAATTCAGACGCGCTCCTGGCCGCATATCTATTGCCAATCCCTTCTTGGGTTTGGTCAATACCAATGAAGATGCCCCACGTCTTAGGAAGCTGTTGAGCAGAACTACGATTACCTTGTGAAAAATTCGGTATAGCGTAGACTAGAATAAATAAAAAGATTAGCCCAATTGGGGGGGCTTGTATTTTAAACATGTGCCTTGCGGGATGAGCGCGTGCAATGAACTAGGGATTAATCTATCCACAATGTTCATTCCAGAAAGGACATCATGCAGAGATTTTCTATTTTCCTCTCAAATCATTCAACAGGCAGTTCGAGTGGCCACTCATCAGAAGGGGAGCGGGTATGGTTCATGTGATAGACCATCCGAGCCAAGACCTGGGGATGATCAGCGGCAATGTCCAATTGCTCTCCCGGGTCGGTTGAGAGGTCATACAGTTCGACGCGGTCTTCCTCCAAAAATCGAATGGCCTTATACTTATCCATACGAACCGCTTGCTTTTTACCGCGCTCATGAAACTCCCAATAGAGGAATTGATGGGTGGGCTGCTGGTATTGGAAGATGGTAGGCATGAAGGAAATGCCGTCTAGATTTTCAGGCGTATATACGCTGGCGAGGTCAAGCGCAGTAGGCATGAAGTCCCAAAATGCGGAGGGATGATCCGATACGGCTGGTACAATCGTTCCTGGCCAGTAGACAATCAATGGTACACGAATGCCTCCCTCGTATAAATCGCGCTTTATACCTCTCAAAGGGCCATTGCTGTCAAAAAAATCAGCGTCATGTCCTCCTTCTTGATGAGGCCCATTGTCGCTAGAGAAAAAGACAATCGTGTTTTCTGCAATTCCTTTTTCTTCGAGTAGATCTAGAATCCGGCCGATATCCCGATCCATCCGGGTAATCATAGCAGCCGCTCCCTGTTCAACCTCTGGCCAGTCTTTGGACGCATACATACCATAATCCGGTACCTCCATACCATGCTCATTATTAAAATGGCTCTCGTTGTTGGCGTGAGGAACAGTATAGGGGAGATAGAGGAAGAAGGTTGAGTCGGCATTGGAATCGATAAACTCCAACGCTTTCTCCGTAAATAGGTCGTGCGAGTAATCGACTTTTTTTGTTGCGTAGCTACCTAACCCTTTGGCATAAGATTCTTGGACAATCTCAATCTCATTATTAAGCAAGATTTTTGTCTCATTTTCCCACAAATAATCAGTGTAATAATTATGAGCCCGTGTCTGGTTGAGATATCCGTAGAAGTAATCAAAGCCTTGCTTGTCAGGGGTACCTGTAGAACCTATATCACCCAGGGCCCACTTCCCTATGATTCCTGTTTTATAGCCTGCACGGTTTAGTAGTTTGGCAAGGGTGACGTCCTCCGGCTGCAGTGGAACTCTTCCATTTCCGCGAATTCTGCAATTGCCTGTATCCAGGCCTGTCATTAAAACGCACCGGGAAGGGGCACACACCGTACTTCCTGAATAGTGATTTGTAAATCGAATTCCTGCGGCTGCCATACTATCCAGGCGGGGCGTGTAAATCTGAGATTGGCCGTAACTTCCCAGGTCTCCGTATCCCAGGTCATCCGCCAGGATGAAGATGATGTTGTTGCGTTTTACCTGTTCTTCTTTTGCTCTGCACCCGGTTAAGAGAATGAGGGTGAGAAGTAGTGATAGTAGTCTCATTGTAAAAAGGTCGTTAGAATCGAAGGGTAAACGTGGTTGGGCCGTTCTCTTTTGATTGCAAAAGTAGTATGCCTTTGTGCCTCCGCATTACATTCCTGGAAAAACTGAGCCCGATTCCTGATCCTGTTTCTTTAGTGGAAAAGAACGGGACAAAGATATTATCGATAACCTCGTTGGGAATGCCTGGCCCATTATCCGTTACTTGTATCAATACACGCCCTTGCCGATCCAATAGTCCTTCAAGATGGATCTCTTTGATTTCTTGGTCAGCAAAAGCCTCTAAGGCATTTTTGATCAGGTTGATTAACACCTGATCGATCAAGTCAGGGTCTGCAAGGACGTTGAGTTCAAGGGGTGAGATGCTCTGAGTTACTTTTATGTTTGCTTGCTGGAACTGGACCTCATAAAGGGCAATGATGCTTCCAAACAGTTCTCTGACCGGGATAAGCCGGGAGTCAGGTTGAGGAATGCGGGTGATACTTCTGTAAGCATTTACGAAGTGCATCAGGCCTTCGCTGCGCTTTTCGATGGTTTCTAATGCCTGGAAAAGGTCTTCGATGCTCTCTTGTTTATCTTCCTCGTTTACGAGAGATACTTGCTCCTTTAAATGATCCTGTGCCAGTGAGGCAAGTGATACGATCGGCGTTATCGAATTCATGATTTCATGTGCGAGAACCCGGGTCATATGCTGCATCGCCTCCATCTCTGAATCTTCCAGTTGCGCTCCGATATTCTGTAGGGAAACCAGAACATACTCATCGTTATGCAGGGTAAAACGAGTGGCGTAAATAGATAATTGAAGCTGCTCAATACCCGTATTTACCTGAACGAGGCGGTGTTCTCCAATTCCCATTGTCATAAGGGCCTGAGTAAGGTCTTCGCTGAGGGAGTTAAGATCTTCAATGTTGAGCAGCGCAGGCCGATCTAATAATTTTTTGGCGGCATTGTTAATGAGCTTTATTTCTCCTTCAGGATGAAAGCACAATAAGCCAATGCCTACGTGGTGGACCAGTGTTTCAAAGTATCTGCGTTGTGCTTCGCTCTGGCTTCGCGTTTCATGGAAGGAAGCCATGACCTGTTCAAAAGCCTGATACAAGTTTTGAAAGATCTTGTCTGGGAAAGGCGTTCTAAACGTCTGCGTGAAATCGGAATATTGGATGGCTTCCAGGAAGCTAGTCAGGTCCCTGGAAACGCGTTCAAGAGAAGATAAAAGAGCATTGATCTGCCAAATGAGTAAGACGCCTCCTAGAACCAGCCACACGTAATTTTGGAGTTTTATATACGTTATGATGGTTGCTGTCAGAATAAGCCCAATCAAGGATAAGCGTAGAACGATTCGTGCTCTGAACCGCCTAAAGAAAAGGAAGGAGCCAACATCCATAGCCTATAACCCATATTTTTCTAAACGGCGATAAAGAGCTGCTCGTGTCAGGCCAAGTTCGCGAGCAGCATGGCTGATATTGCCATTGTTCTTTTTCAAGGACTGCTTGATGGCGTGTTTTTCCACCTCTTCCAGGTTATAGCTTTCGAACGTTAATTCGTTTGAGCCCGCTGGCTCAGGGCTCACAAGGAGGAAGTCTTCAGGTTGTAAGACGGAGGAATCGCTGAGAATAACAGCCCGTTCAATGGCATGTTGTAGTTCTCTTACATTGCCGGGCCATGGATAAGAAGCGAGCTTTTTGATGGTACCCCCACCCATTCGCATAGCCGATTTCTTGTATTTTCGGGCAAACACACTGAGGAAGTGATTTGCAAGAATGGGTAGGTCCTCGCCTCGATCACGCAATGGAGGCAATTTGATTTCGACCGTATTTATGCGGTAGAGCAAATCCTGCCTGAAGTTGTTTTCTGTGGACATCTCATACAGGGGCATATTCGTTGCACAGATGAGACGGACGTCGATCGGTCTTGGCTTATTGGTCCCAAGGCGAATTACACTCCGGTTTTGTAATGCGGAAAGCAATTTTGCCTGGAGTGGTAGAGAAAGGTTACCAATTTCATCCAGAAAGAGGGTACCTTCATTGGCCGCTTCAAAACGGCCGGCGCGATCTTCACGGGCATCCGTGAAAGCGCCTTTTGCATGGCCAAATAATTCACTCTCAAACAGAGTTTCACTAACTGCACCCAGGTCTACCGTGACAAATACCTCATTGGAGCGATTCGATTGCCTGTGGATAGCCCGAGCAACAAGCTCTTTTCCCGTTCCGTTTTCCCCTAAGATCAACACATTGGCATCGGTAGGAGCCACCTTCCGAATGGTATTAAATACCTGAAGCATAACTTGGGATTCCCCAATAAAGACCTTGTAGGGCGAGTCCATGGCTTCGCTCAGGTGGTGCTTTTGGGCCCTGAGCTGATCTACTTCTTTCTTCGATTGATGGAGTTGCAGTGTGTTTAAAATAGTGGTTATGAGCCGGTCATTTTGCCAGGGTTTGAGGACAAAGTCAGTCGCTCCTTCCTTGATGGCATGCACCGCCGTTTCTACATCTCCGAACGCCGTGATCATAATGACCGCAACAGAGGGATCGAGAGAGACAATCTGCTCCAACCAATGAAAGCCTTCCTTGCCACTATTATTACCCCGCGCGAAGTTCATGTCGAGCAGGATAACATCATAGGATGTATGCTTCATGAGCTTCGGAATTTCAGATGGATTTTCTGTTGTCTCCACCAAAGACACATGCTTTTTTAATAACAGTCTGGCTGCTTGCAAAATGTCGGGGTCATCGTCGACCACCAATACAGTCCCGTATTTCATTGAATTGTTGTGGACAAAAGGTTGGTTGTAGGGCACTTAGATAAAGCGTTCGATATCGAACACATGGTGTATCACTGCCGGACAAAGAAGCTTGGGCTTATATGCTGTTAGGTTTGTAAATTGTTGTGCTCCAACGGGTTGTGGGTTTTGGCATTTCGTTTGTTAATTCTACAGCTAAAGATTAACCTGCCTACTCTCTTTACCTTGAAAGAGTACAAAATCTAATGGACGAAACACAAATAAAGAATTCTCCGATATCAAATAACCATCAGAGCGCAATAGCTGGTGGTGGACAAGGTATGGATCGGGTGATTGCAAAGAAAACCTGGACACCTCGCCGTATCGCAATGGGAGTTGGCGCGTTGCTTTTTGTCGCGCTCATTGGGTACGGGCTCTGGACCACAACCGGAGGGACGAAGTTGCGTGTCCAGGAAGAACGGCTCACGATTTCGCCTGCTACAACCGGGGAATTTCAGGAATTCATTTCTGTTATCGGGACGTTGGAGCCTGTCCGCACGGTGTTCTTGGATGCCGCAGAAGGTGGACGTGTTGAACAAATCTTTGTAGAGGAAGGAGCAGTGATGGAAGCAGGTGAACCCATCTTGCAACTGATCAACAACAATCTCCAACTCGATCTCTTGAATCGAGAAGCGCAGTTTTATGAAACCATGAATTACTTGCGCGAAGCTCGCCTCGCCATGGAGCAAAATACGCTCAATTTGCGGCAGCAGTTACTGGACATTAACTATCAAATTACTCGGCTTGAACGCCAGCATGCTCGAAACGAAGAGCTATTTACGAAGGGTCTGATTTCAGACGAGGAGTACGAACAGGTTAAAGATGAACTTGAGTACCAGGCACGAAGTCGTGAACTTACCCTGGTTTCGCATAAACAAGATTCTCTGATGCGTCGTGTACAGGTGGAGCAGTTGGAAGCTTCAGTTACGCGAATGCAAAGGAATCTGGAGGTCGTACGGGCGAACCTTGAAAACCTGATTGTTAAGGCGCCTATTGCCGGGCAGTTAACGTCACTGAATGCTGAAATTGGAGAGTCCATCTCGAATGGCCAACGGCTCGGGCAAGTTGATAGGCTTGACGGATTCAAAGTCAATGTTCCTGTAGATGAGCACTACCTACCACGCGTCAACATGGGGCAAGATGGCCGTTTTTCATTGAGTGACGAAGAGTTCGGTTTAGAGATTCAAAAAGTCTACCCTGAGGTGCAGGGTGGTTTGTTCGAAGTGGATATGTTTTTTACCGAAGAGTCCCCTGAAGGAATTCGTCGTGGGCAAACGTTACGAATCCGTCTGGAACTTGGAGATCTATCCGAGGCCCTGTTAATTCCTAAAGGGGGCTTCTTCAATACCACCGGTGGGAATTGGGTTTATGTTGTGGAGGGCGATCAGGCCGTCCGGCGCCCCATTCGGTTAGGAAGACAAAATCCGCAGTTTTTTGAAGTACTCGAAGGGCTTGACGTGGGAGACCAGGTGATTACTTCTTCTTACGATACGTACGGCGATGCTGAGATCCTCATCTTGCAGGATTAATCGCACAGACCTATTAACCTTATGGCCAAAACGGTTGCAAGTAAAACGCAGGTGTAAAAAGCATGATTCTGACTAAAGAACTTAAAAAGGTATACCGCACAGACGAGATCGAAACAACGGCACTAGCCGGGGTAAACGTCGATATAAAAGCAGGAGAATTTGTGTCCATTATGGGCCCTTCGGGGTGTGGTAAATCAACGCTTCTGAATATACTCGGGCTTCTCGATAATCCTAGTACCGGCGAATACCATTTTATCGGTAATGAAGTGTCCAAGTTTTCAGAGAGACAACGGGCAGGCATGCGTAAGGGAAACATTGGTTTTGTATTTCAGAGCTTTAACCTGATCGACGAACTGACAGTATTTGAAAATGTGGAGCTCCCGCTCTTGTACATCGGTGTTGGTAGTAAAGAACGAGAAGAAAAAGTCCATGCAGCGCTGGACCGTGTTGGGATGATGCATCGTCGAAAGCATTTCCCTCAGCAACTCTCCGGTGGACAGCAACAGCGCGTTGCCATTGCTCGTGCCGTAGTTGCTTCACCTAAATTAATCCTGGCTGACGAACCTACGGGTAACCTTGATTCTGCTCACGGTCAAGAAGTGATGAAGTTGTTGACTGAGCTGAACGAAGGGGGGACCACAATTATAATGGTAACTCACTCGCCTGCAGATGCAGAGTATAGCCACCGCGTGATTCACTTATTTGATGGACATGTCGTAAGTGAAAACTTCATGCGCGAACGTTACGCTATGAACTAGTTAACAAACCCCTCGGTGGATTTGAGAAAGTCATGTACCGATTTATGGAAAATACACTTAAATGGTTTCGAAATGGGCTGTCTGAAGCTGATGCGCAGTACCTGCGAGAGTCCGTGCTGACGGTAGTGTGTGCGGCACTTATCGGAGGTATGATTGCCATGGCTTTTGTTCCATCGATAAAAGAGGCTGTCTGGCCTGTATTTGACATATTACTCAGTGCTTTATAAATGAGTCCGAAGTCATGAGTCCGGAGTCCGGAGAGGTTTCTCTTCAAGTGGCTCCGGATCTCGGACTCCGGACCCTGGACTCATGATATTCAATTACCTGAAAATGGCCTTTCGGACGATCCGTCGGCAGGGTGTTAATGCAGTGGTTAACATCTTGGGACTTGCGTTGGGCATCGCAGCTGCCTTTGTGATTGGTATGTACATGCGTCAAGAGCTGACGTATGAAAAAGGATTTGATAATAACGAGCGCATATATCGCGTTGCGACAGATTTCTATAGTCTTGGCGGGTTTGCAAAAAGCCAAAAACAACTAGTAGATGCATTGCCTGAAGCCATTCCGGCCATTGAGTTAGCTACCCGATTTGATGCGAGGGGAGAACCCGTACCTGTATGGGTTGGGCAGACTCAATACGAGGAAGCTTCCTACATGGAAGTGGATAGTGCGTTCTTTGACATGTTTTCTTTCGAGTTCATTGAAGGTGATCGCAAACATGCTATGCACAGGCCAGGTGAGGTGGTAATCTCTGATGCGCTGGCAAAACGATACTTTGGGGATGAATCCGCGATAGGAAAGACAATACGCATTGGAAATGGTGAAGAGGTCATGCAGATAAGTGGCATCGTCCGGGCTCCATCCTTTAAAACGCATCTTCAGGTAGACCTTTGGTTGCCATTAGCGCCTGTAGAGCGCACTGAATCTGGATGGACCAATGCCAATTATTATAATTACTTTCGGTTAAAAGCCGGCCATGATGCACATTCACTTGTAGGAGGACTGGATCGTCTTTTGGAAAATACGATCTATCCTGCAAGCGGAGTTGAGATGCCCTTTGAACAATGGAGGCATAGTTCTCAGGCTGTACAATTCTGGGTCCAACCCCTGACCGATATTTATCTCTATTCGAAGTTTAATTTAGAGTTTACCCCAGGAGGGAATCCCACGCAGGTGTATGTATTGGGCCTTATTGGTTTTTTTCTATTGCTTATCGCTGGGTTCAATTACGTAAACCTGACAACAGCTGCTTCGGCTTCTCGAGAAAAGGAAATTGGCGTAAAGCGTTCAATGGGGGTCGAAAGAGGGAAGCTAATCTCCCAATTCTTGATGGAGTCGGTGGCTTTAAGCCTCATTGCTATGATTGTTGCAACAGGCCTTGCAGAAGTTCTTCTTTCATTCTTTGAGTACATCACCGGAACGGTGCTTGCCGTCAACATCATCACGGACTACAAGTACCTGTTGGCGCTCCTGGCATTTTCTGTCCTAATCGGGTTGCTTGCTGGCGTATATCCCGCTTTGTACCTGTCGAGAATTCGCCCCGTGCAATTGCTTAAGGGAGGGGGTTCTGGTTCTGTCCATTCACGAGGGCGCGTTCGACACGTTCTTGTAGTCGCGCAATTTGCTATTGCGATTATACTGATTGCTGGAAGTGCTGGTGTTCGTAACCAGCTTACGTTTATGAGAGATGTCGACAAGGGCCTGGATGAAGAAGGAGTGTTAGTTATTGAAAACCTGGAAGAACTGGGGGATAAGGGTCGTCTTTTTAAGGAGCGATTGGGGCAACTACCAGCTATTGCATCAACAAGTATTGCACGGCGAATTCCAACTGGGCGCTCGTTATCTGTAGGCATATACCGCACTCCTGAAATGTCCGAAGGCATCTCCTTAGAGCGGTTCAGGGCTGACGAAGACTATATGGAAACCCTTGGAATGCATCTTTTAGAAGGGCGAAACTTTACCGGCACCTGGGCCACAGATAGTGCATCCGTTATTTTGAATGAGTCTGCAGTACGTGCCTTAGGGATTCAGGAGAACCCAATCGGCCAACGAATCAATCAGGACCTGTATGTTATTGGTGTGATAAGCGATTTTAATTACCAGTCGCTGCGCACCAGCATTGAACCCGTCATCATGCAATATGCAGATAGTGGATTTCGAATGGCGGTTAATCTGAATGGTACAGGTATTACCCGGGTTATTAAAGATATTGAAGCCACTTGGGCTGAGTTCGGGAGCGAAGAGCCGGTATCTTATTACTTCCTGGATGAGAGTTTCACCGCTTTGATTCAACAAGAAGAATCGTTAGAGCGGGCCATTTCCCTGTTTACATGGTTGGCCATTCTCATTGCTTGTATGGGCCTCTTCGGTCTTACCATGTATACAATTCGTAGAAGAACGAAGGAAATTGGTATTCGAAAGATCCTTGGAGCGACCGTTGTTCAGATTGTAGCGCTGTTGTCGTCCGAGTTTTTGCGGTTGGTGGGCATCGCTTTTCTGGTTGCTTTGCCCGTTTCGTATTTCACAATGCAGTCATGGTTAAATAGTTACGCCTATCGCATAGACCTTGGCCCAGGTATTTTTCTTACAGCCGGTTTGCTGGCTGTAAGCCTTGCCGTGATTACCCTCGCGTACCATGCTGTCAAAGCCTCACTAACCAACCCTGCTGAGACATTGCATTATGAATGAGTCTGGAGTCCATGATAAAAAACTACCTTAAAATCGCTTATCGATCGTTGCTCAGGCACCCTGGATACGCATTTATTAATGTATTCGGGTTTTCAATAGGTCTGGTTTGTTGCCTGCTCATTTTGCTTTACGTTCGCCATGAATTGTCATACGACCGGTATCACGAAAAAGCCGATCGAATGTATCGCGTTACTATAGATGCGATGGTTGGAGGGCAAGAGATCAAAGCGCCATTGGCAGCAGCGCCTTTTGCTGAAAGTCTTGTAAATAACTTTCCAGAAGTTGAGGATGCTACACGAATTTTTCGTTCTGCGTTTGTTGGGATGGACGAAATTTCGGTTGAATACGAGGAGAATACCTTCTTGGAGTCGCGATTCAAGGAAGTGGGCATTCGAAAGGTTGTAGGCGCATCCGCATTGAGCATCGTTCTCCTGTTTTCAACTGATTTTTTAAAGCGTATCACCATCTCATTCCTCATTGGAATTCCTTTCGCGATGTATGTAATGGACCAATGGCTCGGGCGGTTTGCCTATCGCACAGATATAACCTGGGATGTATTCATTGTCCCTGGCATAGCCGCTCTTGTCATCAGCCTGGGCACCATTAGTTACCATGCAATCCGAGCGGCTCTAATGAATCCTATTGACACGTTACGGTACGAATAAGCCCAGAGACCATGATAAAAAACTATATAAAAATAGCAGTGCGTGTTCTGGTGAAGAACAGGGTCTTCTCGCTGATTAATGTGATTGGGCTTGCCGTCAGTATGTCAATTTGCTTGCTGATCATGTTGTTCGTCATAGATCAAAAATCGTATGATGACTTTCATCCCGAAGCAGATCGTTTGTATCGTGTGTACTCGGATTACAAGGCACCGATAAACAGTGCTTCTCAGTTGTACGCGACAGCTCCACTGACATTAGGCAGCGTGTTGCAAGATGAGTATACCGGCATTGAAAATGCTGTGAGTATACGCCGTTTTGGCGGAATGGGTGTTAATGGGGATATACAGGCGTCCATCTCCGGAATTTATGTGAATCCTGCGTATTTGCATGTATTTGGATTTGAGCTAGAGCAGGGAAACCCCGAGACAGCTTTGATGGATCCGTATTCTCTGGTACTGAGTCGCGAGGTTGCGGCTCGATATTTTGGAGAAGGTTCACCGGTAGGTCAAACCCTGACCATAGATGAGGAAGCGTACACGATCACGGGGATTATTGGGGATTCGCCGGGCCCTTCTAATTATGCATATGATGTGCTTGGTTCCTTTTCCACACTTGGCACGGAAAGCTTCCGGAATTTATTTGCTGATTGGCACAGTACAGTACGAAATACACATACCGTACTTCTACTGGATGAAAACACCTCAGCCCGGGAAATACAAGCTCAGATGGCAACTGTCATTGATCAGCATTATCCAGGAAACGAAGAAGCTTGGTTGGCCGGTCTTTATGTAGAGCATATCGGGGATATCAATCTCGGTAAGGTGATGGATAATCAACTATCTGTTCCGCTACCTGCATTTATTGCTTACTTTCTGATGGTACTCGGCGGAGTGATCATGTTGGCTGCGTGTTTTAATTATATCAGCTTATCTATAGCAAGGTCGCTTACTAGGGCAAAAGAAGTTGGATTGCGCAAAGTGACTGGAGCGCGGAGACGTCACATCGTTTTTCAGTTTTTGAGTGAATCAATCCTGGTTTCTTTAGGAGCCCTGGTCCTTGCTTTTGCATTCCTGACGTGGATTTTGCCTCGTTTTAATAGTCTCTGGTTCGTTAGTTTTTCCGAAACTCAGATCAGATTGGATGTCTTTCAGGATATTAATACGTATCTGATTATTCTTGCTTTCAGTGTGGTTATAGGTGTACTTGCCGGCTTGTATCCCGCACTGTACCTATCTCGTTTTTTGCCGGCAAAAGTGCTAAAGGGCGTGCTGAGTAAGGTAGGAAAGACTGGCCTTGTTCTTAGGAAATCTCTCGTTGTTATTCAGGTTGCGTTCTCTTTGATTTTCATTGTATCAGCATTGGTCATATACAATCAGTTTCAGTATATGATTAACGCCGATTATGGTTTTGAGCCGACGGATATTGTCAATGTTCAGTTGCAAGATGTCGATTATGATGTCTTCAGAGAGAATATATCCAGTTATCCTGGCGTGGCTGAAGTATCCGCTATATCTAACCTTCCCATGACGGCTAGCCGTAGAGATATCTGGATGCGAACTGAAGGTATGGAGCAGCCTGAAAAAGGATATCGACTGAGTGTTGATTACAATTTTATTGATAATCTGGGTTTGAGTTTGCTTTCTGGCCGCGGTTTCTCTCCCGAATTTTCTGCAGATGAAGAAAACTCAGTCATTATCAATGAAACGGCTGCTCGCCAGCTCAACTTGGGTTCAACTAGAGATGCAATAGGTAAAAGCCTGACTCTTTTTGATGACTGGCAAGTCCAGATTATTGGGGTAGTTAAAGATTTTCATACCAATGAAATGGTGATGGGAATGGATGCTATCGTATTGGATTATGCTCCTGATCAATTTGAATACGCTAATGTGCGGGTACATACAGGGCAACTCGAAACAGTGTTGCCTCAGATTGAGGCAGCTTGGGCTGCCTCAGGAAGCATTCACTCTGTAGAATATGAACCCTATACCATTCAAATTCATCAGGCTCCCACAATGCTTATTTTTGAGGATTTTCTTGGCATAATTGGGATCGTTTCTGGCATTGCAGTAGCCATTGCACTTCTCGGCTTGCTTGGAATTGCCATGTTCACGGTTGAACGCCGTACCAAAGAAGTGGGCATTCGAAAGGTATTGGGGGCAGAATCAGCCAAGGTGATTTTATTGCTGTCCAAGGATTTCTTGGTGCTCATTGGTATTGCTTTGATAGTGGCCTTGCCTCTTGCCTGGTTGGTCAACAATCTATGGCTCCAGCAATTCGATTTTCGAGTCGCATTAAGCGCAGTAGAGTTTATTATTGGCCCTGTGATTTTGTTGTCGCTCGTAATTCTGACTATTGGCTCACAAACCCTTCGTGTTGCCCTAAAAGACCCCGTTGACACGTTACGGTACGAATAAGCCCAGAGACCATGATAAAAAACTACCTTAAAATTACGCTTCGAAATCTGGGCCGGCACCCAGGCTATACGTTTATTAATGTCTTTGGCCTGGCCGTTGGCATTGGATTTTGTACACTCCTCTTTTTGTATGTGAACGATGAGCTTACCTTTGATCGTTTTCACGAGAAGAGCGATCGCATTTATAGAGCGCATCGGGTGGCTTTCAACGATGACGGCTCCCCGCCGGATCTTGATATTTACATGCCTATGCCCTGGGGGCCGGCGTTTGAACAGGATTTTCCAGAAGTTGATCAAGTTGTTCGGCTTTGCACCTTCTTGAATCACTATGTTCGGCAAGGAGATATCACCCTGGAAGAAAATGTACTCTATGCAGATCCCTCCTTCTTTGAGGTATTTACGTTTCCACTGGTTTCTGGGTCGCCTGAGACGGTCCTTGCCGGCCAGCAGTCTGTTGTCCTCTCCGAAAGAACGGCTTCGATTTATTTTGGAGATGATGACCCCATTGGCAGGCTATTGGAAATTCGAATCAATGACCAATTCGAGCCATTTACAGTAACCGGGATTGCCGAGAACCCACCGGGAAACTCGACGGTTCAGTTCGATATCATTGTACCATTTAACAAGCTTATAAATGGTGTTCACCGATTAAGCGGCTCTGAAGATAATTGGGGGCGTTCGGCCTTTGTAACGTATCTCACTCTACATGAGGGCAGTGCATTGAACGACGGTGATGAGCGCCTTGTGCAGTTCCATGAACAAAATTCACCTTATACGGAAGAGGTTCTTCGCTCTGCAGGTATTTGGAATGGAGAGGGGCCACCTGTAACGTATGCGTTGCAACCTATGGAAGACGTGCATTTGGATTCTCGGATTCCAGGAAGCATGACGCAATCGAGTGATCCTGTCTACTCCTATGTGTTACTGGGTATTGCACTGGCCGTATTAATTATAGCGTGCATCAATTTCACGACGCTCTCGGTCGGGCGGTCGGTGAGCCGCTCACGGGAAGTCGGTGTTCGTAAGGTAGTTGGGGCCCGGAGAAAACAGTTAATGGGGCAGTTTTGGGGCGAGTCTCTGTTTTTGAGTTTTGCAGCCTTTGGGGTTGGGGTATTTCTGGCCGGCGTGTTTATGCCCACGTTCAACGAACTGACGAATAAATCGCTGGCATTAAGCCTTCTCGCCGACCCATATATATTTCTACCTATAGCAACATTGGTATTAATCACTAGCCTGGTTGCAGGAGGGTATCCGGCGGTCATTTTATCTGCGTTTAAGCCAGTGGATACGTTGCGTAGTCGTTTAGCGCTTGTTCGATCCAATAAACTGACTCGATCGTTGGTCGTCATCCAGTTTTCGCTGTCTGTGTTTTTAATCGTCAGCACGATGATTATGATGCAGCAACTAAACTTTATGCGTACAAAGAACCTGGGATTTGATCAGGAGCAGGTCCTTGCCGTCCATCTTAACGGGATATCTCCAACAAGAGCGCTTTCCTTCATGCAAGACGAATTAGCGCCTCGGGTAGATATTGAATCCATAGCGGCTTCAAATCTAACATTGGGAGCAGGTTCAGGGTGGGGCCGGCAAGGGTTTGAACACAATGGGGAAAATAAGCATGTATTTGAGTATCGAGTTACACCCAATTACCTGGATCTGATGGAAATGGATCTGGCACTGGGGCGAAATTTTAACCCGGCATTAGCAACGGACTCGGTGCGCTCTGCGATCGTTAATGAAGCCCTTGTGCGTGACTTTGGATGGGAGAATCCTATTGGACAGGTACTAACAGGTTATACAAACGATGCAGAAATGGACCCTGTTGTCATTGGTGTAGTGAGAGACTATAATTTTCGTCCTCTTCGTGAGCAAGTCGAACCTATGATTCTGATGGCAAGCCCTACGACCGGGCGGTTGCAGACGCTCTTGATAAGGATGAATACGTCTCAAATGGACGAAACCATTGAGGCTGTGCGAAGTGCGTGGGTAGAGATCTCTCCCGATGTCCCCTTTGAGTATAATTTTATGGAAGAGGATATAGCTCGCTTTTATGTAGAGGAGGAGCGTTGGAGCGGCATTGTGGGATATTCGTCCCTTTTTGCCATTTTTATTGCCTGTTTGGGACTATTGGGGCTCACTTCACTTATGGTGACGAAACGCACCAAGGAGGTAGGGATTCGCAAAGTTCTTGGGGCTAGCGTGCATGGCATTGTAGGCTTGCTGTCTGCCGAATTCCTGAAGCTAGTAGGCATTGCGTTGGTCATTGCTATACCCGTTGCCTATTTTGCTATGGAGAGATGGCTTGATACGTTTTCATACCGCATCACGTTGGGCGTTGCTGTTTTTCTTGCCGCAGGAATGCTCACTATCCTAGTAACCCTTTTAACCATAAGTTATCAGGCTATTCGCGCCGCATTGACTAATCCTGTACATGCTCTTAAGTACGAATAACAATAGGAAGTAAAATGAAAGAAATTTGCATTCACATTCCCGATTTAGACCCCGGACAAACAGTAGAACTTGAAGTTCGAGTAAATGGCAAACGGCATCAGATTCATTACCGTGTTGAAGCGATTGATGCCTCTAATTGGGAGCCTGAGGCAGAGAACCGGATTGATCAACTGCGTGCCGTGATACAGGATTATAATACAGACTGGGAATTGGTTCAAATAGGTGCCGAGGTGCGCCAGGTAATTCCAGTGATGTTTAGGCAACGCGAGAAACCTCAGGCTTGACTTCCCGAGCACCAGATACTCCTTCTGAATTGAATCGATAACACTATGATAGAGCTCAAAGGTATTACAAAATCATTTATGCAGGGATTTTCTCGGCATTTTATCCTTCGAAATGTGAACCTGGAAATTCCAGAAGGTGCATTTGTGAGTATAATGGGCCCTTCTGGGGCCGGAAAGTCGACATTGTTGCATATCCTTGGTATGCTTGATGAACCTTCTGAAGGGCACTATTTCTTCGGTGGTGAACCGGTGCATAAGCTGAACGAAAAGAAGCGAAGTGAACTACATCGAGAATATATTGGTTTTGTATTCCAGGCGTATCACCTGCTCGATGATCTAACGGTATATGAAAACCTGGAAACGCCTCTACTCTATAAAAAAGTAAAAGGGAGTGAACGGAAGTCTCAGGTTGCTGAGATGCTAGATCGGTTCAACATCGTTGCGAAAAAGGATCTGTTTCCAAGCCAGCTTTCTGGGGGGCAGCAACAGGTAGTAGCTATTGCCCGGGCGCTTATCATCAAGCCTAAATTGATTCTGGCAGACGAACCAACGGGTAACCTGCATTCTAACCAGGCTGAAGAAGTGATGCATCACTTGAAGCAACTTAATGAAGAAGGGGTTACCATTGTACAGGTGACCCATAATCAGGAACTGGCTCAATACGGAGATCGCATTATCGAACTGGTTGATGGACGTGTAGAAGCCGATTATCTCACTCAGGATGAGACGTCAAGTGTGTAAGAACGTCACTCATGGAAACTACATGAGACATCTAGCGCATATAGATGCGGCTCGTAGAAATTAAGAGCGACTTCTAGGATTGTAGATGTGACTCGTAGAGATTTCGAACGACTTCTAGGATTGTAGAAGTGGCTCGTAGAACTTACAAGAAGACTTCTAGGATTGTAGAAGTGGCTCTTAGAACTTACAAGAAGACTTCTAAGAAATAATAAAGGCCCTGTTCACTGTGAGGAACAGGGCCTTTAAGTATATATAGG
>JAHQVL010000372.1 GCA_019634345.1 Rhodothermaceae bacterium
CAGCATCAATGTATTCACTACCTTCTGACAGTACGTTAAAAAGTTCTCGGTCTGACAGGTCCATTAATTGCCGAAGAAATTTATCACCTGGCACTACAGCTTCCCCTCCTGTGCTCAAGCTTTCTAAATCTGCAAGGTAATACCACTCCAGTTCCGAATTTGACATCATCGAAACAGGACACCCTGGACACGCTTCACACACTCCACAGTCTTCGCTACCCGCCGGACAATCTTCACAACAGCCGCTAAATAAAAAAAGCACTAATAAGACATAAAGTACTGAAAAAGAAGAGTTTTTCATGACAAAATAAACTATAACGAGTTTGTGACGAGGTTAGAGGGATTGAAGATTTTGTTTTCAGAGGTATAATCAATAGTAATCGAATAATCTAAAGAAAGAGGTCTTTAAGGAAATCATGTTTTATTTGAAACTAGCAATCCATATTTACCCTTCAAACTTCTCCACCCAGCCCTCATAATTCACCACCGTCGGATCCTTGGGGTGAAGCATGGAGATGGCTCTTTGCATGATTTGCACGGCCTCATCCTTCTCTCCGTTGTGATAGTGGGCCAGAGCAAGCACTGCCAGGTTGTGATGGGAATCAAGTCTGAACTCGATGGCTTTTTTAGCATACTCCATCGCAGCCACTGGATCTGAAGGGCTGCCGTAGCAATGGACGTAAGGGGTACGTATTTTCCAGAATTCTCGACATCCCAGAAGGGCCAGTGCGTAGAATCGCCAGTCGGCATCTCGGGCTCTAGGGTTGGTTGTGGCTTTAAGAGAAGCAGCGAGAAGACGACTCTCGGTTTCTTCCGCCTGGGCGATCTTGCCTTGCAAGCGTTGTACACGCCCCAACTCCCACAACGTGGTAGGTAGATCGAATCGCTGGGATCGCTCTTCATATGTTTCTAACGCCTTAAGGAAGGATTGCTCAGCCTCCTCGTACTTCTCCTGCCCTGCCTGAGCAACGCCGGCGTAATAAAGGGCATTCGCTGCACTAACATAGTTCTCGTTTTGCTCCCAAAGGGGCTTTGTCCAGAGTGCTTTTTGTTCTGCTTCTTGCCACCTTCCTTGACTGATATACAGTTGCCCTATACGCATATGAGCAAAGACCATGTCCTCCACATCGGACCCGTACTTTTGCTCTATCAAGCGGGCAGCACGCTTAAGTGAAGCCTCGGCCTCTTCTTTGTATCCCGCTCGCAGAAGATAACTACTCGCTGTTATGAATAAGCTTACATTGGTATCTTTTGTCAGAAGCTCTTCATCTGAGATCGCCCACATCCGTCTGAACACTTCTATCGGTCGTTCAGACTCAGCGTCCTTTTGATCTTCTAATCTATACAAACCATAGAGAGGCTCCAATAATCGGCCATCTTCTGGACCATGCTCCCCTTCGATTACATCAGCCGCTCGTTCGAATTGCTGGGCTGCGAGGTCATACTCTTCACGTTCGTTCCTGTACAACATACCTAAGGTGTACAACACCGGAGCAAGCCGAGCATCTTCGGGCGAATAGGCTTGCTCGAATATGGACAAGGCAGACTCTGCAGCAAAAATGGCTTTTTCATGATCGACCGGATCTTCGCGGTACGGCCTCAGCACGGCAAACCGTGATATCAACATCCAGTCTTCTGCGACCTCAGGTGCATTAGGGCCGAGTTCGTTTTCATGGATTTGACGAGACCGCTCCAATAAGGCCATGATTTCTTCTCGAGTCTCCATACTAATCTCCCCGAAGTGCCGGCCCTTCACCTCTGCGAGTACCTGTAAACTCTGGGCTAACTCCCGACTCTCTGCTCCCAACACCTCCTCTTTTAATTCTATGGACTCCTCCAAGAACTCCGTCGCCTTATCTTCAATGCCCAATTCCCAATATACTTGCCCCATGGTATGCAGAAGGCGCGCCCGTACCTCAGGCTGATCCTGAAGCTCCCCTTCGATCCGCTCTGCCCCCTGGTCGAGAATCTCTCGTGCTGTGATCGTATTTCCCTGAGACACACTTGGATCAGAGACTTCAAACAAATCGACAAGAAAGTCAGAGACCGATGTTGCTGTAGCAGCTTCTTTTTGTGCTTCGGCTTCTGCGATCTGCGCCCGAACGAGCCCTATAGAAGCAGCTGTAATCCCTCCAACCAGAGCCAGAACTACAGCTACAGCTGTCACGACCCCCGTTCGGTGCCGCTCTACAAACTTTTGCATGCGGTATCCCATACTGGGAGGGCGCGCAATCACTGGCTCGCTACTCAAATACCGCTTCAGTTCCATCTTTAAGCCGTTCACAGTTTCATAGCGGCGGGTTCTGTCCTTTTCGATCGACTTAAGTACAATCCAGTCCAGATCCCCTTTCAGCTCCTTTCGCAGTCGGTCCGGTGTCGTTTGGCGAAACTCGGCAATGGACTTCTGCTTTTGCCCCAGGCTCGTCAATCGCGTGCTCGGCTTGGGAACCTGGCTATCTTGAATCACTTCTCGAATGGCAGCCTGAGCACGTTGTTTAAAATCTATCGGACGTGCACCAACGAGCAATTCATATAGCATAACACCAAGCGAGTACACATCCGTCCGCGTGTCGATATCCATCCCTGGCATGCTTGCTTGCTCCGGGCTCATGTAGGCAGGCGTGCCTATCATCTGTCCCAGCCCTGTAATCAACGTTTGCGAGGTGAGTGTAAATCCAACGGCCTTGGCAATGCCGAAGTCAATCACTTTGGGTACAGGTTTATCGTCGTGCTCGGTAACCAGTACATTGGTCGGCTTTAAGTCTCGATGGATAATCCCTTTTTGGTGGGCGTGCTGTACTGCCCGGCAGATATCCATAAACAACGCAATGCGATCAGCCGTGGATAGTCGCTTTTGATCACAATACTCATTTACCGGGACCCCGCGTACTAATTCCATCACAAAGTAGGGGCGTCCGCTGTCGGTAATGCCTGCATCAAATACCTTTGCGATATTTGGGTGATTCATTACCGCTAGAGCCTGCCGCTCCGACTCAAACCGGGCGACCACTTCTTTGGTATCCATGCCCAGCTTAACGACCTTTACAGCAACCTGTCTTTTGATCGGCTCTTTTTGCTCTCCAAGCCACACCTCTCCCATGCCGCCTTCTCCTAGCGGTTCAATTAACTTATAGGGACCAATACGTTGCCCTTCGAGCGAGCCATTGGGCGAAAAGACCTTCTCGGCAACATTTACATCCGAGGAAAGAAAGGAATCTACATCTGCGCTTTCATCCGCCTCTAGCAATCCAATCAGTTCATTACGCAGTGCATTATCGTCTCCACAAGCAGCATCTATGAAAGAAGATCGCTCGGCACCGGAGAGAACACGGGCTGCACTGAAAAGCCGTTCAAGGCGATCGAACGAATTGGTTTGCATACAGATGTGGGTAAATGCGAGTACTCACCAGAAAATATCGCATTTTAGGAGGTTATTCACAAATTAAAGAATCAAAGTACTCACGTTCGCTACGTCCAAATAACTACGGACTCAAATCCCGCCAGATTGCCATTCTGACCGATACCTATGACATAAACGGGGTGATTTGATTCGAGGTCGGGATGGTTATCCAGTCCGAGTATGATGATTGTCAGATTAGTCAGATTTGCCTGCATTAGCTCTACAACAGCCTTTGCTTGATCAGAAAGACCGGACCAAACATGTTGCTCAACAAACGTTTGAAGTGCTCTATCTGCATTCTCAAAACGAGCTACCTCTCCCTTAGGAGTATCTGGATCTAGTCCTATTGCTTTCACAAATGAGTTTGGATTTAACGTGTCGCTATCATGCTCAATAAAGAACTCAGATATGGCTATGGCAGCTTCAGATCCGTAGTCATCAAAAAACAGCCCCGCAGTTAACTGTGCAATTTGTTCACTTACTTCGCGAGGCGTGAGGACTACATTGTCAGCAGTAAACCGGATCAGTTCCATGGCCATAGGCAATGCAGACTTATGAATCTGAGCAATCTTTTGATTCGTGCTTGACTGAAAGCGTGTCTTGATTTCGAACTCTGGTATAATCTGGGCTTCTATGAATGCAATGCCTCTATCAATGACCTCCTCTGTTACACGCATTCTCGGTCTATTTTCTAATTCCAGAAGAAAGCGATAGAAGAATTCCAAAAATCGTGCTTTTTGTGGATCCGCGGTTTGTTGCAGCATCCGCCTCAAATCAGCTCGACTGACAATTCCATCTCCATTGGTCGCTGCTAATAAGGTGGCACGAGCATCTTCCAGTGTCTTTGAAAGGTCAACAATTTTTATCGATGCCATAAAGATGTCAAGTGGCTTTGTTCGTTTTAATGATCATGTTAGGCCATTTTACGGAAAAGCAACGTGTTGCAAATAAGCATATTGAAAAATATCACGTAAATAACAAAACTTAGAAAGCCGGCCCCCTGTGCTGAGGAGCCGGCTTTCGTATCCCATGTGTTCCGTTGTAGGATTGGAGTGATGTGGTATCTCCAGAAGTGCTAGGTTTTCTTTGTTGAAACCATATACAGCTCATCACGCTATGGAGCACTCCCGGAAAAAAAGTTGAGTCAAAAGTTTGAGTCTTAGCAGATACTTAACCCAATCCATCCCTAAAACAGATGCTTAATGTAGGTTTTTTATGCACTTAGCGGTAATGATAAAATCCCATAAATCTTGAGTGATTTAGGGGATTTGTTTCAGGTTTCAGGTTCCAAGTTTCAGGTTGTTTGAATATAAGCCCTTACCAACGTTGAACCTGAAACCTGGAACTTGAAACCTGGAACCTGAAACCCTTAATATTCCTTCGCGATGCGGGCTTGTTTGATGTGATCGAGGCCGGGGAAATTTCTTTCCAGGTAGGCATTGCCGTGGGTGTTTATGGAATCCTGTTGCATGGCTGGTTGATTGCCGTACTGCGAATTAAAGGTATCGATGATCTCCATGCCAGAGACGATTACGCCTAAAGGCGGATATCCTACCACGCCCCCTACCGGCATACGATCCAGGTTGGAATTATCTCTTAAGTTGATAAAGAGTTGTGTGCCGCGGGTTTTTGGCCCCCCACGAGCAAATGAAACCGTTCCCCTGCGATTACTCATCTTCACAGACTCATCTTCAATACCTAGATGCTTCCAGG
>JAHQVL010000373.1 GCA_019634345.1 Rhodothermaceae bacterium
TAAATGCGATTTGAGAACCCGACGGGTGCCATACTGGAAATTGGTCGTCGTGGTCGGTGGGAAGTTGTGTGATTGATTTGTCCGACGTATCGAGGACTTGAACGGTTCGTTTCCCCTCATCATCAAAGATAGAATAGGCAATGGACCTGCCATTCGGTTGCCATTGCAGGGATGAAAGTTGTACGTCTCCTTCAAAAGAAGTGTATTGAACTTCGGTACGCGTCTCTACATCCAAGATAAAAATATTAGCGGTTCCTCTCTCAGATCCAATAAATGCAAGCCTCTTTCCATCAGGAGAATAGGAGGGAGAGATAGCGCGTCGATTATGCGTTATCCGTTGAGGTTTCCTGGATTTAGTATCAACAATAAACAAGTCATTGACTATCGACCCGTTTTTTGCTCTCGTTCGCGAGGCATACGCAATCGAAGTACCTTCCGGGTGCCAGGAGACGGGAGACTGGATAGATCCTTCTGCAAGTATCCTTGTTTTCTTGGCTGCTTTGTCTACCATAAAAAGGCGCCTGACAGGCCGGCTCAACGAGGTAAGCGAAACCACGGCAATCTGTGAGGTGTCCGGACCAACCTGTACATCATAGACATACTGGCCAGGTATGCTGAGAGGTTTTGAACCAAGAGAATCTGCATTCTCCATTTGTCCAGCTAATGTATTGTAATAGATATTTACGTGCCGGCGCCATTCGTCATAAAATGCTCTGTAGGACTGCCCTGTAGTCTCATCGAAGGCTTTATAGAAATCATGGGTTTTGAGAAAGCCAAGGAAATAAGATGATCTATGTTTGAGTATCTGGGTAACGGTGCTGTCTCCATACTGAGAGGTTAGGTATCGCAATTGAGAGTTACCCACCGCATACTGAAGCCGTCCATTCCATACAGAACGGCCATCGGTGTAAGAAAGCTGATCGTCCAGAGTCGCTGTCCGAAGCCATTGCTCTCCTCGATACGCATCCCATAATTCAGTTTCGTATTGAGCGATACCTTCTGCCCAGAAGCTAGGCATCGGATCCCCTGTCAAGAAATCGAGCAATAATCCTCTGTTGCCACGTACTGCTTTGCCATGAAACAGATGGGCCAGTTCATGGGAGATGACTGTGCGAAGCCATTTAGTATTTCCCGACCACTGCCGGGCCACATCGTTTACATGCACCCAGATGTTTGTGTATCCTAGCCGTACCGCAAATCCGTTGAGAATCTCGTCTTCATCCGTCAGGTAAATACGAATCTTCTCATCGAACGTGACGTCCAGGTTCTTGGATAACGCAGTATAACTCGCCTCTGAAATCGAGGCGGCTTCAATTTCGATCCCAGCAAGATGAGCCGGGTACATAATCTCGAAATGGTCCGTCTCTGCAACCTGCCAATCAAGCTCAGGATGATTCCGATTGTTGAACGTGTTGAACCCTTGTCCGTAGGCAGAAAGGGGGGAAAGACTAACAAAAAATAGGGTACAGATAAAAAAGATAAGCCAGAGCCGCACAGTCACTATTTGGTAAGGTTTTGATTATTTGAAACGAAATCGTTTTATTTAGGAGTAATATGACGCTAAATCATATCTTTCATACACATCATTCTGTTCTTTTATCTATTCAATTCGAGCAACCTCTTCTTCCTGGTGTCCAATTCTCTTAGGGTCAGTTCTTAAGTGTCCCGATGGACTATATCGTTTCGGTATGACAGAAGGTTGACATAGTATCTGGTTTATATTGGTCAGTAACATCAATAGATACATGTTAACATGGAACGAACGCTATTCCTTTCTTCGTCAACACCTCTTCGATTGTTGAGAAACGATACATCTGAATATACGCCTATCTCCGTGCTGGAAGAACCGATGTTGTTTTATCAACCTCCTTATTCTAGCATGTTAACAGATGACCTTGCATGGTATTTTACCCGCTTTTTGGCGGATAATGCCGGCATTCAAGACCAGGCCAGGGTACAGACACCCTACGCTGAGTATACCGTAGATTTTTTAATCGAACTAGGCAAACATCGTGTAGGATTCATGGTAGGGCACATGGGTGATGACAATGCGCGGGCAGAGTCAAGCTTCAGGGATGCCATGTTAATCGACTCAGGTGGGTTAGATGTGATCTATCGCTTCCGAGCTCAAGATCTTGAAGAACGCCTCTATGATTGCCTACAGCTTGTGTGCACCTGGAATCCAAGCTTATTCAGCTACAGGGGCCGGGTAAACCTTGAAACACTCTCTAGTGTGGAAGCCCGGGCGTTTAAACCAACCTACAATGAGTCGCTTTTCCAGGTGGCTGTTGGCACTGCTTCTTCAGCAGATTCTTTTATGGACGAATACTTTGTTTGGCCCTCGCAAGAAGCACGGTCTACTGAAGTCTTCTTTCGTCGTATGTGCCGGCAGTATCCCGCCGCATGGCTGTACGAATACGAACGGGCCCTTGTCCACTACGGCGTCTCGCCTGAGATGCTGCGTCAAAAGTGGGCGAAAAGTGCATAAAATAGAGAGGGCTGAGTAAGAGTACATCACCTCAGCCCTCAGATTATCCACAGATACAGGCCCTGCTTAGCCTTCGTCATTCCCGTTCGGCAACTGTAAAGGAGTAGGCTCAACAGGCTCAGCGGCCTTGTTTAGCATCCCCGCTATATCGATACCCGTTGATGCCTTGAGGCTTTCCAGTAGGGCAGGGGTTGATCCAGCTATTTGACTGAATACGGCGGGCACACCGGTGCCGCTTCCGCCCTGACCACCGTCTACAACGGTAATCTTGTCGATTTGCAGGTTGTCTACCGTGCTTACGACCTGCTTCATGATTTCAGGCAGCATCTGGATCAGGAAGAGCCGCTCAGCATCCGTTCCTGCTTGTTTCCAAAGCTCCAGCTTACGACGCAAGACTTCAACTTCTGCCTGGCCATCTTCTAAAATACGAGCCGCATCCCCTTTGGCGGCTTCTTCTTTTGCCTTTCGGTCTGCTTCGGCTTTAACAACAACGAGGGATTGCTGGCGTTTTTCTGCAAGGGTGATTTCTTGTTCAGCAAGCTCTTGTTCGGCTTTAGCTTCTGATACACGAGCAGCGATACTGACCTTCGCTTCTTCTGCTTCCGCTTCAGCATCTAACTGGGCCTTGACGATTCTCACTTCGTTTTGAGCTTCTGCAATGGCTTTGTCCGCTTTGGCCTGTGCGAGTTTTGCGTGCTCAAGCTGCTGGGCTTCTGCTATTTCAGCCGATGCAATAAGTCTTGCCGTCCGCTGCCGTCCTATGGCATCAAGATATCCTCGGTCGTCTTCAACGCTTTGAATTTTAAGCGTGTCGAGCTGAAGCCCAAGGGCACTCAAGTCATTGTCTGCCTCATCAACCAGGGTTTTTGCAAATTTAAGCCGGTCTTCATTCACTTCCTCAGGGGTCAGCGTGGCTAACACGCCACGTAAGTTACCTTCCAGTGTTTCCTTTGCAATGCCTTGCACTTCATTGAGTGGCTTACCCAGAAGCCGCTCTATAGCATTGTTGATTTCTGGCTCGTTGGAAGCGATCTTCACGTTTGCAATGGCCCGAACGGTTAGCGGAATACCACCCTTGGAGTAGGCATTGGATACCAGCAAATCGATAGGGATGGTATTGAGCAAAAGGCGATCAACGCGCTCAATAACAGGCACTCGAAAAGCACGGCCTCCTCGGATGATTCTGTATCCTAACGTGTTTCCATCTGGAAGCCTACGCTTTTTACCACTGAAGATTAAGACCTCATTGGGTTGACAGATTTTGAGATTGGCTTGGATAATGCCAAATACGGTGAATAGGGCGACAATTGCGACAAATGCAATGATAATTCCTTCCATAGGTGTTTATATTAAATTAGTTTGGCTTTACAACTTCAATGATACCTTTCTCCGTGCGGACCACCACTACTTCGTCTCCTGGCGCAAATTGTTCTTCGGAGGTGTCATCCAAAGAACGGGCGAGTAAGCGAACCTCGTTGCCTTTAACAACGAGGCTGATTTTTCCTCGTTCTGTGCCCGTGAACGGAATGAGCACTTTGCCTGTCATTCCTTTCATTTCGTTCGTTGTTATATCACTAGAAACATGCTGATAAGCTACTTTCTTGATGATATAATTGCCTCCGAACCCAATCGTGAGCCCAAGTGTAGAGGCTATGATTGATGTTAAGGGTTCAGCCGTTCCAGACCAGGTAAGTAACATACCGGTGAGACCAAAGAACGTGGCAAAGAGAAAAAGCGTCCGTATGGTGAGTAGGTCCACAAGTCCTGGACCCGCGCCAATATCACTTCCAATTTCACCACCATCTACGTCGATTTCCACTTCCCCATCAAAATCCGCGTCCATGTCAAAGTCTGTATCGACATCAAAATCTCCATCCATGTCCGTATCAGCATCGCCGCCGAAAATGGACAATAGGATGAAGAAACCACCGACAAGGAGGCTTACTAAATAGATCGTGCTCATGTGTCTTTGTGTGATCGTGATTGCGCATTATACGTAAGATAGCGCTTCCACGTTACACTTCCACGGATATTTATCGTGTGAATAACAAAAAAAGCCACTCTGTGAGGAGTGGCTTCTTGCACATGATGTCCCGTGGGCCGATATATTCATGTGTTACGGATGTGCTGCAAAAATGCGCTATTTGACAGGCGTAACCGCAGATGTATCTACTTCTCCAGTTCGAATCCTGTAGATATGCTCCACAGGTAAAACGAAAATCTTCCCATCTCCAATTTCACCCGTTCGCGCCGCCAGCATAAGGGTTTGTACTGTCTTTTCTACAAACGATTCGGAGATGCCAATTTCAATAGCCACCTTGTCATTCAATTCGTGCTTGTATTTCGTACCCCGGTAGATCTCAATCTTTTCTTTTTCTCCGCCATGACCCCGCACTCGCGAAACAGTGAGTCCGTAAATATCCGCTTCATAGAGAGCGTTGAGAACCTCTGTGAGTTTTTCTGATCGAATAATTGCTTTAATAAGTTTCATGGTATGCAGTGGGTTTCGTGATTCTGATCGGTTTCGTGTTGCGAGTTGTCCTAGGAGCTAATGAACGCTTTCTAACCCGAAACACGAAACCAATCAAATATACCGATAGGAATTATTTGGTTGTACTTATACGGGAACGAGATCTTGAGCACCAGAAGGAATCAGGTAAGCCTCGGTAGCGTGCTCACCAATGTCAAGCCCTTCTGATTCTTCAGCTTCACTGACGCGTAGCCCGAAGAACTGTTTGATAGGTAGTGCAACGGCTAGTGTAAAGAGGACCGTAAATAACCCAATACTGCCAATTCCAATCAATTGGGCTACAAACTGAGAGAATCCAGCAGACTGACCAAATATACCTACAGCGAGCGTTCCCCAAATGCCGCAGACAAGGTGAACACTGATCGCCCCAACTGGATCATCAATTTTTAACACCTTATCGATTGTGATTACTGCAAAGTAGACAATCGCGCCTGCTATCGCCCCGATAACGACCGCTTCCCATACTGCCATCTGGTCTGCGCCTGCCGTAATACCAACAAGACCTGCCAGAATACCATTAAGGCCCATACTCAAATCGGGTTTTTTGTCCATCAACCAGGACGTGATGCCGGCAGTGAAGCCGCCTGCTGCCGCTGCCATTGAGGTGGTTACCAGCACGAGAGATACGCCGGCAGCGTCCGCCGTAAGAACAGACCCTCCGTTAAAGCCAAACCAGCCAAACCATAGTAAGAATACACCAATTGCAGCCAGAGGCATATTGCTTCCGGGGATCGCTTTTACAGCGCCATCTTTGCCATACTTCCCGAGGCGGGGACCTAACAACATGGCCATGATAAGCGCCGCCCAGCCACCAACTGAGTGTACAACGGTAGAACCGGCGAAATCGTAGAAGTTGCTGCCTTGGAAGAGGCTGCCTTCGCCTGGATTCAAGAATCCAGCGCCCCAGTGCCATGCACCGGTAATTGGATAACTAAGGCCTACCAGGAGCGTGATAAAAATAAGGAAGCTATGCAGCTTAATCCGTCCTGCAACCGCACCAGATACAATCGTAGCTGCTGTAGCTGCGAACATGGCCTGGAAGAAGAAGTCGGTATACCACGTGTACCCTTCGTTGTATTCCGACGTTAGATTCGAGGCAACAGCATCTACATCGGTGGGATCGACGCTGATGAATCCAGAAACTGCTCCAAACGAAAGAAATCCATTAAAATCCCCAGGGTACATAATATTGAATCCACACAGCGCATAGGTAAGTAGGCCAATGCAGATAATCATTGTATTCTTAAAAAGAATATTGACTGTGTTTTTTGACTGTGTCAAGCCGGATTCTAACGATGCAAATCCCAGGTGCATGATGAAGACCAGTGCACCTGCCATCATGATCCAGAGGTTGTTGATGGTCCAAAGAACAAAATCCGCTGAAACTGAATCGCTAGCTGGCGCTGCCTCCTGAGCAAAAGAACCCAAAGGGGTAAAGGCTGCTAGCATGGTTACACCAAAGAGAACTACGAGTGTCCGTGCCATAGGAATATCAATTGGCTAATTAGGAAAAATTGGGTGACTAAAGCCCGAACTGCTGGTAAATAGTACCGCTTTTCAGGAGCTAAAGTGATGGTGTCGGATTGAATAATAAATTAGGTGGATCGAGTTGTCAAGTTAAATTATTTATGAGAAAGCGCTTTTATTTTACTTTTATTACAATATATAGTCTTATTCGCCTTTTGTGAACTTAAAAAAATTAGGCGACAAGTTAATGGTAGCGGTTCCAGGGTTTGGCGGTCGTTCGGTTTTTGAATGGACTTATTGGACCCAGATTTTTTGCTCTCTTGCGAGTGGATGCAAGTCCTCATGGACATTGTTTAGCCCTGCTTCTAGTGAGGTCCGTATCCACTTAATGGACTGGTAGGCATTCCACATCAATCGGCGCTGAAGAATCAATAATTCGGAGTCGAGCGCTTCGGTGTTTTCGCGTTGCAGCCTGCGATGGGTTTCAAGGCGTGTCTTCTTTACGAGCAACGTAAATCGGCGAATCAGATGCCGATGGGGAACGCCGAATGAATGGAGTAGCCAGGACTCGATGCGTTCCAAAGGGGTAAGGGATGGGCGTCGTATATGGGTGGATCGTTTACCGCGTCGGCGTTTTACGGGTGCAGTAGAAATGCTTGTTAGAAATTCTTCGTTGACGTGTTGAAAGAGTTGGATCTGAAGGGCCATAAAGAAGCTTTCGAACGAACGTAATGTAGGACGGATTAAATATCCACCCAATGTCTCGTTTTGAATATCGAGGGGCCCCTTTTCAAACATAGCCGGCTTATCTAGCAACGGACAGAGCCCATTGATTGCCATCATTTCTTCATGCAAGGCTTCAAAAATTGAAATGCGCTCTCTAAAGGCACCATGAAGCAAGGGATGAACGATGTCAGGATGCAACCTGCACCGCACGGGCAATGACATGCTGTACCAGTACTGCTGATCGATGGCTCTTAAACTTGACAATTGTTCCAGATTTAAGGCAATCAATTCTGTTAATGGTTGGCCTTTATCGGTCACATACAAGGCTTTTGAGTACCGTACCTTGGTGTAGGGTAACGAAATTACACCCCTTATATCGTTAATTATGCTGCAGTGAGGCTGGCGCTCGTAGTATACCAACACAGAGGGATCGAAGAAATCATGCGTATAGAGGGGGGTACCGAGGGCAAGCTTTAAGGTGTAGGGAAGGTGGAAAAATTGTTGTTTGTTTACTACACTTTCCAGATGTTTGGGTTGTGGATAAATACACGCGTGCTCTAACTTCTCTGGAATCAGTTTTGCAATTTGATCATTTGATGATTCATCTTGCAGTGCCCGGACGTAGGGATTGGGGTGTTTATCGCCATAAACAACACTTATTGTACCCGATTCGATCATTCGTTTCAAGTAGGGGACGAGATCCTCGAACTCCATACTCATTCGGTCTGCCAGGCTTCTTGCAGGCATACCGTTAAAATGACTAGATTCGAGATAATAAGTAGTTACGTGGTGTAGTAAGGTTTTTGTGAGCACGTGCGAGGTAAACTCATTTGTTATTAAAGGATATTCTTAACGGAGTATCGGTTCACTAAGAATAGCCTTAAAGGGCCTTCATGCTCTTTCTTTGTCACAACACTCGAATTGCTGATCAGCCTAACGGGCGGAATTTGGTGCTAGCACGTATAAAAACATGTCATTGATCTCTTCTACCCTCCGGTTTTATCACTATTGCCTGGCTTTAGGGTTGGCTTGTTTAGTCTATCTAACACCGATCAACCTGCATGCTCAGGTAAGTGTCAAAATCACTTCTACTGTTGGCAATGACTTTGACTACTTCGGTGAGGCTGTTTCCATTGATGGGGATTTTGCTCTTGTAGGCAGTTGGCTGGATGATAACACAAATGGTAAGGACGCTGGTGCAGCCAGGGTGTACCGACGTATTGGAGCGGCATGGGAAGAGGAGCAGGTGTTGCTCTCATCCGATGGGGAAGCGGGGGATCAGCTTGGGTACAGCGTGGTCCTTAATGGTGATTATTTGTTTGTGGGTGCTCATCGCGATGACAACGAAAACGGCCCCTTCGCTGGAGCCGTATACATTTTCCAAAATATTAACGATGAATGGATCGAAGAAGCTCGCCTGATCGCTCCCAATGGTGGATTGGATGACCAGTTTGGATCAGCGATCGCCTCGAGAGGAGACCGGTTGATCATTGGGGCTCCTGGTGTCGAGTCGGGGCGGGGAGCGGCTTATATATACCACCGCGTTCAATCGTCGTGGCAATATGTAAATACCGTCGAACCCTCAAACGGCCAGAGCGGAGATACCTTCGGATCTTCTGTAGCCATTGAAGGGGAATATGCGATTGTAGGTGCTAAAAACCATGACGAACCCGGCCTTGCCGACGCAGGGTCTGCGTATGCGTATGTCTTTAACGGAGCAGAATGGGTTGAACAGGCTCGGCTGTCTTCGTTGACTCCTGTGGCTGGCGGACTGTTTGGGCACTCGGTTACCTTGACCAATAATTTTGGGTTTATCGGTGCACCGAAGGAGGATGCGTTGGGGCAACAGGACATTGGGACTGTGCAGTTATTCGAGCGGAACGGCGTGTCATGGACCCATGCGACCACATTTACGGCCTTTGATGGTGTTGCTGAGGATGAGTTTGGATATGCGGTAGTCGCGGAAGGGGATTATGCAGTTGTAGGTGCAAGGTGGCATCGAAACACGCAGGGAGATAAATCTGGATCCGCCTATCTATACCGTTTGGTAAATAATACCTGGCTATCGGAAGCACAGCTCTTTTCAGCAGACGGGTCAGTGGGGGACCAGTTCGGAAGTGCCATCGACTTTAATGCAGAACAGGTCATTGTAGGGGCCCGGTGGGATGATAATGATATTGGTCAAGATGCTGGGGCAGCCTACATTTTTCCAGTCGGCGGAGCCGGTGTGCCGTCTCTGTTTGCAGATCGAAGCATCCTGAACTATGGGATGGAGTCGGTGGGGGAAGACGGCGATATCCTGTTAACACTTACAAACAATGGCACTGCAGACCTGAGCATTACCGATGTGCGTATCGATGGCGCTGACGCAAACCATTTCCGTATCGTGCAAGGGGGCAGTAGTATCGTTTTGGCTCCACTGGCCTCCGTTGAAATGCGGATCGAGTTCCGTCCGATTAGCCCAGGGCTGAAAGAAGCCAACCTGGTTGTTTTGAGCAATAGCCCCGCCAGTCCTGAAGTCATTGAACTTGTTGGGGAAGGCGTGGAAGGGTTGCAACCCGGTATAGCACAAGTGCTCGCATCCAGGGGAAATGTCGCTATGTCATTCGGCAGTACGGTTGCTGTTGAAAACGACTACTTAATCGTTGGCGCAGAAGGGCAAAGAGAAACTGAACCCGGTGCTGCTTATATCTATTTGCGCAATGAGGATGAGTGGACGCAGCAAACCTTGCTAACAGCTCTAGATGGAGGTGCCGGCGACCGTTTTGGGAGTGCAGTGGCAATCAGTGAAACGCACGCTATTGTTGGAGCCTGGAATAGTGAGTCAGAAAAAGGAGCGGCGTACATCTTTGTTAAAAGCGGGTCTGCCTGGATCCAGCAAGCAAAAATAATCGCGGCGGATGGAAGTGCCGGCGACCAGTTTGGGCGGTCTGTTTCTATCGATGGTGAATTTGCTGTGGTAGGTGCGTGGCAAAATAGCAACGAACGGGGAGCCAGTGCAGGCGCTGTTTATGTGTATCGGCTAGATGGATCTGCATGGACACAGTACGTGAAGCTATTAGCTCCTGATGGTGAGCTAGGCGATCGATTCGGAAGTTCGGTTGCCGTTCAGGGAGATCGTATCGTTGCCGGTGCTGCAAATGGGGGCTTTTTTGGTGAAGGAAGAGCGTATGTATTTGCCTGGCAAGATCCTGTTTGGGATACTGAAAGCGTCCTCGTTCCAGAAGGTGCGGGCTTGAGTGATGGGTTTGGTAGTACCGTTACTATTGAGGGCGACCTTGCCGTGATTGGCGCGCCACTGTACGACCGAAGCACTTCGATTGACGAAGGGATTGCCTACATATTCGAAAGGGACAACAGCGCTGAATGGTTGCTTCGTACAAAAATAGAAGCAGAGGACGGTGCCAGTGGCTTTCAATTTGGTACTTCGGTGGATATACAGGGAAATGAGGTTATTGTCGGAGCTCCTGGTGCCGACAACCAACTGGGTGCGGTTTACGTGTTCTTGCGTTCGGGGAATGAGTGGCTCAGCCAGAATAAAATTTCCCCCAGTGATGGGCAGGATGGTGAGTCTTTCGGTAGGGCCCTTGCTTATGCTGGGTTCGACCTTATAATAGGTGCTCCTGATAACGCGAATATCAATGGCGCCGACGCTGGTATCGTTTATCTCTATTCGAGAAGACTGAACAATTGGGATTTTGAGTTTACCGTACTTGCGTCTAACAAGCTTATCCAGCCACTTTTTGGTACCTCTGTAGCGATTAAGGACAGTATTGCCGTCATCGGGGCTGAAGGGAAAGAGAGAGATGCGGGCGCTGCATTTGTCTACGAGCTTTCAGACAATGGATGGACGCAAGTTGCTGAGCTTGAAGCCAGTGATGGAGCAGCCGGCGACCTTTTTGGTAACGCTGTTTCTATTTCTGGAAATGTCATCGTGGTAGGCGCTCCAGGAGATGACAATGAACGCGGCATAGATGCCGGGGCCGTGTATATATTTCTTCGAGGATCTATGGGGTGGAGTGAACAGGTGCGGCTCGTTTCATCAGACGGTGCCTTCAACGATCAATTTGGCCGTGCTGTTACCATTGATGGGACGACAATTGCCATAGGTGCACCCTTTGGAGATACCGTAGCAGGCCAGGACGCCGGCAAGGTATACATTTTTGAATCGAACGGTCCGCAGTGGACTGAACAAGTAATTATCAACTTGGCTGATGGCTCTGCCGAGGACAAACTGGGCACGAGTGTTTCCCTGGAAAATACAACGCTTGTCATCGGTGCACCGGAGAATGCAGCGAAAACAGGGCGAGTGTATGTGTTTGAGGAAGTAGGGGTCGCGTGGCAGAGAGAGGCAGCGTTGACGAGTTCGGATGGTGCTGTTGGAGATCAGTTTGGGATCGACGTGGATCTCGATGACAATTATATTCTTGCCGGAGCTCCACTGCACAACGGTGAGCAGGGCGCCGCCTATGTTTTCCGTAGAACCAGTGGGCAATGGGGAGACTCAGAAGAAGGTAAAATAGAAAGCGCCGTTGGTGAACAAGGGGATCGTTTGGGGGCGTCTGTTGCGTTGAGTGGAAATTTTGCACTATTGGGTGCCCCCCTAAGTGCAAGTGCGCTAGGCGCATCCTATCTATTTGAACGCGACGGACTCATTTGGCTTCAACAAACCCGGTTTATTGCACCCGATCAAGAAGGCACGGACCAGGTCGGGCAAGATGTGGCGCTTGATGGTGAACTGGCTCTGATAGGGGCCTCTTATGATTCA
>JAHQVL010000374.1 GCA_019634345.1 Rhodothermaceae bacterium
ATAAAAACGGACTCAAAGTCTAGAAACCGCTCAGGATCATCCGTTTCCGGCGCAACCTTGACTTCCCCTCTAATTCCGTGGGCTTTTACAATTCGCCCAACCCTCACCAGTTCATTTTCATCAAGCTGTGCCATGGAAGAATAATCCCGGGTTGAAAGCATCCCCTAAAGGACTAAATCTAGGATTCCTTCTTTTCGTCACCTTCAGCAGCAGCCTCTTCAGCAGGTGCTTCTTCAGCAGGTGCTTCTTCAGCAGGTGCTTCTTCAGCAGGTGCTTCTTCAGCAGCAGGTGCTTCTTCAGCAGCAGGTGCTTCCTCTGCAGGTGCTTCCTCTGCAGCCTCAGCAGCAGGTGCTTCTTCAGCAGGTGCTTCAGCGTCTTCTTTAGCCTGCTCAGCATTTCGCTCCGCTTGCTCAGCTTGAGCCGCTTGCACTGCTGCAGCTTGCTCAGCAACGCGCTCTTCAGCAGCTGCCTTTTTCGCTGCTTCAGCTTCTTCTTTTGCCTTCGCTTCAGCTTCAGCCTTCAGTTTAGCTTGTTCTGCTTCTTGTTTAGCAACCAGTTCCTTTTCAGCCGCAAGTGCCTTTTTGCGCTCACCAGCAACCGTACGCTTGGTAGTCTTACGGTTTGCACGATGCTCCAGGAATGCTTCGACTTCAGTGCTAATTTCTTCTTCTGACTTTCCTTTCCTTCTCAAGTGGAGGGTTAACATAATCCCCTGATCACTTAATAGGCTTTTTACGGTATCGGAAGGTTGAGCACCCTGCTCTAACCAGTACAATACGCGATCTTTCTGAAGTTCTACACGTGCAGGTTCTTCTACAACGTGATATCTCCCAAGGTCTTCAATATATCGACCGTCACGGGGACTGCGTGAATCTGCTGCGACAACAGCAAAGATAGGACGCTTTTTTCGTCCCATTCGGCGTAATCTTAGTTTTACTGCCACTTTCTCTCTAACGTAATTAATCTAATTGAACATGTTGTTGATAGACTCGGGGCACTACATGCGCCCACGCATGAGCCCTTGAAGATCAACGGACCGGCCTTTACCCATCAGCTTGGACATTGTCTTCATCATCTTTTTCATCTCCTTGAACTGCTTTATCAGCTGGTTCACATCTCTCACTTCTACCCCACTCCCCATAGCGATACGACGACGCCGGCTGCCATTCAGCAATTCCGGATGATGCCGTTCCTGTGGAGTCATGGAAGAGATCATTGCTTCAATATGCTTGAACGCATCATCATCGATGTCCAGGTCGCGGATCTGACGACCTACCCCTGGAATCATACCCATAAGGTCCTTTAGGGACCCCATGCTTTTGATGCGTTGCAACTGCTCGTAAAAATCTTCGAGATTAAAATCCTCCGATCTAATTTTACTCTGCAGCTTTTCGGCCTGCTTCTGGTCGAACTGCTCCTGGGCCTTTTCTACAAAAGAGATCACATCTCCCATTCCCAGAATACGTTGCGCCATCCGATCCGGGTAGAACGGAATTAGCGCATCCAACTTTTCACCAGTAGAAGCAAATTTGATGGGCTTGTTTACGACGGAGCGTATAGATAACGCTGCGCCACCCCGGGTGTCGCCGTCAAGCTTGGTCAATACAACCCCATCGAAATTCAACCGCTGGTTAAATTCCATTGCTGTATTAACCGCGTCTTGCCCGGTCATGCTATCCACAACAAACAAGATTTCCGTTGGATCGACGGTCTTCTTGATGTTCTCTACCTCAACCATCATGGTTTCGTCCACATGCATGCGGCCGGCGGTATCGATAATTAAGATGTTTCGTGCATTCTTCCTCGCCTCAGCCACAGCCTCTTTGGCTACACGAACAGCATCTTGAACCACTTTACCGTCTTCAAGCACAGCATGCACAGGTACGCCCACCTGCTCAGCTAGAGTTTTTAACTGGTCTACCGCTGCAGGCCTATATACATCAGCCGCGGCCAACATCGGCGCCAATCCTTTACTCTTAAAATAAGCAGCCAATTTACCACAAAAGGTCGTTTTTCCAGATCCTTGAAGACCCGCAACCAGAATGATGGTTGGTGGTTTAGGAGACAACTGAACCTCAGTATGCTCCTCCCCCAGGAAAGCGACCAATTCGTCATACACGATTTTGGTCAATTGCTGACCAGGAGAAACCGCCGTCAATACCTTGCTGCCCAGAACTTTCTCTTTCACGTTTTTCGTGAAATCCCTGGCAACCTGGTAGTTGACATCAGCATCCAATAAAGCACGACGGATCTCGCGCATGGTCTCAGCCACGTTCAACTCATTGATCTGGCTTTGACCTGAGATCGTTTTTAGTGCTTCTTCAAGCTTATCTGACAGGTTCTCGAACATCGGTTCGACGTGTAATTATAAATTGACTGTTTGTGTTTCCTCCATTACAATGGAGCAACTGTGAGACCCCAAAGAGAGCATTTAGTTCACTCTGGAAGTTTCAACAACCACCACCAAACGCGTAAGAGTTCACTTCGTTCAATTTTGTTATCGAATTTTTCGCATATAGCGAATCTTTTATGACGGATCTGCAATCACAAAAAAAGGCACTCCGCCAACAACTGCTTCTTGAACGCCGCAGCATGAACGAATTGGAATATGCACAATCATGCGGCACAATCAGTAATACCCTCTTAACTTTACCTGAAATACAACAGGCTCGCTGTGTTCATCTCTTCTGGCCCATCTTGAAAAACAAGGAGTTCGATACGCGGGAATTAATAAACGAATTGAGGCAACAGGGAAAACAATGCGTATTACCGCGAATCATTAGCTATACGAATACTTCTGAAGGGGGGCACCGAATGGAGCATTCTCCTTATACAGGAGAAACCAACCTGAGAGCAAATCGTTGGGATGTTTATGAGCCTGTTTCAACTGAGACAGTCCCCATTGCAAGTTTCGATCTTGTTATCGTTCCTGCTCTAGCCGTCGACCTTCTTGGAATCCGGCTAGGTTATGGGAAAGGGTATTACGACGAGTTGCTTACAGAAGTAGCATGCCCTACAATATGCCCTGTGTTCAATGCGTTCTTAAAAGACAGGCTCCCTAGCGAATCGCACGATATCCCCGTCGATATAGTAGTGACTGAAGAAACCGTTATTCGACGTTGAATGCAACTTGAAGATTCGATGGGCCGTACGTTTATACGACTACCCTTTATATAGCATATGAGTACACGTACAAGAAGAAAAGCCAGAGAAGAGTATTACGAGGAAGAATTTGATGAACTCGACTTGGAGGCCATGTCGTCCGAGGAACTCGAGCAAATTCTATTCGATGAACCTGAAGAGAGCAACAATGGGATTTTCAACCTCCCAACCATTGCCGGCTTTTCTCTCATTCTCGTAGGTGCGGGCCTCATCCTCGAACGCTTGGGTATCATGGAACTGCCACTTTCTGAAGTCGCGCTCATGATCATCCCCTGGCTTGCTGGTATTCTGATCATGCTTCTCGGCTTCGGTGCGCTTTCCTGGCGACCAAAACGTAAGAAGATCAAGAAAATTCGCGTTGATATGAAGGCCAAGCGGCCAAAAGTGAAGATTGAAAAAGGCCCTCGCTCTGCCCCTGCCCGATTACGGAAATCGAAGGATAAGAAAATGCAGGGTGTTGCTGCCGGGATCGCGGAATATTTTAACATCGACCCTACACTCGTCCGAATCGCCTTTGTGATCAGTGGGTTCCTGGCGCCTCCAGCCTCATTCTTTGCCGTCTTTATTGCCTACATTATCCTTTCCAAAATCCTCCCTGGCCCTGAAGCGCCATCCGGATCCGAGGAACGGATTACCATTATCAGAGACTAAAGACGCTCTTACTCCGTTTTCAGTCCTGATCCTCAGGCAGGGTCCCTGCCATTGCCATATGCGCTTTGTCTAGCTGTATATGCTTTTGGATGCTTTCACGTACCTCTTGAAGACTGGCCCGGTTTACTCGTTCAGGAAATTCATCCAGGTACGACTTCCCAAACCCGTTCTGCACCCCTCTAAGGATATTGCCGGCTAATCCTCCCGTTGTCGCGAGTTCTACTTTAAAGGTCCCAATAATCGTTGTTTTCTTTTGCTGCAACTCCTCTTCCGTCGGTCCTTTTTCGACGTACTCCTCGACCACTTCCTTCGTTGCCGCAATACCTTCTTCTAACTTGTCTGTGCTTAACGTAACACCGACTTGCCAGTGACCCTCGTAAAACTTACTGATTCCTATCAAGCTTGAACGTATCCCGTAGGTCAAGCCTTTCTGGTCCCTCACAACATCCATAAGTCGAGAAGAGAAATTACCACCCAGTACAAAATTCCCCAGGTACAAAGGCACATATCCCTCATGGTTCATCCTCATTTCAACAGCATGCCCCAACCGAACATCAATACTCGATTTATCCTCCATCGGCACTTTAGCGATTTCAGGCGACGTGAAGCTAGCAGCTACATCATATGCCTCCGGGGCTTTATGCGTCTCCCAACCGCCAAGTGTCGAACGAACTACACGTGTAATTTCATCAGGGTCAATATCTCCTACAACAACAAGCACCAGATCCTTTGCCCCGAAATGCTGACTATGATATTCGTGGAGTGACTCCAGCGTGATTTCACTCAATATCCTAAGCTCTTCTTCCGGTGGGTGGGTAAAGTTGGGATGGGACGTTGAATATATATTGCGGCACAATGCAGAATACGCCAGCGTTCCCGTCCGCTCCATGCTGCGTTGAATAGACGCTGCAACCCTCATCCCCGCTTTTTGATACTCTTCCTCATCAAATGCAGGCTCCAATAGCTGCTCCGCCATAACCCCCATCACATCCTGAACATCTCGTGTCAAACATCGTCCAGAAAACCCAACGCCTACTCCCCCATTATGGTAGTTGACTTGAGCGCCTTTATTCTCCAATACATCAGCAATCTGAAAGCGATCCCTTCGTTTAGTGCCTTTATCTAGCAAAGAAACGACGAGGCCTTGCCGCAGGTCATCGCCATTAGTAAATACAGGATTGCTTATAAACGCACCTCGCCAAGAGACAACATTTTCTACTGCCGCAGGCAGCATATAAAGGGTACAGTTTCCGACTTGGGTATCGATAATTCGACGTTCAAATGTAGAGGAATGGGTCACTATATCCACTGCAGTTTTTTCTTTCATCAGGTAATCAAAGGATTCACACAGGGATGTACCACCCTATAGTAGATGCATCTTCTTCAAAATATTGCCTGGCCACTCGCTGGATGTCTGATGTAGTGACCTGTTTAACGCGCTCATTAAATTGAGCGTAGAGCTTCCAATCCCCTGCTGCGATGGCTTCATTGAGCTGGGCAGCAATCGAAAAAGGACCATCCCGTTCAAAAGAGGCCTGGGCATTCAAAAGATTCAGCGCCCGCTCCAACTCACTTTGCTCTACGCCGTTTTCTTTGATGTCTTCCAAAATAGCCCATATCGCAGACTCAACCTCTTCATGTGTTTTCTCAGGACTCAAGAACGCATAAATGGTAAACAAACCGGGATCTCTGAATCGTGCACCAGATGCATACACGTGTGTGGTCAATCCTTTGTCTGTAAGATTCCGGAATAGCCGGCTATTCTTACCCGATCCCAGGATAATACCCAAGACATCAAGTGCATCCGCATCATCATGTAGCCCTTCTGGGACTTTATAGCCCATCAGCATCGCGCCCAATTCACCGGACTTTTTAACGGTGATTCGTCGTTGTCCCTTCTGCTCTGGTTCTCTAACCATAACATCAGGAATCTCATGACCTGCCGAAGGAATGGGCCCAAAATGGTCGAGGATCAGTTGTAAAGCCGCGTCGCGCTCATAGTCTCCAATAACCGACAACGTCGCATTGTTGGGCCAGTAATACGTGTCATAAAAATGACGCAGGCCGTCTGGAGTTACTTGCTCGATATCGGATCGCCATCCAATAGTCGGATGGTGGTAAGGGTGTGCCTGATAGGCCGTAGTCCACACCGAATGATACAACTTACGAAACGGCTCATTTTCTCCGCGATCAAATTCATTCAGAATAACCGTCCGCTCGCTTTCCATATCATCAGCTGCAAGGCGTGCCCCTCTCATGCGATCTGCCTCTATCTCAATGGCTAGCCCCAGGTGCTCCTTTGGCAACATCTCGTAATAATTGGTGCGGTCCATCCAGGTCGTGGCATTCATTTGCGCACCCACAGCCTGGAGCACGTTAAAAACAGACGTCCCCTTCTCTTTGTTGAACTTCTCCGTCCCCTTAAACATCAGGTGCTCCAAAAAATGGGTAGCTCCTGTTAACCCGGTGGATTCATTCCGGCTGCCTACATGATACGTCACCATAAAGGCGACCACAGGCGCCGCGTGCTGTTGAAGCAAAAGGACCCGAAGCCCATTATTCTTCAACTCTAGATGCTCTATTCCTCCTAGCTCCTCAATAACCCGGAAGTGATCCTGCAGACTCTCTTTTTCGGACTCGATGCGATTCGCCATATCTAGATTTCAAAAGGGTATGTTTGCACAGGGAAAAACGTCTAACTGTAAGGTGAACGAGCAGTTTCCTGGGGATCAACATCGATGTACCCTTGATGCCCAGGTTGCCTTTGCACTCCTTTTGACATGCCACGCTCACCTGTTTAGACAATGAAGGTATGGACTTTTGGAGCAAAAAATGATACGCCTCTGCCACTGGCATCAAACTTGATATGGCAAATTTTGCATAGACAATTTTTACTGCTCACGTCTTTTATATTTCATTATTCAGTCCAAATGATGCATTTACCAACCATTTCTACATCTAACCGATCCCAAAATGGTACATTTGGCGCATACAGATACACTTCTGTTGTGCTTTTTATAACCACACTCGCGTTGTCTTTGGATGTATCCGCCCAGGATAACCCGTTCATTGCACAAAATGATCTGGTGGTTGTCCAGGCCGAGTCCATAGACCTAACAGGAGACTGGGTAACCGAATCAGGAGACGCAGGCTTCACCGGATCAGGCTATATCCGCTGGAATGGAGCTGACTTTTTTGGTACCCCTGGAAACGGCATTGTCGCCATACCCTTCACGGTAACATCCAGTGGTAACTATTGGTTTAAGCTTCGCTCTTCTCATACAGGAGCCCCGGCAGGAGACCAATGGAACGACACCTGGATCAGGGTAAACGACGGCGGGACATGGCTTAAAGCTGGTCATCCCGCAGCCAACATGGATGACGGCTTTACGTTTGACATGTTCGTCGAGCCGTCTGGTGGTGCTTTTATTGACCCCCTGTTTTACCTGGACGCGGGCACGCATGTTTTTTATCTCTCCGGGCGGTCCTTCAATTACAGAATTGACCGCATTCATATTTACAAGGACGGCACGCCCGATCCAGAGAACTTGAGTCACCCAGAATCGCCGCGTGAAAATGGCGGTGGAGGCGGCGGCGGCGGTGGAGGCGGTGTGTATGAACTCACTGTCAACGGCGGCACCGGAAGCGGAAGCTACCCATCGGGTACGCAGGTGGTTGTCAGTGCTCCTGAGATCAGCAACGGCATTCCCTTTGATCGCTGGACGGGAGCAACGCAGTATATCGATGACATCTTTTCAACTCAAACCTTTGTCACGCAGCCCGCTGCCAACGTATCAATCACCGCTACTTATAAATCCCAGGTGCTGAGGGATCCAGAGGATCCGGTCAACTCATTACCTCAAGCATCTTACGAGTACTACATTCAAACTGTAGACTTCTTGCCTAATTTTGATACCCTTACACCCACGACCACAGGCACCTCTCCAACAATCTCTCTGGCACCCAGCACGATTGCCGATGGATTCCTGTTCAGGTATTCTGGGTATATTGATGCACCAACCGACGGGACCTATACGTTCTACACCGCTTCAGATGATGGCTCCCAAATGTTTATTGGCGATCTCATGGTTGTTGACAATGATAGTATCCAGTCCGTGCAAGAACGAAGTGGTGAAATAGGACTCAAAGCCGGTAAACACGCCTTCACCGTAACCTATTTTGAACGTACCGGGGATGAAGCACTGACTGTGAGTTGGGCAGGGCCTGGCATTTCTAAGCAAGAGATTCCAGCAAGTGCTCTTTATCACGGTGGTGAAATAACGGATGCTGTTCCTCCAGGGGATGTATCACTGAATGGGACAGTCTCTGCCTTAGATGCATCGATGATATTATCTCACACCATTGGACAAGTCCCCTTAGAGGGCAAAGGCTTGGGAGCTGCTGATGTCTCCGGAGATGGTGGAGTCTCTGCGTATGATGCCTCTTTGGTTCTTCAATACGTTGTTGGCATTCTGCCCTGCTTCCCGGCTGAGGCGGGCTGTGCCGGCAAGGCCCCTACATCGGTAGGCGCTCGCTTTTACAACCTTTCAGATCGATGATATAGAGGAGCTTTTTTAAGCTCCTCTATCGTTTTCGCCCCCACACAAAACATGGCCACCTTTAATTCGTGGGTAATGCGGGCAATGGTGTCCTGGACGGCTTGTGCAGATTGGATGGCAGGTTGCAGGAAGGGGGATGCAAAGCCAACCAAGTCAGCCCCAAGGGCTATGGCTTTTGCCGCATCAAGACCAGAGCGAACCCCGCCGCTTCCAATCGTCGTCGCTCCAGGGACACTGGCAACTTGCTTGATTGATACGGGCGTAGGAATGCCCCATTCAGCGTAGAGATCTCCTAGATTTGCTTCACCAGAACGCAACGTCTCTATGCGTGCCCAGCTAGTACCTCCTGCTCCGGCGGTATCTAAAATATGGACACCGTGGTTAACCAGTTTTTGAGCCACTGAGGCGGACAGCCCACAGCCGATCTCTTTTGCAATCAAAGGAACGGGCAACTGGTTGGCAATCTGCTCTATCTTGCTTAACAACGAAGAAAAGTTTGTCTGTCCCTCCGGCTGAAGCACTTCTTGAAGAGGGTTGAGGTGCAGGATAAGCGCATCTGCTTCAACCATATCTACCATTTTCTGGCACTCCTCCAATCCAAATCCATAATTAAACTGAACGGCCCCCACATTGCCCAGTATCGGTATAGATGGTGCAGAGGGGCGAATCTTGAAGGTATCAGCCTGATTAGCGTCCTCAATCGCTTTTCGCTGCGAACCGAGCGCCAGGGGAATGCCCTCCTCTTCTGCGCCTAATGCAAGATGGGTATTGATATCCTTAGCCAGGGTAGTCCCCCCCGTCATGCTTGAGATCAAAATTGGAGCCTGGATGGTCTTGCCAAGAAATGTGGTACGCGTGTCAATCTCACTAAAATCAATCTCAGGAAGGGCGTTATGCTCAAACCTATAGGCATCAAAATAATTCCAACGGCTCTGTACTTCCGGTTTTAAAGAAAGCTCTATATGTTCTGCCTTTCGATCCCGCGCCATGTCTGAAGTTTAAAGTTCAAGGTTCAAAGTTCAAGGTTGTTTATGCTAGAACACACAAGTTTTGAATCTGACACACATAATGTCTTTAAGATGTTCTATCTCCCCGCTCCTTAAGTTAGAAACTTTGAACATTGAACATTGAACTCGTTAGTGCGCCTCCAACCAATTCGCCCCGGCATTCACGTCTACTTCAATCGGGACATCCAGCGGTAAGGCTTGTATCATTTCAGGTACGATCAGTTCACGCAAGGCGTCTACCTCATTCTCGGGTACAGAGAACACGAGTTCATCGTGGACTTGCAAGATCATATTTGATTCCATCCCCAATTCAGTCAGTCGATTCTGAATGCGCACCATCGCCAACTTGATCATATCTGCCTGTGTACCTTGAATTGGCATATTGACGGCAATGCGCTCCGAGGCTGAGCGCTCGTTCCGATTACGTGCGTTGATGCCAGGCACATAACGCCGGCGCCCCAACAACGTCTCTGCGTACCCTTTCTCCCTGGCATTCTCTACGAGCCGAGCCAGTAATCCAGCAACAGATGGATAAGATTGTTGATATTTCTCAATCAACTCCTGGGCCTCTTTCATTGGGCAACGAAGCCGCTGTGCCAACCCAAAGGCCGAAATTCCATAAGGGATGCCATAATTCACCTCCTTGGCTTTGCTCCTCTGGTCTCGGGTGACTTCCTCAACCGGAATTTTGTATACCAAAGCGGCTGTCGCTGTATGGATATCCTGCCCCTCCTGGAATGCCTTCTTGAGGTTCTCATCCCCACTCATGTGAGCCAATATGCGGAGTTCGATCTGCACGTAATCGGCCGACATCAACTTGTTGCCGTCAATGGGAATGAACGCTTTTCGAATGGCCCTCCCCTGCTCGGTGCGGATCGGGATATTCTGCAGGTTAGGAGAATTCGACGATAAGCGTCCTGTTGCTGCCACCGTCTGGCTAAAATTGGTGTGGATGCGGTTTGTCTCCGGGTGAATCAGCGTTCCAAGGCTATCTACATAGGTGCTCTTCAACTTAGCAAGCTGCCGCCAATCCAGAATGAGTCCTGGTAATGGATGATGCGTCGCGAGTTCAGACAATACATTTTCCCGAGTGGACGGCTTTCCCTTAGGGGTTTTTGCTATTACGGGCAATTCAAGCTTTTCAAAAAGGATGCGCCCTAGTTGCTGCGTGGAGCCAATCTTAAACTCTTCCCCAGCCTCCTTGTAGATCTGAGTTTCGTACTGGTCCATGTCCTTTTCGAACTGAACCGACAAATCCCCAAGCGTCTTTTCATCTACCCGTACGCCCATCATTTCCATATCGATCAATACATCGATCAGTGGCAGATCAATCTTTGTTGCGATGTCCATGAGCCCCTCTTGCCTTAAATCTTCAAGGAGCTTGTAGTACAGACGTAATGAGAAATCGGCATCCTCAGCCGCATACGGGCCAGCATCGTCAATCGGCACATCTCGCATCGATAATTGGTCCTTACCCGTACCTATCAGAGAGCTGATAGGAATCATCTTGTAATTCAGCATCGAGCGAACGAGTCCATCGAGCCCATGTGGTTCATCTGGTGAAAGGATGTAATGAGCAATCATTGTATCGAACAGATTCCCTCGTATACGCACGCCGTGCCGGGCCAGTACGGTTATATCGTATTTAAGATTGTGCCCAATCTTAAGACCTTCACCTTGCAATAACGGTGCTAAAACACCCAGCACATCATCCGTCGACGTGCCATCAGGCATCGGGGTTGGGATATACACGCCATGCCCCTCTTCCCATGAAAATGATAACCCGACCAGGGAAGCCATCATAGCATCTACGGAGGTGGTCTCTGTATCGAAGGCAAACAGGTCACGCGAGGCCAGGTCACTGGCAAACGATGCTAACTCTTGCCGATTTCTAACGATGGTATACTGAACGGCTGAAGGGTCGTATTCTTTTAATGCCTCATACGGCCCAAAATCAAAGGCGAGGTTCCCCCCTTCCGATGCAGGCTCCGCCGAAACGGGAGCATCCGTTGGTACAGCACCAGGCCCGTTCAGAGAAGATGCCTTCGCCAATACGCGCTTGCGTAGAGAACCAAATTCCATCTCCTCACAAATGGCATCTAGACGTTGAACATCCGGGCTGCTTTGCTTGAGTTTGTGCCAATCCAACTCTATATCCAGGTCCGTTTTGATGGTGACCAGCGCCTTGCTCAATTCGGCCTCCTTTCGCTGAGACATCAATCCTTCTCGGGCCTTCTTTCCTTTGACTTCCTCTGCATGATCCAACAAGTTCTCAACCGACCCATATTCCTTGATTAACTTCATCGCCCCCTTCTCTCCTATCCCATGCACTCCCGGTACATTATCCGCCTTATCCCCCATCAATGCCAGCATATCGATGAACTGAACCGGTTCGAGATCAAACTTTTCCCTGAACGTATCCGCTGTAATCATATCAAACGCTTCCCCTCGATACGCCGGACGAAACATAGATATCTTATCGCTAAGCAATTGCTGAAAATCTTTATCTGGCGACACAATCACTACCTCTGCCCCATCCTCAGCTGCGCGAATTGCCAGGGTACCAATCACGTCGTCCGCCTCTACACCCCCCTGTTCTATCACAGGAATGTCAAAAGCATTGACCAATTCTTTAATGAACGGAAGATTGGCCAGCAAATCCTCGGGTGGAGGGTCACGATGGGCCTTGTACTCTTCATACATTTCATCCCTGAATGTCCCACCAGGCTCCATAACATCAAATACCACGGCAATATGCTCAATGCTGTGATCTTCGATTAACTTCAACAATGCAGACGTAAATCCATACGTCGCGGATGTGTTTTGCCCCTTCGAATTAATAAGCGGGCGGCTGATAAAAACAAAATGAGAGCGATAAGCCAACGCCATCGCATCGAGTAGAAATAAACGTTGAGGATTTGACACAGCACAGACTTAGTGATCGTGAAAATGAGAGTCTTAAAGTACAACAATAATGAAAAGGATTCGACGGTTTATAGAAGGTCAATTGAATCTTCTTTTAGAGTCCGGAGTCCGAAGTCCGGTGCCCAGAGCCCTGCAAGCTCATAAAGACCAACCACTAAACTTTAAACCTTGAACGTTAAACGTTGAACATACAACACAACCCCAAGCGCATTCTTGTTACCGGAGGCGCAGGCTTTATCGGCTCGAACTTCCTGCTTCGCATGGTTCCTCGCTATCCGGATGTGCAATTCTGGAATCTTGATCAGCTTACGTATGCAGGAAATCTGCTTAACCTATCTTCCATAGAACACGCAGAGAACTATACATTTATCCACTCAGACATCACGGATCTCGACAAGTTAAACAGCCTGTTTGAGGCACACGACTTCACTACGGTCATTCACTTCGCCGCTGAATCTCATGTGGATCGATCCATTTTGGGGCCTGTTGTATTTGCAGAAACCAACACTGTAGGCACTTTAAAGCTACTCGAAGCGGCGCGGCGGCATTGGGGTGCGAGTGCATCCAACTTCACAGACGGCTCTCGTCGATTCTATCATGTATCTACGGATGAAGTGTACGGCTCGTTGAGCGAAGAAGGATACTTCACAGAACAAACGCCCTACGATCCCCGCTCCCCCTACTCCGCCTCAAAAGCGGCCAGCGACCATTTTGTACGAGCCTATTACCATACGTACAAGCTGCCCTTTGTCATCTCTAATTGTTCAAACAATTATGGTCCCTACCAATTCCCGGAAAAGCTGATCCCCCTGGTAATCCTCAATGCCATTCAGGGTAAACCCATTCCCATCTATGGTAAGGGAGAAAATGTGAGAGATTGGCTGCATGTGGGTGACCACTGCGAAGCCATCGATACTATCTTGCGGTACGCATCCACGGGGCACACGTACAATATTGGAGGTGGCAACGAGCACTCAAACCTTGAGTTGGTCGGCATGCTACTGGACGAGGTCGATAAAGCACGCGGACAGGAAGCAGGTCATTCGCGTTCCCTGATTACTTTTGTTACCGACCGGCCCGGGCACGACTTCAGATATGCGATGGATTACAGCCTGCTTAATAAAGATTTAGGGTGGGAGCCGGCTTATTCTCTGGCCGAAGGACTACAGGATACGGTCCTCTGGTATTTGAATAACCAAAAATGGCTCGAAGCAGTGGCGGATCAATCTTATCGTGAGTATTATACCCGCCAATATGCATCGAGATAACTACGTATCACCTACTAACTAGGGATGACCTGATGACCTGGACGGACGGCCCCATTGAGGGATGTATCATATCACCTCTAAAAAAATATGCAGACCATAGAGGATGGTTGGCAGAATTTTTCCGCCAAGACGAACTCCCCTCTCACCTTCACCCCACAATGGGGTACATCTCGATGACGCTCCCCGGAATTGCACGAGGTCCCCACGAACACGTCCACCAAACCGATCTTTTTTTGTTCTTTAATGGGCAATTCAAACTCTATCTCTGGGATGCGCGAAAAGACTCAGCAACATCTGGGCATCGCTTGATACTTACTGTGGGTGCAGAGAATCAGGTGGCTGCAATCGTTCCCCCTGGAGTTGTACATGCGTACAGTAACGTCGGCCAAACAGAAGCGTTGGTCGTTAACTGTCCTAACCAGTTATACGCCGGTAAAGGAAAACAAGAACCCGTCGATGAAATTCGACATGAAGACGAAGAGAACTCTCCTTATTTGTTAATATGAAATTACTTCTTTTTGATATAGACGGTACCTTACTGGTATCTAATGGAGCCGGAAGACGAGCGATGAACAAAAGCTTATCAAGCATGATGGGCATCGATACGATAACGCTTAAAGGCATTGACTTCGGAGGCAGAACGGACCAACAGATTATTTTTGATATCCTGATGGCCAACGGCATGAGCACTGAGGAAGCAAAGGACGCGTTGCCGGACGCTCTAGACGCCTATATTGCGGCATTCACAAACGCATTTGAACCCCATTTTGTGACGGCCCTTGAAGGCGCCGTCGAACTGGTAAAAACCCTGGCTGACTACGAGCATATTCAGCTCGCCCTATTGACGGGGAACGTAGAAAAAACGGCATATATCAAAGTAGATGCTATCGGGTTAAATGGATACTTTCCCTTTGGGGCGTTTGGCAATGATTTCTCCGAACGTAGCATGCTGCCTCAACTAGCGGTTGACCGCGCCCTTGAGTTCAATGGACACTCCTACAAGGAAAAAGACATCGTAATCATTGGCGACACTAAGCACGACATCTTATGCGGAAAGGCGCTCAATGTCTTCTCGGTTGCTGTTTCGACAGGTCACTATAAATCAGGGGATTTAAGCCAGTACGACCCGGATATTTTGATGGATGACTTGAGCAACATGGATAAGTTTATTGAATTGGTCGTGTAATCAGGTATTATATTGTTATGTGACTTCAGTTGTTAAAGAAAGATGTCCACACGCAATTCCCTCTCTCTCTTAGTAGTACTGCTCTGCCTTGGTATCGCAGGCTGTTCAAAACCGGATCCGAATGACCCGGCTGTTCAAGCTGCTATCAGTGAAGCGCAGAACCTCGGACTGGCATACCTGGAAGAAAACCAACTCAATGAGGCGGAAGACGCATTCAAACAACTCATCAGCCTCAATCCAGACGACCCAGCCGGCTATACCAACCTGGGTATTGTGTACCTGCGCAGAGGTGATTTTCCATTGGCGGAAGACAACCTGCTCGCCGGCCTGGAACGTGCGCCCAATGACCCGGACATACCCATCAACCTGGCAACTGTTTACGA
>JAHQVL010000375.1 GCA_019634345.1 Rhodothermaceae bacterium
CACCATTGTTAGAACTGTACGAATTCGGATCTCAACCTGAAGTAGAAGCTCGCTATCAGCCGCATCAGCCGACTTCGTGCGCGCCACTGTAAACCTTGCTCTGCACAACAGTGCTTTGTAGCTTTGAATGACCGTGCTGCCTTCAGCCCAGATGGGCAGAGCGCCGAGCCGCTATGTGGGCTAGGGTTTAGTTGATGTTTGTGGCATGGGAACTCTTTAAGTGCTGATATATACCAAAGATATATTTCCCGGGTTAAACCTTATTTTGAGAGTATGCTCAAAACAGCCAAACTATTCGCTAATGGACGTAGTCAAGCGGTTCGTCTTCCAAAGGAGTTCCGCTTTGATGGAGAAGAGGTTTTCATCAAGCAAGTAGGTGGAATGGTTGTGCTGATTCCCTACCATGAACCCCGGCAATCTCTTTTCGATAGTCTTGATCAGTTTTCTGATGACTTTATGACGGAGAGAAATCAACCCGCTGATCAACAGGAGCGGGACGAGGTGTTCGATTGAAATACTTATTGGATACAAACATCTGCATCTATTTGATAAAGCAGAAGCCCATGGAAGTAATCGAACGGTTTGAATCAGAATCCATGGGTGAGATAGGACTCTCAACGATCACAGTGAGTGAATTGTATTACGGTGTAGAGAAGAGCCAGCAGAAAGAAAGGAATCGCGGTGCTCTTGAACAGTTCTTGCTCCCATTGATGATAGTCGATTTTGATTACATGTCGTGCGTAATCTATGGGAAAGTGCGTGCTGAGTTAGAAAAGCAAGGTAAGCCGATTGGACCACTGGATACATTGATAGCAAGTCATGCCCTGAGTCTAAATGCAACGCTAGTAACGAACAATGAGAAGGAATTCAATCGGATTAGGGGTCTTCGCGTTGAGAATTGGGCCAAGAGCCTTCAATAAATAGTTCGCCCACATAACAATGCATTAAGCTGATAAACCCGTGTATCTTTCCGCTTGCCTTGTCACAGATGACTCTCTACTTTGAGGATAAGATATAGTTGATGGGTTTCCAGCTTATCACTACCGTTATCTGCCTTAATCGAATTATTGAACGTTAGATGTACCTTCGTTTTGATACGTGTCTCGAATTTCCGGATCTCGCACGACGGCTGTGTCCCGAAATGGTTGAGGGTTCACTCGACTGGGACACTGAAAACGTGTACGAATGGATGTACATTAACTTGCCTCATATTACGCACTCGTTAAATGTCTCACGTGAACATGGCTGGGCTGACATTCAAGACGAAATAATTGATCAATACGAGAATGATCAAGAAGGCCTGAAACAACTTGTTCAGCCCGGATCTGTCTACGTTATAGGATGGGATCGCACCACAGACCGATACGTCGACAATCTGCCGGACAGTCTTCCCTCGCTATTTGCAGACCAGCTCGGAATTGATGTCTCGGTGTTTTCTGGTAGGTTCAATGTTGACGAAGCTGATGGCGAACCGATTCGAGTGGTTCGGCCAAATCCAGATCGGCAGATAACAATGTGATGCAAGAGAAGCCCCGACAGCGCGTGTTTAGAATCAACAATCACTCCCGCGGCTCAGTGATCACGGCCGTTATACACACCGCGTTAAAAAGGCGTCTTAAATGAAAACCATAAGGATCTTCAGATATATCGAATCGATAGATAGTTTCGTTGTCACGGACGAATACCGAGATCTCGCTGAAAGCATGGGACTAACAGAATGGCACCCGGCGGTATGGATCGGTCGACTTTTCATGCTCGATAATGACTATGGCGAACATTGGTTCGATAACTAGGACTTACGGGAAACCCTCAAAGAATCAGCAGAGGCTATTGGATTGAATGCTGAAGACCTAATGATTATCGATCCATCAAGGTTTCAAAATGGAAAGGACGGGCCCTGCAATACCGATGAAATACGGAGGCGTTTTTGGATCGATGTCTTGAAGTCACTTGAATTGAGCTATGATCTGATTTTCGATAAAGCGCGATTATGGAATAGAAAAGTAGAAGAATGGGATCTAGAGCAGACTATCCCGGATTTAGAAGAGCGTATTGAACATATAAAACAGAGCGCTGGGATCATAAATCAAGAGTTGAAAACAAAAGGGCCATAACAGCTTGTCGGTACGAGTAGAGTTCCGTCCCCGTAATGTTGGGCCCTTTATGTACCTATAATACCTCATCTAACTTATCCGTAAGTGGTTATATACTTTGGCCTGATCAATTCATACAGCTGCCTAAGATCCGGATAGAAAAGGTTCGATAATGAAACTGGCAGGGCAACGTTCGTGGGTTGATCGTTTAAGAATCACGCAAACACAAAATGATCACTGCCCCTCTGCAGGCTCTAGCCGGACCACCTGGGTCAATCCGTTGCGATCATCTGTCGCGAGGTAGATGTAGCCATCTGGACTCTGGCGGACGTCCCGAATGCGGCCTACTTCCACATAGAGGGTTTCTTCTTGCTCTACATCCTGGCCATCAAGGGTGAGGCGGGACAGTTGCTCGCCGGACAACCCCCCTGAGAAGATGTTGCCTTGCCATTCTGGAAAGCGGTCCCCGGTATAGATCATAAGGCCTGAGATGCCAATGGATGGCACCCAGAAATGCCTGGGTTGCTCCATGCCTTCGCGGTGGGTGCCTTCGTGAATCGCTGAGCCGCTCCGGTAATTTACGCCATATCCTACCACGGGCCAACCATAGTTGAGGCCCGGAAGAATCAGATTGAGTTCATCGCCGCCTTGAGGACCATGCTCATTGGACCAGATATCGCCCGTTTCCGGATGAATGGCCAGGCCTTGTGGGTTTCTATGGCCGTAGCTCCAGATCTCTGCGCGTGCCCCTTCCTGGTTTGCAAAGGGATTGTCTGAAGGGATCCGCCCGTCATCATGGATTCGGTTAATTGTGCCATGGTGGTTGGATAGCTCCTGTGCGGGGTGCGTTTCGAGATCGCCCTCCGGACGTACCTGGCGATCCCCGACGGAGAAGAACAGAAAACCGTTATCGTCAAAGGCCAGCCGGCAGCCATAGTGCCCTCGTCCTCGCGAGTCCGCCTCGAAGATCTGCTCGATGTCTGTAAGCCGGTCGTTTTCAAAGCGACCACGGACAATGGCTGTGGTGGCGCCTTCACCATCGGCATACGGCTTGGAATAACTGAGGTAGATCATGCGGTTCGATGCAAAATCCGGATGCGGTACCACATCGAGCAGTCCACCTTGCCCCTCAGCCAACACCTCGGGAACGCCCTCAACAGAATCCGTCAGCAATACCCCGTCCCGGACAATCCGCAACCGTCCCGGGCGTTCGGTGACCAGCATATCGCCATCGGTCAGGAAGGCGATGGACCACGGGTTTTGGAGCCCATCTACCACCGAAACAACGCGGTAGTCGTGGTAAGCAGAATGCAAGACAGGCGCCTGGCCAAAAGCGGGTAGGGCAGTTAAAAGAATAAATCCAACTATGAGGTGTACCGAAGCGTTACGTGCCATCTAAAAACTCTTCTTGGGGAATGATAGTGCATTAAAGTATAGTATAGTCAAACAAACTGAAAAGTGTGAGCTATGCTGTACGTTTCTTACTAACGCCCCAGATTATATGACCAGGAGCCCTCTTACTTCAAAGGCGGGCCTTCCAGGGGAATGCCGTTTGTGGTAAGGATCTGAAAATGGTGAGCGCGGTGAGGGCCTTCGTACGTCCAGACCACTTCTCTGTCGCGGGTAACTTCAAAAAGCTTTACACCTTCCTCTGCGTGATAGCTCGTAATCACTGTATTCCCATTGGGTAATCGCTGGGCCCCGCACGGGTCATCGAATATCGGCTCGTCGACATCTTCATTCGACATGTGCCATACAATATCACCCTGGCTATCTACTTCAATGATTTTGTTACCATGCGTTAGGTTGATAACTGTATTGCCATTATCCAATCGAATGGCCGTAAAGGGCCAGCTTTCTGCTTCTCGGCCACCGAGCTCTTCCCGGTCGGTGCGAATGGTCTGGATAACCTCTCCAGAGGGTGTATACTCTTTCACAGCAAAGGCAAGAAGATGGGGCACCAGGTAGTTTCCATTGGAAAGTTTTCGGGCCATCCGTGTTTGCATGTGGGCATTATCTGTTTCGGGTTGCAAAGGAACTTCATGAACTATTTCCCCTGCTGCATCCACCTCAAGAATACGTGGTTTCTCACCAAGCTCGGTAATCATAGTGAGCCCGCTGCTCAACCGTACGGCCGTCCCTAACTCTTCATTCAATTCGTTCAATTCATACGTGAAGATGATGTTTTTGTCTGAATCGTACTCGTGAACGACATCTGTCCAACAGATCAACACGTGTCCATTCGGCAAGACGTACCCATCTCGTGCAGCTCCCTTGCCCGAATCCCATAGCACACTGCCATCCTCATCAATAATGCCTGTCAGAGTAGGACCAGCAATGAAAAAAGAGTGCTTAATGGACGGATCTTCTGCTAACTCAGAAGCACCTGCCTGTTCTTGCTCACAGCCATAGAGCATTGCAATGAGAAGTGTACAGAGGAAAATGGAGCTGGTACGTTTCAGAGAAACCATCGGATGATCTTGTATACGTGGGTATGGATTATCTTTCAACAAACATACTGATTCTGCCATTAAAGTATCACCCCTTCCCAAAAGCACTGAGGGAAGCATTCGATCCCCAACCTACATAAAGGACTGCCTGGTTAACCCTAAAGGAAATGTTTGGTACATTGGTGGTAAGTAACAACCAAATTGCGAACATCGTCACACCATCATGTCGGATAACCTCCCTCCCAATCACGTATTTACCCGTCGCGAGTTTTTAAAGAAAACAAATGCGACGGTTGCAACCTTACCTTTTATCACATCGGCCATTACGGATGAAAGAGGCCCGATACCTGAACTGATGGAGGACTCGGCTCCAGTCCGTTGGCTTGATGACCAGGCACCAGGCACTTTTCATGGTACAACCTGGGGAATACCGTGGCCCCAAGGGCTGTATCCTAGAGAGACCCGTTTTTCACTTACCTCTGAGAAGGGCACGGCGATCCCTGTACAAACCTGGCCCCTGGGGTACTGGCCTGATGGGTCTCTCAAGTGGACGGCGCATGCAGTGCCAGCAGACGTTGAACGAGCAACAAATTATGTTTTGGGACCTGGGCCAGCTGCAGAGCCTACCAGGCGGCTGGCGGCTGTAGAAACAGATGAGTTCATTCAGGTAGACACAGATGTGATAACCGTTACCATTGCGAAGGAGGGAGATACGGTCGTGAAAGATATTTCCAGAGGAGGGGTCACTATTGCACATGATGGCCGGCTGGTCTGTTCGCTTGAAGATCGGAGTCAGCCTGGTATCAAACAGGAAAAAGGCTTTACAGGTAAGATCGATTCGGTAACCCTGGAGCAATCAGGCCCGGTTCGGGCGGTAGTGAAGATTGAAGGCCGGCACGCGAATGAGGATCGGACCTGGTTGCCTTTTGTAGTACGCCTTTACTTTTATGCTGGCAGTGATGCCGTAAGGGTCATCCACACGATTGTCTTCGACGGAGATGAATACAGTGATTTTATTTCAGGCCTGGGTTTGCGCTTCACTGTGCCGATGCGGGGCGCGTTACATGATCGGCACGTTCGGTTCTCAGGTAGTGAGGGTGGGCTTTTTGCCGAATCTGTCAGAGGGCTTACTGGACTGAGGCGCGACCCGGGGGACGACGTCCGGCAGGCGCAAGTGGATGGACGCAGGACGCCTCCTACAAGTGAGTGGAATCCAAGAGTGCCTCCGCGATTGAACTACATCCCCGCCTTCAATGATTGGACGTTGGATCAAACAACCGCCGACGGATTCCAGATTAAAAAGCGCACCAGCAAGGTCCATACGTGGTTGATGTCGGCACAAGGGCAACGGTCCGATGGCTTTGGTTACCTGGGCTCCCCTGAAGGAGGACTCGGCTTTGGTCTGCGCAATTTCTGGCAGAGCTATCCTGCGCAACTGGACATACGAGATGCGGCAATGGATAGTGCACAGGTTACGCTGTGGATGTGGGCCCCCAATGCACAACCCATGGATCTTCGTCCCTATCACGATGGCATGGGGCAAGATACCTATGCAAAGCAATACAACGGTGGATTGGAAATTACCTATGAGGATTATGAGCCGGGCTTTGATACCCCTTTTGGTGTGGCGCGTACCAGCGAGATGTACCTCTGGGCTTTGGCAGCAACTCCTTCCCGTGGACAGCTTGTTGAGCTAGCTGCTGCTACTCGAACCCCTCCGGTTTTGACCACTACTGCTGATTATCTACATGCATGTAAGGTGTTTGGCGACATATGGGCGCCGGTTGACCGATCCTCTCTCTCGCATGCGGCTATTGAAGATAGGTTGGACTGGCTTTTTGACTTCTATCATGATCAGCGTGAACAACGACGTTGGTATGGGTTCTGGAATTACGGAGATGTGATGCACACGTATGATCTGGACCGGCATGAATGGCGTTATGACGTAGGAGGTTATGCCTGGGATAACTCTGAGCTCTCTACTGATCTTTGGCTCTGGTTGTATTTTCTACGAAGCGGACGAGCGGACGTTTTTAGATTTGCTGAAGCCATGACAAGGCATACCGGCGAAGTGGATGTTCACCATATCGGCCGCTTTGCTCCGCTTGGATCTCGGCATAATGTGCTCCACTGGGGGTGCAGCGCCAAGCAGCTGCGCATCAGCACAGCTCTTAATCGGCGGTATTATTATTACTTGACAGCCGACGAGCGTGTGGG
>JAHQVL010000376.1 GCA_019634345.1 Rhodothermaceae bacterium
ATCTTATCCGTAGTAAAACGATTGAAATGGCCATTCATGAGATGCGAAACCTCCGGTTGAGCAATACCGAGAAGCTCAGCGGCTTCGCGCTGCTTCAAACCGCGATCTTTGACGATCTGGTATACATGAAATCCAATCTTTGAACGTGCAAATAATTCATCTGCATCGTCGAGTCCAAGATCTTCGAATACATTACCAGATCCTACTTCATATTCTATACCATTGTTAGTCTTCATCTTTTGCTAGCTCCTTAGCTTCTCTGTATCGGCGCTTGATGGTCTCAATATCTTGTTTCGGCGTCTGGATGCCTTTCTTGGATTTCTTCTGGAAGGCATGAAGCACGTAAATCTTCTTTCCAAGCAGAACTGCCTGAACACAGCAGTATGCCTCTTTGTCATAGCGTACAGCAATTTCAAAGACTCCCCTTCCAACTCCTTTAAATGGCTTTGCATCATTAGGCATGCCACCAAATTGGATCAGTTGCAACTCATCCCCAATACGTTTTTGTACCTCTTTTGGAAATGACATAACATTCTTTTTGGAGTTACCCATCCAGACAACCAGCCTAATTAACGGTATTTCAAAGTCTCCCAAGTTCGATGAGTCCAATCAATATAGTAAATTTACTATAGAATATAATAAAGAAGAACATATAGCTCTGTTCCGACTTTGGTGTTCATAAGTAGGTAACCTTCAGGATGAGATTATTCAGGATAACAGATAATGCTGTTGTATGCCATTCCTACTTATTGCCTTGCGTCGTACTTAACTAGACGCTTTTGAGACCAAAACATAACCTCTCATAAGAGCACACTACATGTGCACACATAATTCACAGATTTCTTAATACACTGATAACAATTAGATAACGCCCTTTGCAGCCAAATCCTCCTATTAATTAAAGTACCCACTAACACATCCTACCCCCTTTTAGGAGGTACTCTATGCTCTGGTCTTTTGATCGTGTCTTCAACCACCGGGTACTTTGGACATTCTTCTGTATCCTCTCCGGTTTTATTTGGTTCACTGACTTCCCCGAAGTTCTAGAAAGTTTTATTGCACCCCAGTCAATTCTGGCGCCCATCAAATCATTGGTATATGCAGTTAGCTTCTGGCTCATCGTCCTTGCCTATTGGGTCGGTGATCACGGCGTATTAAGTGTTGGCCACCTGCTAAGAACCAATGAGGATAAGGCATTGAAGCGGTATGGAGATAAGCTGGCTCTTTTTGACTGGTTTTCAGTCATTATCCAGGGTTCAACGCTTTGCATACTGGCCTTTTACTGCCAGAGAAATGCGGGGTACTATATTTTAGCAATCTGCCTGCTAACATTCATCAATATTGCATGGCTGGCTATTAAGTGTAAACACCTGGACCGTGTTACCCGGCATAAAAGTACCCCAAGGGATTTATCGATGGCGGTGCAAATTTGCAAAGATGCCATGCATAATTGGGTGGTGATAAATTCCATGTTTGCAGTAACACTCATCATCCCGGCTCTCTATTACATTGTCACTGATCAAGGCAACATTGAGGATCTATACTTCATCTGGGTATCCATCGCAGTAGCCAGATCTATTTTTGACTTCGCATTTTGCTGGAAATACTACAATGAAGTAGTGTCCGGACATTTCAAGGCTCCCCATCTCACTGCAGCTTGAGATACTCGAACAGGTTATACCCTATTCACCTACTCAGCAATAACGACATGTAAGACGTTCCTAGCTTGGATGGATTAAACCGTTTTGTTTACTTGTTGATCGTAATCAGAGTAGGACCCCAACCAAACCCATAAACAATCACCATCTACTTCAATTGAACCTCTTAGTTATCCGTACGCGGCAGCTTAAACGTAATAGGCAAACTCATCTTCACAGGCACAGCGACGCCGTCTCTTTTACCAGGTTTAAATGTAGCCGCAGCTACTGCATCTATGGCTGGCTGCTCCATCAAATGATGCGGAGACCTGACTACAACAATGTCTCCTGGAATACCCTCTTCGTCAACTACAAATTGAACAAACACCCTGCCCTCAATGCCTGCTCGTATCAGCGCCTCAGGATAGACCACATGGCTTTGGACGCTCGCCAGACCGCCAATGAGAAACGGCATCTCATCAGCAATCATAAACACCCCTTCATTGCCTTGCTCATTTTTTTCGGCAGGAGGCATGGCTAATCGATCCGTGAAATCATCTGCAGTCGAACTGGTTTCAGGTACTGTTTCACGGGTTGTGCTGCACCCGGTTAAAGGCATGAAAAGCAGACTTATAATTGCAAGGACAAGGAAATGGCCTAAGGAAGTGCGTAGATCCATGAGATATTCTTGGAGAAGGTTTAACGTATATCTAATTCGTTTCATAGTTGAATCATCACAAAGAATATACAAAATTGTATATCTCTCCACTGTAAACAGACCATTTTGCTATTAATGGCATCGTGATTTAAGTACACATGCAGAAACGAACTTCATGAGATCCAATTGATAGTTCACTATCTATCATCGTTTGTCATCAAGATCACCAACCGGATTGATCGCTTGTCCAAAAGCATCACCCGCATCAAGGCCCGCTAAACATCAAAACCACCTGGCTCATACTAAACCCACCACCTCATCCGTTACCCTATCAAGCAGCTTCTTCTCAGGCTGCTCATCTCCCCGTTTGCTTCTCGCCTCCTTTCACTTCAACAGGACACCACGATGAAAGCTAAAAAGTACGGATTTGAATCGATCAAGATCGCCTCTCCCTGTAAAGCAGATTGGAATGAAATGACGGGCGACGACCGCGCTCGCTTCTGCTCGCTCTGCCAGCACCACGTCTACAATTTTTCGTCTATGACAGGCCATGAAATCGCGCAACTGATAAAGGAGCGCGAAGGCAAGCGGACCTGCGTGCGCTTCTTCAAACGCGCAGATGGCACTATGATGACGAAAGACTGCCCCGTCGGATTTCAGCGTAGACGCAGACGCGCAGTAGGGACAATCGCTGCTATGGCCTCCGTCGCCTTTGGCGGTTTTGGATGGTTAGCGATAGACAAAGAAGAAGAACCACTGCATACAATGGGGATAGTAATGGGAGAAATAGAGGTGCTACCACAAGATGAAGAACCTGCTCAAATCATGGGCCGGATGGTCATGGGTGATATCGCTGTGCCTAAAAAAACTCCCTAACAAACACTCAGAACACTCGCAGGTGAACCATCACAGGCTCCTTCACCGGAGGAAAACACATCCTGTCGTCACAGGTCTGATACGTAACAAGGCCCTGCACCTCGTAATCACCCCGTTCTGCTGTATCTGGGACGGAGACGATGTATGGAATGGTTACCAGCCCATCATACACAACCAGTGTATCGGGGCTCCCGTGTAAGGAATAGGGCGCCCCTGATGGATACGCTGGGACCTTCACTGTAAAAAGGGGGGGTTCATCCAGCTCTAGTTCCGTTGGAATCAGGTATGGCAGGGGGACAGGATTCGCCTGGACATGAAAGCCATCCCGGATTTCCAGGCGCACCACGCCCTTTCCCTCTGTTCCGCGGTGAACGGTTATCAGTTCAGGTGCATGCACTCTGACTCGATCTATACCAGCCTCTTGAGATGGGTCATTCACCTGGCACCCGAGAAAAGACAGTAGGATCGCTAGAACGTACATCGTGCGGTTCATAGGGCCTTCAGTCTATCGACGTGTACATGCCGTCCTTTTGCTCGGCGAGTACCTCTTCCAATTGAACGCGGAGCGCAATAAGCTTCGCATCGAAGTTATTCGTATCCAGCAGCGACATAAACCGAACCATGCCTTCCCCATCGATAATCAAGTTCGAGGCAATCATCACCTCGTGCCTGGGCAGGTCGGGTTGGGCATCAGCCGGCGCATAGGAAGCGGAGATGGTGCCGTCCCGATCCATCAACATCGGAAAACTAAAGCCGGCTTCTTCTTTCCACTCCGACGCCTTCTCATCCGTTTCCTCCACATTCACTACCAATACCTGGACACCCTGATCTTTGTATTCCTGGTACAAGGCCTCCAGATGGGGATCTTCCGCACGGCAAAACGGACACCAACTCGTCCCAAAATGAATAACCACCGCCTGCCCACTAAACTGATCCAACGAGATCGTTTCATTGTTCAAGCTGGCCAACTCGATCGGAGGCGCCTTAAAGTGCGCCAACGACGGCGACTCTTCCGACCCACAACCACTCAACCAAATCGTAACGAGTAAAAAAATAAAGGTACGCATGTATCTATAAAGTCTAATTCATTAGGGTGAAGCGAAAGGACAAAAACCCCTTCCTTAGATACATGACGTAAGAATGCCCGATTCTCCCAAACACAAAACCAGAACCCCCCCGGCCCGAAAGCCGAGGGGTTAGGTCTACTTCCCTCTCACCGTAATCCCGAGTTTTCTCAGTTGCCGCTCATTGTCTTTGAAGACGTATCGCGCCGTCCGGTTAAACTCGATCATCCATTCATCCAGATCAGCCATAGCAGCCTGGCGAGCACGTGTTGATACCTGTGCCTGTCCAATCATTTGCTGTTGGAAATTGATTGCAGCAATTAATCGAGCCAGTCCCTCGCGGCCGGCAATAAAGAATTCATCGGTGAGGTTTTGCTTATCTGCAAGCAGTTGCAATACACCAGGATCAGTAGCCACCTCTTCATAGAAGTGCGTTGCCTGTTGAATGAAGGCGCCTCGACCTGCTTTTACTTTGATGTGCAGTCGCAATCCTTCATACAGGCCCCTGTTAGCACGTGTCACAATACGAATGACTCGGCGATCCAGGCTGAACTGTTGTCGTAATGCGTTGTAAATCTCGATTAAATCAGCCGTAGACTTTACCTGCTCACCTTTGTGTGCCTCTTGTTCTACCTCAAGGCTTTCGGCTGCGTTCAAGCGGCTATTGCCCTCTGAAAACTCAGCTTCGGCGTACCCGGAGCTAGCCATGATTTCCTTGATTTCATCGTCTAATAACGCATTATTCAGTGTTTCGCGTGCCTGAACCAGGCGCTCCGATATTGATTTTTCTCTGTAGTATTTCATGCCTTTATGGGAGTGTAGGAAGCAGATTGTAGTTACAACCAACTTCCAATTGGAAAAGAATATGAGATAGCCAGAGCTCCCTATACAGGAGGATTTTGCCGGCGGCGTAGCCTTCCCCAGCTACGACGATCCAGCGACTACGGAGAAAATTAGATGCAAAAAAGCCCCTTGCATGAAAGATGAGTTCTACCATGATTCCAGACGAATTAAAGTGAGGAATTCAGACACGACGGGGTGTCCACTGTCGAGGGGGGCGATACGTCAAAGCAAGCAGAACCAAAAACAGCACGTACGATATATCATTAGCTCTACGGCTTATTAGGTAGAGTCGATTTTCGTAATAAAGTTGCACCCTTTGCCGTACCTTTTTAGTATGTACTAAAAATAACTCCAAAAGCGCATATGCAACTCATCCGAAAGCGCATATCTGGCGCATAAAATGCGTCCGTTTTCGAGGTATTGGTGTATTTCACTACAGTAGTTTTTTGCCCAGTTACTTCATCATGGACTCTTCACTACGTCCGTTTTTTATCCATTCACTCCATCATGGGCCTTTCACTACGCTAGTTTTTCATCCTTTAACCGTATCATGGACCCTTCACTACGCTAGTTTTTTGCCCATTCACTTCATCATGGGCTCTTCACCACGCTGGTTTTTTATCCATTCACCTCATCATGGGCCCTTCACCACGCTAGCTTTTCACCCATTCGCCTCATCATGGGCCCTTCACGGTTGTCGAAATCCATCATCTCGGAGCTGTACCAATAACTCCTGCACCACCTCGGCGTTCTCCAGTGCTACGTTCCTCGTCTCATAGGGATCGTTTTCATGATCAAACAACTCAACAGCACCATCCTCGTACTCCGTAACCCGGTACCTCTCCGTGCGCAATGTCCGCCGCTCCCGCCAGTATCCATATGCCGCATTTTTTCCAAGATGACCGGGATCCTCCAGCATGGGTACAAGGCTTGACCCCGTGAGGCCCTCCGGAGCTTGCAGGCCGGCCAGGCCGGCCAACGTAGGGTAGATATCCAGCGACTCCACGATCCCTTCTGCAGGTACACCCGG
>JAHQVL010000377.1 GCA_019634345.1 Rhodothermaceae bacterium
CAAGTACGGAGATGCCTCCCGACTTATGTAGCACTTCGATAGCTGTTTTTGCATAAGGCAATTCTTTGGGGACGTCAGCCGGCCGGCCATCTCCTAGATATCTTGCAAACGCTCTGCCCGTATTTTTTACGTATCCGGCCTCTACCAGTGCGCGGGCAATATGAGGCCGGCCTATGGCTGCATCAGGGTGTTGAGAGCGTATGGTATCATAGTCAAGCCTGAGCCCCATTTTATACAGTTGATTGACAATGGCCTCGGCCCGTTGATCTCGTTTATCGGCAAAATAGGTCAGGTACTCTTGTATGGCTTCATGGTGGATTTCGAATCCGTACCCGAGCATATGCAGCTCTCTCCGGTGAAACTGTACGCTTAATTCAACACCGGAGATCAATTCGATGCCCAAATTATCAGCAACTCTTTTTGCTGGTACGTATCCTGAGATGCTATCATGATCCGTAATGGCAAGAACTTTGATATCCCGGCGATGAGCCTTGTTTACCAAGTCTTCCGGGGATAACATGCCGTCTGAACATGTGGTGTGGGTATGAAGGTCGGCTTGGATCATGAATTCGGTTTGGTGTTCGGGGTTCAGTGTTCGTGGTTATAGTGAATTTGAGGTCGAAACTCGAGACAAACCCTGAACGCGGAACACCGAACGTCGAACAAACTCCCATAAGAATTATGGGAGTGTTAGTAACAGTCTCTCTTTGAAAACGTAATGTAAAGGTAGTATATCGTTTTATGAATCATATGTGGAGTCCCTGGCGGTCACAACATATTAGTGAACGCCGGCCTAAAAAAGAAAACGGATCGGATGAATCGGTGTTTTCGCGGCTTGTTCGTGAAGATAAGGATGAAGAAAACCTGATCCTTTGGCGAGGGCAATGGGTGTTCGTGATTATGAATTTGTATCCATACAACAATGGTCACCTGATGGTTGTACCTTACCGGGAGATTGCACAGTATGAGGACCTCACTACAGATGAACAAGTTGAAGTAGCTCGTACCATCGAATATTGCATCAAATGGCTTAAATCAGCGCTGCAACCCGAGGGATTTAATGTTGGCATGAACCTTGGCAAAGCCGGCGGCGCTGGAATACCCCGCCATCTTCACGTTCATGTTGTACCCCGCTGGAACGGTGACACAAATTTTATGACTGCTGTTGGAGAAATTAAAGTAATACCGGAGGCCTTGGAAGACACGTATAGGAAGATAAAGGCTGCTATTGATGAAGGCACTTAACAACCATCCAACGAATTGCCGATAGTACAGATAAGATTTTATTTCTTAACTTAGTCGCAACCAAAAGATTCTTTTGGTTGGTTTCGAGTTTCGAGTTCCGGGTTTCGGGTTGGTTACGTGTTTATAGTGCGTAACCCGCGACCAACCCGAAACCCGGAACCCGAACCCGAACCCATTATAATTAAGCCTACATGCCGGAGACTGCACAAAGACGATCCCCTGAACCTCCTTCTAGTTCCCCGCCGGAAGGAAGCAGGCAGATTAAAGTGTCTGTTAAGAATGTGCTATGGCCCTTGATGCTAAGCATACTTGTGCTTGTTGGTATCGGCTATTTTACGTTCGAGCCGGACGATTTCAAGCAGTCGATTGATCGAATCCATCCGGTATTTGTGATTGCAGCTGCTGCTACCATCGTGCTCCGTGTATGGTTTGGGGCCTGGCGATTTAGCTTTATTTCTCGTGGGAAACTCGGTTTTTGGCAGGCTTTAAGGGGGCAACTGGCCTGGGATTTCTTCTCGAATGTGACACCTGCCGCGCTTGGGGGCGGTGCTTTTGCTGCTATCTATGTGTCAAAGGACGCCAAGATGCCAGTTGGGGAAACGACCGCGCTGGTGATTTTTACTATCTTACTCGATCAATTATGGTCCGTATTGATGGTTCCTATTATTCTGACAACAGCCCTCTACATGTCTGTTATCCCGGAGGGGGCTGGTACGGTGGGGACTGTCGCAATATTGGGTTATTTTGCAGCTATGCTAGGTTGGGTGCTGCTTTTGGGGTATTCGACCCTGTTTCGTCCCGATATTATCCAGCGAATTACCGATCGCATCTTCAGCCTGCGTCTATTGCGCCGATTCCGAACACGTATGGCGTCGGCTATGGGGCAGATGAGTGAAAGTGCCCAGATCCTTCGCACGCAACCGCTGGCCTTTTTCGGTAAAGCCTTTTTATTATCGGCTGGCACCTGGATTCCTCGTTACCTGTTACCTGTTTTTATCGTCCTAAGTGTTTTGCCCTCTATGGATGCGATTCTTCTTGGGTTGCGAAGTATTACGATGATGGTGTGTTCATTCGTGGTGCCAACACCAGGAGGCGCAGGAGGCATTGAGGGGCTTTATGCTCTGTTCATTGGGCCACTACTGCCTAAATCGCTTGTGGCGCCTACCTTACTTATGTGGCGATTCTTAGGGTATTATATCTTTGTGGCACTGGGTGGGTTTATATTTCGGGTCTCTAAGAAAGCACCGGAAGAACCCGAACAACGGAGTGAGCTTAATGGTTTAGATGCATTGCACCTGATCGATCCCAGTCCTGAGCCTGAGTTTGCCGATAGTGAGGAATGAGTATGGAGCGTGATCTCGGTTGGGAGGTTTCGGAAGCCGAAGCCCGAGCCCTGATAGAGGACTACAAGTTTCGCGAGTTATCGCCGGCTGTTCGTTTTGGGACGGCCAGCGACCGTTATGCCGGTTGGATTGGCCAGATCTATCCTGAACACTACGAAAAAGAGGTGACCTCCCGTAATCGTAAGCTTGGAGGTAATACGTTTAAAGAGCGGACGGTCCCGATTCAATCCGTGGTTGATTATTTCGAGCATTTTGGAGTCCTGGAACTGGACTTTACCTATTACCGCACCCTGTTGGATCCAGATGGTGAGCCCACAAACAATTTCTTTGTTCTGGAGCAATACGCATCACTGGCACCAGAGAATGCACAATTTTTACTAAAGGCGCCTCAGAGCTGTTTTACAAGGACGCTGAGGCGAAGCCGGGGAGGAGAGGTCTCATACACCGAAAATCCTGAATTCCTAGACGCCGAAATCTATGTTACCCGGTTTTTGGAGCCGGCGATTTCAATTCTGGGAGATCGTTTGATAGGGATCATTTTTGAGCAATCCTATCAACGCGTATCTGACTCACCTCCATTCGAGCAGCACCTGGCTGAATTGGATGCTTTCTTTGCAGATATTCCTGAAAGCGTGCAGTCACACATAGAGATTCGTTCTCCTCATTTACTCACACCCCCCTATTTTGGCTGGTTGGAGAGCAGGGGAGTGGGGTTTGTATTCAGCCATTGGACCTGGTTGCCTGCATTAAGGGCTCAGTGGAAGCAATGTGGCGGCCGGTTCTCTGCGGCAGATGGAAATGCCATCGTGCGGTTATTAACGCCTCTTCGATTGTCGTATGCAAAGGCATATGCACAGGCCCATCCATTTGACAAGCCGGTCGATGCGATCGTCAACAGCACAGGCGGCAAGGATATGATCCTGGATGTAACGGCGCTGGCCTTTCAAGCAAGCAGCCAGAAAGCCACATTGAATATTATCGCGAACAATCGAGCATGGGGCAATTCTCCCAAGTTGGCTCAGGCTGTGGCTACGAGTTTGTTGGATTTTTCTTGACTACTTGTCTGTTTGTATTAAGGCAAAACAGTAAGCTCGTTATCGATCAACTCGGCTTCTTCACGTATTGTTGATTGCCGGTAGGCTTCCCGTAGGGGGAGCGTAAGCTGATCAGCTCCGTATTTTGCCAGTCCGGTAAGGAGATCATCTATTTCCTCATATGACTTTTCTGCAAGAAGGGCAGGGATCTGAGTGTCTTCCTGGGGCATGCCTGCGTGTAACAAGGCTTTTGTTACGGTAGCAAGATCGTGCACTTCTTCTTGCCATAGCGTCTTGCCATTCCGCTGATCGATCAATGAAACAGTAGCGCTGATTTCGAAGAACAGGGTTGTTGTCCATGAATCTGCGCCAATGCCGTAGTCGTGTATTTCAAGGTCTAGTTTGTAGTCTGCTTCTTCCTCAGTCTCTACGGATTCAAATCTGAATTGCTGGATACTTAGCGCTTCTGCAAATCGGAGGAGTTCGTCGGACATGCTTTTATCTGCGAGTACGCTATCGATAATGACGTGTGCGCTTGTAGATTCGACCTCTTCATCGATAACATTCGGTGTTTGGACTACAAGAGGGGGAAGGCCCGACGTGGTTGGTTCTGGTTGGCGTTGAAAGACAGGAATCTCGTTGCCCACTTTATCATAGATCGTCATATTAAAATCGGCAAAGGGCGCATCAGGGATTTCTGTCGAAATAAACACCGTTTTTTCTACGAGGTCGTGACTGGATAGCTTTGATGAGCTAAGGCACGAGGTGGCTAAGAAGAGAAGAGAGAGGGTGTACAGTAGCGGTTTCTTCATGGCTTAAGATTCATTGATGGGGCAATGAATGTATTGGAGTCGGTTAATGTGTCTTTTGCTTCGTAGAAGCAATTACTGAACCGTATAGGAAAATAGGCCAAAAGAAGCGTTCACAGCAAGTTGATTGTATAGATATTAACACGCTGAGTGGCTAAAATACAACCCAATAAACACGGAGGGTTTATTGGATTGGTTTCGTATTTCGCGTTTCGTGTTTCGGGTTAAAAGAAGGTAGGATAGGTAAGATCTCCTTGATCCATTTGCAATATGCTACACCAGATGGATGGAGGCCGTCGGCTGCAAAGTGCTCTTTTTGATTGAGCGATCGGGAAAGTGGGGTGATGTTTACGTATCGGGCTCCCTGCCTTAGAGTCAGGCTTTGATTTACTTTGTTAAAAGCATCAATGTGTTGTGATATGGTTCGTTGGTCTTGGTCAATGGCAAAAGGGGAGATGCCCCAATCGGGGATTGAAATGACGCAAACGTGATCGGCATTACTTCGGGCATACTGTATTGCTTTAGATAAACAGGTTTCAAACTCGATGGCGTAGTCGTCAAGAGGGAGGCCTCTGTATTGGTTGTTGACGCCAATCAATAGAGTTACGAGGTCATACTTCGCCTCTGGTGTACGTTGCTCCAATGCATCCAGTAATTCTCCAGTGGTCCAGCCGGTCTTTGCAATGATGTGGGGGCGATCGATTGAGTTGCTGCCTTCACGAAGGTTTTCAGCAAGCGCCTCAGGCCACCTTTCCTTGGCCGCAACTCCTTCTCCGATCGTGTAAGAGTCGCCCAAAGCAAGGAATTTGATCATTTTTATACAGTGGCCGTGTTTTCGATGGTCTGATCTTCTACCCGTTTGCCGAAAAAGCGTAGTGTTGCGAAGAGAATCCCGGCACCTAAAAGCAGAGAGAGCCACCAGGGGAAGCCAAATCCGGTTGGTATAGTGCCGATTGCAATCGCAACGCCGCCTACTAAGCCTGCATAGGGGAGCTGCGTTCTCACGTGGTCGATATGGTCGCAGTTGGATGCCATGGACGATAGAATCGTGGTGTCGGATATTGGGGAGCAGTGATCGCCCCATACCGAGCCGGCCAGCACACACGAGACTGTGGAATACAGGATGTAGTAATGGTCAGGATCCGCAATACCATTGGCTTCCATGACGGCCCAGGTGAGAGGAATGACGAGCGGCATGAGAATTCCCATGGCGCCCCAGCTAGACCCTGTAGAAAAGCCTGTGGCTGCCGCTAGGATAAATATGAGGAACGGGATGAGTCCCGGGTTTATTGATTCACCAAAGAGAGAGACGAGGTAATCGGCCGTGTGTAAAACGTCTGTAACGGCAGACAATGACCATGCGAGAATCAGGATGATCATGGCAAACAGCATAGATTTTAATCCTGAGTACCAGGACTCAATCGTTTGCGCAAGGGTGAGGATACGCTGGCTTACAGAGAGGATGGCTGCTACAAGGACGCCGGCAAGTGAAGCCCAGAGTAACGCCTTGTATGAATCTGCATCTCCAATGATTTCCCGAATATTATTGCCATCGCCGGTTACAAACAATCCAATGATGACGCCAAAGACAAGAACGAGGACGGGAATAATGGCATTTATGGCACGGTGGGGCTTGCCCTCGATGGGTGAGATTTCATCTTCTTCGTCATCGCTTTGTGTCTCTGCGTCAGGAGCAGATAGCTCGCCTGTAGTACGTGCTCGTAGTTCGGCTTTATACATGGGGCCGAAATCACGAGACAAAAAGGCTACCATAAAGACAAAGAAGATGGCGAAAATGGGGTAGAAGCTATACGCTAGAGAATTAAGGAAGATGGAATAGGCCGATTCGGTGATAACCCCGATCTTATCGGCCGCATCACCAATGAGGCCTACTTCATACCCAATCCAGGTAGTTACCAGGGCAAGGCTCGCAACAGGAGCCGCTGTCGAGTCTACGATATAAGCAAGTTTCTCACGGGAAATACGGAGTTTGTCCGTTACTGGGCGCATTGTTTTACCAACCACCAGTGTATTGGCATAATCGTCGAAAAAGACAACAAGCCCCATCAGCCAGGTTACGAGTTGTCCGCGCCTTGCTGTATTTGCCCAGGATACAATTTTATTCACGATTCCCTGCGTACCTCCGTTCTTGGAGATAATACCTACCATACCACCAATCATCAGCGTAAATAAGATGATCGATGCGTGGTCGGCGTCAGCCAGGGCGTCGCGGACATAAAGCTGGAATCCATCGAATAGTCCTTTCCCTAATCCAAACAAAGAGAGTTCAACGATTCCCCAGGCTCCCACCCAAATACCCAGAAATAATGCAGGGATAACTCGCCTGAAAAGTAGAGCGATTACGATAGCAAGCAAGGGAGGGATGATAGAGAACCACCCGGGGATCACTCGGATAGACTGGCTCTGAATTACTTGCCCGTTTTCCAGAATGTCCAGTGTGGCTGGGCCCTTTGCTGTAACCTCAGCCCCTTCGACGAGCCATATGGCGTCGCCGTCGTCATTTTCGGATTGGGTGAAGGTATAGGTGGTGCCCCCGATTCGTGCTGAGGGCGCTTCCTGGGCCTGGCCTACAGGCAGGGAGATATCGAACTTTACATTCGAGAGTATTGGGTCAGGGACGTCAACTGAGTAGGAATCTTGGGCCTGAACCGTAGAGGTTAATACGGCGAACGACAGGAGGGCAACGACGAGGAGGCTTCTAAACGTACGGATGGGTGAACCCATATCTTGGCTAAACACTGGTTGCTATAACAAAGGCGCACCAAGATAGTAATTTTACGGTCGACATTACAATTCAATAACACACTTGACCATTTACTTTGAACTATTCACAAAAAAAGAAAGGTCAGACCTTAGTTGTACCGCCGAATGCAGTGTGCAATCCATTCAGCAGACACAGGCCTGACCGTCCATCAACTAAGTACCGATAGTTGAGTGTGGATGGGAAACTCGGATGTTAGTGCGCCATGCGCTTAAATCGTTGTATGGTCATCACGTCAATGGTCCCTTTGGTTGTCGATAAGACAGGCCGGGTGTTATTTCGTGGATGGGCCCAGCGTAGGGTAGTATCCTGCGTTTGCAAGGATTGATCTTTTACACGGCTGTTGTTTCGCAAGGAGTGGGGGGTCAAATCATGCGAGAAGGAATACGGAGTTTGCATGGTTTGAACAAGTTTATTGAGTATTTGAAAGGCACTATTTCAACTATCATGCCTAAACTATGGGAGTGGGCATTTTGTAGTACTTTAATATTCTGAAATGCGTTTAATCACCCATTTGGAGAGATAAATAGGCTGTTTCTATGTTTCGTGTTTCATTTAATGCTACATGATGTAGCTCGTGATACACGTAAAAATGGATTGCACAGGAGGGAATTCTAAACTACAAGAAGTTGAGTCCCAGTATGATACCAGTCAAGCTCAAGTTCCAAACGTTCGATCACCGGCATCACCAAGACCAGGGCGGATAAATGCATTGCCATCGAGTTCACGGTCGAGGGCAGCTGTAATGATCGGCAATTGAGGATGATGCAAATGCAGTTTGTCGATTCCAGCCTGCGCTGCAATCAAACAAAGAAAGGACATGTTTTGTGCGCCGGCTTGCTTTAGTTGATTCACAGCTTCAACTGCGCTGCCACCTGTTGCCAGCATGGGATCCACGAGAAAGGTGTGGCACTGACCAATCACGTCTGGAATATTCTTGTAATAAGGGACGGGCTTGTGCGTTTCTTCGTCTCTGTACATTCCCAGGTGTGCTTCGTAAGCATCCGGAAAGTGGCTTAACACGCCATTGACCATTCCAAGGCCTGCTCGCAATATGGATACCACGCATACAGATGTATCGATTCGATAGCCAGCCATAGCCTCGAGGGGGGTCTCTATCTGGCTTTCTAGAACAGGTAGTGTTCGTGAGGCTTCATATACCAGAAGAGTAGACAGGTGCGCCACAGTGGCCCGAAAGACACCGTGTGGTGTCTCTCGGGCTCTCAGAATACTCAGGTCCCGTTTGATTAACGGATGGTCTATAATATGTACCATGTAGGGTCACTCATTCTGAAAAGGGGCAAACGTAGAATCAGGATCCTGCAGATTGTCCTTTTTTCTCCCAGGATTTCTCATCGAAATACTTGTCTGTCAGCTTCTTAACTAAACCTGAGAGTAACAAGAGAGCGAGGACGTTTGGTATAGTAACAAGTGAAAGAGCTACATCTCCAAGGTCCCATATCGTAGTTACAGCAAGTGTTGCCCCGATGAAATGCATCAGTACGAACACAAATTTGTAAGGCAGAATAGCGCCTTTGCCCCAGATGTAATTAGCACATCGGTCACCGTAATAGCTCCACGAAATGGCTGTAGAGAGCGCAAACAAGAACACACAAACCAGTACGATGTAGCGACCTAGCCAACCAAGGCCAAGAGGCTCTAACCCTTGTTCAAATGCCAGGGACGTAAGCGGCGAGCTACTTCGTGCGGCAGGCCCATAAAGCGTGGTATACGCATCTCCAGCTGTGGAGACGGCTGTAGCTTCTGATGGTGTTATCGTCCCTGAGAACGGTTGAGTCTGGGCTTCATCGGTGTAGAGTGTTGCAACAGGGATGTCGAAATAGGCAAACTTAGGTGCATCGTCAGCCGAATTTGCAGGAACCCCGTTCACATAGTCGATGGACTCCGGTGTTGGGGTTGATTCATATTTAACGGCTCGATCTCCTGTTACATACGAAATATTACCATCCGTGAGTTGAAGCTCAGTATCGAACGTTTGATTCCATACTCCAGTACCTACGATAACGAGGCCAGTGAATGTACAGATAATGATGGTGTCAATAAATGGTTCGAGAAGGGCCACAACGCCTTCTGATACCGGCTCATCCGTTTTTGCAGCCGAGTGAGCGATTGGTGCCGAACCTTGACCGGCCTCATTGGAGAATAATCCTCGTTGAACCCCGTATTGCATGGTTAATAGGAAGACGCCTACGCCTGTCCCGGCTACACCAGCTGTTGGGTTAAAGGCTTCGCTGATGATGATGCCAAATGCACCCAGCGAATCACCAGGGTTTGAAAGAATAATAAAGAGGGCGCCTAAGACATAGACGGAAGCCATTACAGGAGCAAGGATACTGGTAACCGCTCCAATTCGGCGAATCCCACCGATGATGACAATACCTACCAGAGTTGCTGTAATAAGGCCGGTAATCCAGGGTTCAATCTGGAAGTTCGCATACATCTGTGTGGCAACGGTATTAGCCTGAATGGCATTTCCCGTAAAGAATGATGTCATGATCAACATCAAGGCGAAGAAGATAGCAACGGGTTTCCAGCCTTTGCCGAGGCCTTTTTCGATGTAATACATCGGGCCACCAGATACGGTACCTGCCCATTGCTTGCCATCGGACTCGACAGTCTGGCGGAAGTGCTGCGCAAGTGTTACCTCACTGTACTTCGTGGCCATACCTAACAGGGCGGTGACCCACATCCAAAAAAGGGCTCCAGGACCGCCCCAATGGATGGCAATCGCTACACCGGCAATATTCCCAATACCAACAGTAGCAGATAAAGCCGTCGTAAGGGCCTGAAAATGAGAAACATCGCCAGGATTATCATGGTCGTCGTACTTGCCACTCGTAACGGCAATACCATGGCCGAGCTTTCTTAGCTGAATAAATCCCAAACGAATGGTGAGCCAAATTCCTGTACCCAAAAGCATGATTACAAGAACCGGCGCCAGGAGCCCATTCATGAAGCCGATAAAGTGTTCTAACATCTCCATAGAAGCACGAGTGTAGTTGAATGAGTGATAACAATGCCCAAGAATATAGTATTCACCACCTCAGGTAGCAAACACAGGAGCCTCAGGAATGTTGACTCGGCTCAAATAAATTCTAATGCTTCAGTGAATTCGTTTCGTGTTTCAGGTTTCTTGTTGAAAAGCAAAACCTGAGGTATAAAATAACGAGAAACGAGAAACCAGAAACACGAAACCAAACAGAAGAATCCGCAGGATTCATCTGTTTGTCGTAGTAGGATGTGTCAGTAGATTTTTTAGAGTGCTTGTGCCTGCACTTCTACGATTTGCCCGTTCATTAGAGCAAGGGTGCGAGCTGGATATTTTTTTACAAGACGATAGTCGTGAGTGGCCATAAGCACGGTCATACCTTGTTTATTCAGGCCCAGCAGCAATTGGTGAATTTCGTCAGCAACGCGCGGATCCAGGTTTCCGGTGGGCTCGTCGGCAAGGAGAATCCAGGGTTCGTTAACGATCGCTCTTGCCACAGACACACGCTGTTGCTCCCCGCCAGAGATCTCGTGCGGGTACCGCTTGCTTTTATGAGAGAGGCCGACGCGGCCAAGTACATGTAATGCACGGGATCGTACAGCATTTCCTCTTTTTCCTGTTGCATACAATGCGAAGGACACGTTCTCAATAACCGTACGGTCTGGCAA
>JAHQVL010000042.1 GCA_019634345.1 Rhodothermaceae bacterium
AGTTCACTGATATAGGCTTCTCCACCTTCCTCTCTGATTTTGGTTGTAGAGAAGTTGGTGTGCATGCCGCTTCCGTTCCAGTCTCCTTTAACTGGCTTAGGATGAAGTTCAACACCGACACCGTACTTTTCAGCCGTGCGGAATAAGAGATAACGGGTGAGAATTACGCTGTCCGCTGCTTCCTTGGCGCCTTTGCCAAAGATCTGGTATTCCCATTGGCCTAGCATTACCTCTGCGTTGATACCTGTAACTTTCAAACCAGCATCCAGTGAGAGGTCCAGGTGTTCTTCAACGATATCTCGTCCAGCTACATTTCCATCGCCAACAGAACAGTAGTAAGGACCCTGCGGACCCGGAAATCCATTCTCAGGGAAGCCTAAAGGCAGTCCGTCCATGATGAATACGTACTCTTGCTCGAATCCTAACCAAAGATCAGGATCGTCTTCAAAAGAGCCACGGGTATTCGAAGGATGGACAGATCCATCTGCAGCCAATACCTCTGCAAGTACCAGGTAACCGTTGATACGGTCAGGGTCGGGGACAATTTTAACGGGTTTCAACAGGCAATCTGAAGAGCTTCCTTCAGCCTGTTCGGTAGAGCTACCATCAAACGACCACATAGGGCAGTCGCTCAGGGTGGGTTCTCCATCTAGAGAAACAATCTTAGTTTTGCTACGCAGGTTTGGTTCGGGTTTGTAACCATCGAGCCAGATATACTCGAGTTTGAAGTTGGTGCTCATGATAACAGAACGCTTCGGTGTGGTTTCTTGGGTTCAGTAAATATTCGCCGGATACAGGCTTTGCCTAAAAAAATAAGGCGATTTCGGTGCCTAATATATATATCGGTGAGTACTAATACAAGTTTATCTAAAAAGGTGCCGTTTGGCGTCGGAAAAGGGCTTTCGGGTGGGTTTACGTTTATAGTCTGGGATCCGGAGCCTGGGGTTTTGCCGTATTGGATGTGGCTTGAAGCCTAATCAGTGCCGATTTTTCGGTTAAGAAATGAGGAATTCGTTGGAATCGAGTGCATTGGCTTTGCGATCTCCTTTCCCATAGAACGGATACGTTCATTAATTGAGTGGCAGTGTCATCGTCATTGTCATCCCCCTTTCCCGGAAAAACATCGCTTTTCTGGAGGTCCCAGTGTGACAAAATGCACCTGTAGATTAGCAGGCCTGGCCTTACTATTGTCTCCAGGTTCCGTACAATTGTTGGTGGACTCAATTCGCGGTATAAATCGTCGTTGGACTAATCTCTAGCGACCGCGTTTCTTTATAGGTGCTGAGTACAATACTGGTAGATGTGCCGTGCACGGAAGGCCAGGATTGAAGATTGGCGAGGAGTTGTTCGAGGGTTGTTGTATTCTTTGTTCTGACTTTCAGCACATGAGAGCCATCTCCGGTTACAGAATGTACCTCCAGGACTTCCTCTAATTTTGAGGCTTTCTCAACAAACTGTGGATAGTCGTCAGAATTTTCGACCATTACGCGGATGAAGGCCGTGATATCGATATGCATGCGTTTGGCATTAACAATCGCATGGTAGCCTGTGATGATTCCGCGTTCCTCAAGTTTGCGCATTCGCTCGCTGACAGAGGGAACAGACAGCCCAACTTCTTCTGCGATGCGGTTCCTTTTCATGCGGCCTTTTGCTTGCAAAAGGCGCAAGATCTTAGCATCGATTTCGTCTATGCGATCCATGGACACGTAAAACTCATAAGTGACTTAGACAAGCGAGGGACACCTAAATATTTTAGACGACCGCGCCAAATGTAAGCCAATTGATGGCTGAGTGTCAATAACCAACTTAAAAAACTACGTTAAATAGTTTCGGGTTTCATGTTTCACGTTCCTCGTTTATTGCGTGTTTTACTAAGAAAACCCGAAACAAACCCGAAACCTGAAACGCGAAACCCGAAACACAAAAAGAGTACTCTTTTTGCCTAAGAATGATTGCGCAAGTAGACGAGCAACTGTGAGCGAGACAGTTTTGTGATGTACTCGAGAATATTGCGATGCTCCTGGCTGTACGATCCGCGAGAAAGGCCTGGGATGTAGTTCTGGAGTGCATCGAAATAAGAGCCTACTGGATTGGCGTCGCGTACAAACTGCGACGTCAGAATGTCCTGTACGGTTTTGAAATACGTTTCAAAGGTGGACAGGCATACTTTGCCTTTCTTTACATAGGATTCATGCATGACGCTTTGCACCTTTTGGGTAGCATGTTGAATCGCTTGCTCGACTTCTTCAGGACGAAGAAGCTGATCGGGTTCTTCAACAACGACAGCGGTTTCTCCTACATGGACGTACGCGGCACGGATGGCTTGTGCAAACCCAGTAACCGGGTACCCATTGCAGTAGTACGGTTGTTCTTTGATGAACTTTACGAAAGAAGAAACGAGTTCATGAGAACTGGCTGATCGGCATAGATACGAGATCAGGTGTGCTTCCAACACCTCAACAGGTGCTATCGGCAAGTTGTTCATTTCATCGCCTTCCTGACCAAAAATCAGCCATGCACTGCCATTGTAACGAGTCAAGTAAAGTTTCTCGTCAGCTTTAACAGCATCCTTGATATTCCTGATGATCTTAGCCAGGGTCGGGTCTGCTTCACGGTAACGACGGAAGAGCCCCTCGTTAACCTTACTGAAGATGAGCCGTCGCAAGACGATGTATACATCATGGTCATTTTCGTCCTTCCACTCAACAGAGTTGAAATACTGGTGCAACAGATTGAATTTACCATTCTCATCACGCTGGAAAAGATCTGCAAAGCAGTCCAGTGCGAGGTCTTCTAGACAAAGACCAAAGAGGTGTGGAAGGAGGTAGCCCGATCGGGCTTTTTTCTGCAGATACGCCAGCGCTAAACGATAACACTCGTCAACGAGTTCATTAACTGCGTAGCGGTCTGGTTTTTCGCTCAGGGTTGAGGCTATAATATTCTTGATTTTCAATTTCTTCGAATTGTAATAAATGTGGTGAGTAGAATATTTTCCCTACGTTGAGTACATGATAGGTCCGTTAAGAAAGAATCCGTTGATCTCTGACCGCTTGGGGCTATGTACTTTTGGCTGTATTTAAATGCGCCTTTTGGTCGTCGCCAGGTAGATGATTTCTCAGCGGAATGTACCCGTGGATAGCGAGAACAATTAATTTTTTGCTATGGCGCCAATCAAACTCTCTGGCGATTTTATAATGTCACAAAGCTGTGTTTATTCGGTCGTGAGTCTATAGAATTTTATAACCAGTTAATTAAGGGGAGCATTCTACTAGTTTGTGAAGATGAGTAAGAAGATGAAATGTGCTTTTGTGTAGATTTGAGTGCCTCTCCAGGTAATCTTTTCCTGAATAGCAGTTTAATACATCTATTAAAGTCCGGTATCAATTTTTTTGCCAAATCGATGGAGATGCAATGATATCTCTATGATTCTTCACCATTCCTTGGAGGTCATGGAGGATATTATTCCGTACAATTAAGGAAACACTTTATGTAGGTTTATTCGGGTACGGGTACTGAGGCAATAATAAAGCACTTTGGGGCCTCCGTAGGGGAGAATATGTGGGACGAGATTACCATTGTGCTTCGTGAGAAAGAATAGTCGTTAAGATGTTTTTAGCATGGCCTCCTAAGCTGCGTTGATTCCTTGGTACAGAATTCGATCAGGTTGGTACAATGTTGCCCCCTCTATCGAACCCGAAAACCCATTTTAAGCCAGTCTACAGAAACGCTACAACCATGCTGATACCATCTATACCCTTCCTGTCTCTGGTCTGATATTGATGTTGCTACTGCTACTGCCCGCATGAATCATTATTTCGAAATACTCGAATTGAAGCCTGGTGCCACCCCGGACGAGGTGAAAGCTGCCTATCGTGACTTGGCTAAAGTTTGGCATCCAGATCGCTTCAGGGAAGATTCCCCTCGTTTAAAAGCCAAAGCAGCTGAGAAATTGGCTGAGATCAACGAGGCGTACGAGAAAATCCGCTCGTACCAGGCGCGCCAGAAAGCGCGTAAGCAGGAGTATAATAATAATCAGCCCCGCTCAAATACAGGCACCAACTATACGGGGTATCGTCCTTACACACCGCGTCCTTCGTCTTCGGGTAATGGGCAAGCCTACACGGGGTATTCACGGCCGACCGGTAGCGGTTCCACGCGGCGGCGTTCTAGCTCGGACTCGTTCCGAACCTCTTCAAGGCCTTATAGCCGAACAGGCAGCACCCATTCAAGCAAACGGGCAAGTTCTGCACGAAGTCCGTTCAGAGAATCGGCAAATACTTCCTATCAAAACGCTAAAAATACCGCTGCGCCGAGCAATACGTTGACTCGTTCAGGTACTTCGATCCAATATGGCGGCGCATCTCGAAGAAAATACAGTTACCATCGGAAGCGTCCCCGTAGAAAAGGAAATCCACTCGCCATTTATTTATCGATCGTTGGGGTGCTCGTCATTCTAGTGGCCGCTGGGGTATACTTTGTTAATAAGAGTAAAAACGACGAGTTAAGGGCTCGCAGTAATTTTGAGACGTTGATGGGGAATCGGGAAGATGCCCAGGTGGCAGAGGTTACCCCTCAAGTCCCTAGCTCTGGAGGTACAGAAACGACCGACTCGGCGCTCACACAGCCTCCTGAAGACGTTTTTGAAACCCGCACGCCTCGCCTGAATACAGACAAACATGTTGGTGGGCCGGTTGATGCCGGATTCTTTACCCTGGGATCATCTAAAGAAGACGTTGTTCGTCTACAAGGTGAACCAGAACAAGTCCGCCATGGCGTTTTCCGATACGGATTCTCAAGTATCTTTTTTGAAGAAAATGTCGTAGTCGGGTGGCACCAGTCTCCGAGCACTCGCTTAAATGTACAGTTGAATCCCAAGCGGGGGCACGATAAAAATTACTTTACCATTGGGTCCACGCGCGACCAGGTAATTGCTGTTGAAGGGACGCCGGATCATTATGACGATGGGGGACGAGAGCTTCGATATGGTGAATCACGCATTACATTCCAAAGAGGCCGTGTTGTTAGCTGGCACATGAATCCAAGTGGATCGCTCAACGCAAAGCTATTGCCCGAGTACGAAGAGAATGTAGACGTCTTTACACTAGGGTCTTCTAGAGATGCGGTGCTTTCCGTGCAAGGCACGCCGGATCACTTCTCGGATCAGTCCTTCCATTACGGCCACTCGATGGTGCATTTCGCCAACGACCGCGTCAGTGGATGGAACGAAGCCACCAACTATCCCTTGTCTGTGATACTGGAGCCATCAAATCCGACGAGTTCCAAGTATTTCACCCTGGGCTCAACCCGCGACGAAGTGATTGCCGCTCAAGGCACACCCAGTCAGTACAGCGCGCGTATGCTAAAATACGGCTACTCCACCGTCTCCTTCGAAAACGGCCTCGTAGTTAGCTGGTACCAATCTCCTGCATCTCCGCTTAATGTTCGATCTGGAAAATAATCGGTGATTATGTTCCGTTTCGTGTTTGTTGCGAGTTCATAGATCGAAAACCCGAAACCAACTCGGAACGCGAAACCCGAAACTCGACACGCAGATGGGTATGCCCATCTAACTGATTGCGCAGCAATAAACAGCACAATTTAGCTTCTGCTAAATAGTGCCGATACCACCCTCATCTCAGGCCTATAAACGTATAGTTGAGCCTACAATGGATGAATTGGTAAGGAAAGTGGACAAGCTGCAGTCTCTGTATCATGCCGTTCTCGATGCTGCGATCGAGGAAAAGGACGTACAGAAGGCGTATCGATGTCTTAAGGAGTACCAGCAAGTACGGCAGGACATTCGGCTGCGTCTGTTCACCAATTCCGTCCAGCAGGTTGATGTACCCGATAAGAAGATGCTTGCTCATCTACAGAGCATCAGTTCCGGAGACGATCTGCCGACTGGCTTTTTAAAGGGCTTGTTTCAGGACACGTTGAATATCGACCAGGTCAAGGAATTGAGCCGCGAGCTCTTTTTTTCGTGGTTCGACCCCTATGGGTATATCGAAGAGCTCTATGAAGTAGGTTCGCTGGTTGTTGGTGCTGGTCGGTTACCCGATTACCTGGAGGACCTGGTGGGGGAGATGCGGCATTGCTTTGTATTTAAGCAGTTTCACGCGACCTGTGCCTTGTGCCGGACTGTCTTGGAGATCAGTGTACGCGACATCTTTGAACTCCAGGGCCTGGACGACCCGCATTCTGACAACTATATATACGTCGAACAGCGCATCTCAAAGTCGAACCGCCGCTGGTTCATGGACGACCCCGACCCCTCCCTTTCCCAAATGATCGGTATGCTTTGCCTTTTGCGCCCGTACCGCCACATGAAAAAAGAACTCCGCGACATCGTCTCCCGCGGCAACGACATGGTCCACGGCAACCGAAGCGTCACCCGCGAAGAAGCCGAATACATGCTGCGGACGACGTTGAGGTTGATACATGATATGTACGAAGTCGGGTGACTTCGTACAAGTTCAAGGTTCAACGTTCAAGGTTCAAAGTTGTTGTGGCATGTCCCAAGCCTTGAACCTTAAACTTTGAACCTTGAACTCGCGCCAAAAACTACTGTTTTTGGCGCATCGTATGCCTCACCCATCGCACCGCCCCAACCGTTTTTCGCCACACCATAATCTGCGTCATGCCGTAGACGATGGCGTCGTTTTCGCTGCCGGGTTCGTCGACGCCAGGGGGGAGGTGAGGGAAGCGGCGGTTGCCGATTAAGTAG
>JAHQVL010000378.1 GCA_019634345.1 Rhodothermaceae bacterium
CCGCTTCATCAATATCAAGCCCACTTACCCGAGCGCCATGCTCTGCGAAGAGCAACGCCGCTGCGCGCCCAATACCACTACCAATACCGGTAACCAGCGCTGTTTTGTCTTTTAAAAGCATATAACAGTACAATTAATCTTTGCCAAACACCTTCTTCATTCGCCGGCGATAATCGTCATAACATACATCGAAGCGTTCTTCTGAAGCTTCACTGCCTATAAAATAGCTACTGGTCAGTACAATAGGAGGCTTACCCATTGCGGTAAGCTTCTCAGCCACCAGGGATTTGAGTGCATTCACGATAGCAGCCCCGCCCACTGTAGAACCCGGGCCAACCGGATCGTCCAAACCTTCGATGTTCACCATGGCATCTCCACCGGGCGCGCAATTGTCAAGAACTACATCAGCCACATCGATCAACTTCTTACCTGAACTGTGGCGCGGAGAAGCGTACTCGCAATGTTCTTTGGACACCACACAGATAACCGGCAGCCCCATCTCTTTTGCCCGAAGTGCGACCTCCACGACAACCCCCGTTTTACCGCTGTTCGAGAAAACGATAAAACTGTCGTTGGGCCTGAAGACAAAATTACGGAGGATCATCTGCCCAAGCCCTTCAACATGTTCGAGGTACATTGCCTGGCGCTGACCATTTGAACCAACCACTACATTGTGATAGGTAAGAGAAAGTTCAACCATCGGATGAAAGCCAGGGAAACTACCATGCCGGGGAAACATCTCCTCTACGAGGATCCGGGAGTGCCCCGATGCAAATAAATGCACGAGGCTTTCATTGCCTATTGAATGGGCGCAAATCGATGCAGCCTCCTCCAGCGCATCCATTTGTGTTTCTATGATTTGTTGAATAACTGCGTTTGCTTTTTGTAAATATCTGCCTGCTGCGTTCATCGAGGACCGTTTCGTTGTTCGTTGTTCGTTGTTCGTTGTTCGTTGTTTGGGGTAGAGAATAGCTGTTAGGGATTATAAACGCTAAACAAGAAACGGTAAACTTATTTGAGATTGAATCGCAGCCAGTCTAGTTCGAAGACCATGCCTTCGGCTTCGCTTTTGACTACGAGGGTAAGCCCGCCGTCTTTTTCTGTTGCGTTGATCGGCAGGGTGATCTCTGCCCAGTTCTCATAAGCGGAACGATCGAGATTGGAGATATCCAGGGCTTCATCATGGGACACAGCCAGGTCGGCTGCCACGATTTGTTCGACCTGAGAAACCGATGCGCCTTCCGTAGTTTCTAACTCCAGGCTCGCTAATTTCCTTACCTTATCACTGTATAGGACGAGGGTGCCGTTTGCATGCGGCTTATAGCGTAGTGTAATCGATTCAACCTGGTTCAAGCGTAGCGGGCTGTATAATAAGCGGGCATCGGCTCTTAATTGCATCGTGATTAAAGCAGTCGTCGGATACATCTCAGACGCAGGATGCGTTCCGTGGGTAAACCGCCTGGCATTGTGATATCCAACAGTGTGTTCAGCTTCCTTATGCGTAGGCTGTAGTTTAACGTGCGAGCATCCAATGGCACCTGTTTCGGTGGAATAACACGCTTCTAGTTCTGCAAATCGATCCATCATGTAGATCTCAGGGGTATGCGCGTACGCGTTCGAGACACTAAATAGGCCAGCCCCTCCTTGTAGGGTTTCTAATGGAAGCTTGTGTGTATCGAACCCAGAGTAGGTTGTTACCTCCAGATTTTCAGTCATGAGTGGCCCTTCAGCAATGTTGGATACAGAGACCGTGAAAGGTTGCTTTTCATCGAACACAAAGAAATCGCCTTCCTTAGGGCTATAAATATGCACGTTGGGTGCAGCTTCATTAGAAACAGGCTCCATTGCCATTAACGGAGCGTCCCTATTCCCACGGTATTCCACTCGAACCACTTGGGCATTCTCGTTACTACCCCAAAAGGCATCTCCCCATTCAGCCACATACAGGGCCCCATCGGGGCCAATTTCCATGTCAACGGGCCGAACAAATTCCATCCCACTCAAAAAGGGACTGATCTCAAGTGCCTTTCCGTCCTCGTCTGTTTCTACTTCCATGACCCAATTGCGCATCCATTCATAAATAATAGGCATGCCTTCATAGTATTCTGGAAGTGCATAAGGGGCCGCATTCTCTGGCTTACGGTATACAGGACCGGCCATTGGATTGACGCCGCCAGCTCCTAATTCGGGAAATTCCTCAGAGTTTCCATAAGTATAAAAGATCCAGGCAGGCTGGGCAGGTGGCAATTCCTGAGCCCCCCTATTATTTGGAGAATCATTGATTGGTGCTGATGGATCAAAGGGCTCTCCAATTTCCTGTGATTCGTAGTTATAATCGTTGTATGGTTGATTATTGCCCGTAAAGTAGGGCCAGCCGAAGTTGCCCGGTCCTTTAGCCAAATTGAATTCATCCCACCCCCATCCGCCCCGGTCATTTGGTGCGTCACCATGCCCGACATCGCCCCAGTAGAGCCACCCCGTTTTTGAGTCGATGGCGATACGAAATGGATTCCGATGGCCCATAGTATAAATTTCTGGCCGATGCAGTGAATCACCGGCAAAGAGATTGCCTTCAGGAATGGAGTACGACCCATCAGGTTCAGGATGGATGCGCAGGATTTTACCTCTAAGGTCGTTGGTGCTTCCAGAGGATCGTTGCGCATCCGACCGGTGATACCCAGGCCGTTCATCAATCGGGCTTCCTTCACGGTCGTAAGGGTTTGTATTGTCGCCAGTCGATAGATATAGATTCCCCTCTGAATCGAACGCCAGGGATCCTCCCGCATGGCAGCATTCTTTGCGCTGAACCGGGACCTCCAGTATGACCTTCTCGCTTTGCATATCAATGCTATTCCCCTCAACGGTGAATCGTGACAATCGGGATGGGTCGCCACTTTCAGGTGCGTAGAAAACATACATCCAGTTGTTCTCAGAAAAATTTGGATCCAGCGTAATCCCCAGCAAACCATCCTCGATGATCATATAGACAGGAATCCAGCCGGCGAGTGTTGTCTTTTGGGTTTTGGGATCCCATACCTTGATCGCACCAGCTCGTTCTGCCAAAAAGACCCGTCCGTCTTCTGCGATGGCTAATTCCATGGGATCCGTTACAGCATCCATCAGCACTTTTTTCTTATAAGCAGAAGCCCTTGTTGCCTGTACATCTCCTTCTACTTCGCCGGCAGCCCATTCGATACCACCAAGGAGATGCTGTTGAAAGAGGGGATCTGAATAGACCTCTATCGTGTGGCCTAATCCCGTGTACCAGGATCGCCCGCCATCAAACTCATGGGCCCAAGCAATAGGATGGTCGTGCCCCATTGTGCCGCCTTCGTAGGAGGATTCCTTCAGCGTTGCGAGGACATGGACGTGTTCTCGAGGGTTTGTCCGGTAGTTGTACCATTCGTCAAAGTGCGTCCATTGTTTAGGCAAATGCGCGGTAGAAGGATGCACGTTGTCCGTTACGATGACTTGCGCTTCCTGGGGTATAGGATGATCGTCAAAATAGGCGCCGACGAGTTGGCGGTACCATTCCCAGTCATACTCAGTGGCTGCTGCGCTGTGGACTCCTACAAAGCCTCCTCCTTGCTGGATGTACTGCTTGAATGCAGCCTGGCCGGCTTCATCTAAGACGTTCCGATTGGTGTTCATGAAGATGACTGCGGCGTACTGTGAGAGATCGTTCGAAGCAAAGTACAGGGAGTCCTCTGTGGCATCTACTTTAAAATCATGTTCTTCGCCGAGTGTTTTTACCAGGGCCACTCCCTCCTCGATAGAGTCATGCCTGAATCCGGCCGTGTGTGAATAGACGAGCACGCGGTATCGGCCTTCGTCTATCGGCTCTTGTTGAGTAGAAAAATTGGACTGAGAGGTTGAACAAGAGGTGAGTATCAGCAAGAAGGCTAGTGCGAAGTAAATTCTGTGCATGAGATAATTGAATGCGGGAGTGGTTGGTGTGAGGCTTGTCTTTTTGGGTAAGCAGGGTGGTTTCCTTTAGGGTCTAGACCCCTCTGTCTTTTTGGGTAAGCAGGGTGGTTTCCTTTAGAGTCTGGACCCCTCTGTCCCTACGGGACATCTCCCTTGAAAAGGGGAGAAAGTGTTTCTCGAAGATAGGTACTTCTGTATTATTCGACAATGCCCGACTTTCAGCCCTTTGCACCTTGCACTTTGAACCTTGCACCTTGCACTTTCTACCTTGCACTCATTGCCCGTCTTTCGTAATCTTCAGCCAACACATCAACGAACCAGACAGAGGCCATGAAAGCACACAAGATCACCATGTTGGGCACCGGGTTAATCGGTATGTTTTACACCATGACTTTGCACGGCCAACGCCGGCGGGATCGGGTTCATCGCGTATATTCGCGGACCGAAGAGCGAGCCAGGGCATTTTCAGCAGAATGGAATATCCCGAATTGGTCGACGGATCTTTCTGAAGCGATTCAGGACCCAGAATGTGATACCGTCGTCATTGGGCTGCCTAACCATTTGCACCTGGAGTGTGTACGTTTAGCCGCAGAAGCTGGAAAAAACATTTTGTGCACCAAGCCGCTTGGTCGTACAGCGAAAGAAGCGAAGGAGATGTTGGACATCGTTGAACAGACAGGTGTATTTCATGGATATCTGGAGGATCTTGTATACACACCAAAAACACTGAAGGCGATTGCGAGTGTCCGGGCAGGCTCTCTGGGAGATATTCTATGGGTCCGCTCAAGAGAAACCCATCCCGGCCCTCACAGCTCATGGTTTTGGGATATTGAACAGGCTGGTGGTGGTGCCATTGTGGATATGGGGTGCCATTGCATCGAGATTACACGGAATTTTATCGGCAAAGACATTCGTCCTGTCGAGGTAATGTGCTGGGCAGATACCCTGGTTCACTCCATCGAGGCCGAGGACCAGGCCCTTGCCTGGATACGCTATGAAAACGGAGCTGTTGGTCAATTTGAGGTGAGTTGGGCCTTTAGAGGCGGTATGGACCTTCGCGACGAGGTAGCCGGCACGGAAGGAACTATCATGCTGAATCACTGGCTACGCACCGGCTTTGACATGTTTACAACGGGCGAGTCAGGCAGCTACGTGGCCGAAAAAGCAGAATCGGATAAGGGCTGGCTCTTCCCTGTCGGCGACGAGCCCAACGCACTGGGTTACGTCCACATGTTCTCCGACATGTTTGACGCCATGGACGCTGGCGCCCCAAGCGCCCATGAAGATTTTTACGATGGATACGTCGTCAACGCCATCATTGACGCTTGCTATGCGTCTGCCAAATCAAAACAATGGGAGCCTGTTCAGCTAGAATGGCGCGGCGCAACGGATGTAAAAAAAGTGGGTACTGCCAAAAAGATGCATGAAGGGAAAGAAATCATCAAAGATGAACTCATGCCTGACGGCAGAACGAAACGTATTCTCAAAGATCTCGAATCAGGGGACATCTCTGAGATAATTTTGTAGTACTCGCTCGTGATCGAGGGGGTATGTTTCTGGTTTCTTGTTTCTGGTTTCTTGTTCGTTTCTAGTTGGCAAGTAGTTAACCCGAAACCAACCAGAAACGAGAAACCAGAAACCAGAAACATTATGATTAAGCCTCTCCAAGCAGACGATATATTCCTGGCCGATGTGGCGCGTTCGAAAAGTGAGAAAGAAGGATTTCGAACGTGGTGGTTGGGACAAAGCGGGGTTTTGGTGCAGTGGCAGGGTAAGCATCTCTTGTTTGACCCCTACC
>JAHQVL010000379.1 GCA_019634345.1 Rhodothermaceae bacterium
AGTTACCTGATGGAAATAATACCATCAGGGAATGGATCGATCATCCCGGCGCTTCAGCCATTATCCCTTTGTTTGAAGATGGGACTACGCTATTGGTAGAGCAGTACAGGTATCCCGTACAGCGCATTATGCTTGAAATTCCTGCCGGTAAACGCGATGGTAACGAACCTTTTATTGAAACGGCCAATCGGGAATTGGATGAAGAAACCGGATGGAAGGCAGACAAAATTGTTGATCTGGGATTCTCATTCCCTGTAATCGGTTACAGCAATGAAGAGATTCATTTTTTCCTGGCGACAGATTTAAAGCCTGGGGATGCCGAACAAGAGGAGGATGAGTTCTTGCGTATTCATCGAATCCCTTTTACCGACGCGTTAAACCTGGTATATGATGGCACGATTCAGGACATGAAAACCATCGTAGGGTTACAGCGAGTCCACCGTTTCATCAGTGAAAGTGCCTTATGATCTGTTGATTGACGGATCTTATTTTTTCGATCGACATAAAAGCGAATTCGGACGCTAATTTTGACGGATACCCTATGTTTACATTCATTATTATTGTTATCACAATTATTGCTTTGCTTATAACGTTTGTTGTATTGGTTCAAAGCGGTAAAGGAGGAGGCCTGGCTGGTATTGCGGCTGGTGGAGCAACCCAACAGGTACTTGGTGCTCGCCAGGCTCCCGACATACTGGAGAAAGCCACCTGGATTCTAGCTACTGCATTCATCGTGTTATGTATCTTGTCCAACTTTGTGATTGACAGCACCAGTTCTGGGCCCGCGAATAGTGTGATTCAGGAACGCGCCCAGCAAGAGCAGACTGTTCCTGCACCTGGTGCACTTGATTTGGATGCTGTTCCTACTGATGCTGGGACGGCACCTGCAGGTGATGCTGCAGCTCCTGCTCCCGCTGAAGGAGGCGGATCAGAAAGTGGTGGTGACGAAGGCGACGGCAATTAATAAAGCCTGAGAACCCACTACATAATCGACATTAAAAAAGGCAGCACATTGTGCTGCCTTTTGCGGTTTGTATTGACTTGTAAGCCGAATTCTGTGCGTCCTGATGGATACCGCGTTGCCAATCAGGCCCGATTATCATTTATCTAGAACCAACGTCGCCGTTGATTTCATGTGCGGTCTACCCGTTTCTTCGACGGACCATCGTTGATACCTGAAGGAATCTCGAAACTGTTTGACCTTGCACCCCATGAGGTTTACCTGGCCACTCCAGTCACCTGAAGTGCCGGTGGGCTCTTACCCCACCCTTTCACCCATTACCTGTTTCCCCAAAAGGAGACCATCGGCTGGAATACTTTCTGCTGCACGTGCTGTCCTCGCCGCAAAGGCAAGGCCTTCCTGTTAGGAAGCATGGCGTCCTGCGGTGTTCGGACTTTCCTCTGCCCATTAGGGCAGCGATAACCTCGTCAATACATTAACAATATAGGAAGAAGGTTCGCTTTATAGCGAGCCTTCCAGTTCCGCAATTGTTTCTTCGAATAGTTCGTGGTCGACGATGATGCGCCCTGTGTGTTCGCAAGCAACAATTCTGTTTCGTTGACGAATTTCAACCTGGCGTTGCGGTGGTACGGAATACCCAGAAGCCGCTCCGCGGAGAAGAGGCACCAACGCTCTTCCGTCACGAACACGGGAGCGTAATCGTTGGTAGGCACGCAAATAGCGCTTGTCTACAGCTTCTTCTGCTTCGCTTCTTTTTGCTTCAAGTTCTTTCTGCTCAGCCTGAGTGTCACTCAGTACATCATTCAGTTCTTTCTTCTTCGTATCAAGAATAGCGCTGAGTTCTTCATGTCTTTTTTCAGCCTCTTCGATCGCAAGCGCATTAAGCGACTCCGTCTGCTTCATGGTTTCGATCTCTTGATTGGCTTCCTGGATGCGCAATTTTTGGGCTTCTATTTCCTTGGTGAGCGCATCGTACTCTCTGTTGTTACGTACTTGAAGTTGTTGTTCTTCGTATTTTTTGATGAGAGATTCGCTGTCTTTGATCGCAAGCGTGGCTTGCCGGTTTTTAACCTCGTTCTCTTTTTCTTCCTGCTTTAGGTTAGAGATTCTGGTTTCCAGCCCCGTTTTTTCATCCTCTAGATCTCTGATTTCTTCCGGTAGATCCCCCCGCATTTGTTCAAGCTGGTCAATCCGGCTGTCTACGTGTTGAAGTCTAATTAGTGCTTTTAGTTGATTTCCAATTCCGCTGTCCTGGACGGTTGTAGGCATATCGATTCGAGTACTCTCTGTTTGTCTGAAAAGATGTCCAAAGTCGAAGACCTTAGATTCCCAATGATAAGTTGATTTATATAACTACCCTTCGTCGGTTATGTTCAATACGGATTCAGGTAGGTTCAGACGGGCGTATATGAATCTAGCATGGAGAGCAAATCAGTGATGTGTTGTGCGTTCCTGATTCTGCCGGTAGCCTGGGAAATGGCCTGCTTAAGAAGCGGTGCATTGTCAGGAAGGTTGTCGTATAAATAGCTCTGTTTAAACGGACCAATGGTTCGGACTAAAATTTCGGAACCGAAATGTATGGACGCATCTTCATAAACAGGCAAGGTCCAAAGTAAGTCATGAATGGACTCAATCTCTGATGCATAAGCAGCCGCGAAATTGTCCCAGAAGGTATGGACGGCATCTTTGCATTCAGGGAGCCGATGTTGGAGCATCCATAAATGAGACGCAAAGTGTGCAATGTCCTGCGCCGGATTGCCATAATGGACAAATTCCCAGTCGATAACGCGTAACCCATTGGGGGTTACGTGAACAGAAGCCGGCCATAAATCTCCCATTATCAGGCAGGTACCTTCTTGTAATAACCGGGTGCCTAATTGCCGTGCTTTTAAGCCAAGATCTTCTGCGTCTTCAATGCCGGCTCCCAGGCACAGGGGGCCAATGGATTCATATTGTACATTGTAGCGGGTTTTCTGGATGGCGTGGTTGTCAAACCGTTGGGCAAAAGAAGGTTTGTCGAAACTTTCCCTGTGTAAGGCTCCAATAAAACGCCCGAGTAGGGTCCCAAATTTCTCAGTGGTATGCTTTGAGTGGCCGAGCCATACAGCAAGGTCTACACCGTCTCCAATGTCTTCAAGAAGAATGACATGACTTTCGTCATGGCGGAACAGCAAGAGGGGAGGGCGAATCGATGGCGAAGGGATGTTGGAGAGGTCGCCTTCTGCCAAAAAGGCTTGCAGTGCTTCGGCCTCAAAAATAATTCGAGAGTCATCAAGTTCGATTTCAGGAACGGTAGCTATGTAAGGCGGTGCATGTTTTAGAATAACCGAATTGGGCTCGCAGGGCACTTTCCACACGTGGTTCATCAAGCCACCCTTAAGTGGGATAGGGGGCTTGCTTATGTTCAGGTGGGGGGCATGGTGCTCAATAAAGCGAGCGATATCCTCGGGGGTCTTCATTAGCCGGGTGTCTTTTCTTGATATCGATACATGTGATTGCCAAACGGTACGGGCTTTATTTCAGATATAAACCCTCTAACAACACGGCCCAACGCATCTCTGGATAGTTCAAACGACTCCGTTACGGAGTGTTCGTCTTCGGGCTCGTTGATCTCTGGTACCGAATACTTATGGCCTACTACCGCCGAGCAGCAGGGGATCTCCATCTCATTAGCGAGAATAATCTCCGGAGCCAGTGTCATAGAGTTTACCTGGGCGCCAAAACGCCGCCACATTTTGTTCTCCGCTTTGGTTTTTGTCCTCGGACCGCCAACATACCCAAAAACAACATCTGTCGGTACGTCATTGTGATGGGGAGCTACAATGGTATAAAGCTGCTGGGTTAGTCCTTTCGAAATCAATCCTTCCTTCAACACCAGGTGCGCGTGATCCGGGCTCGGCTCAGTAAACATGGTACATGTACTGCCGTCTGGCAGTCTGTTGTCTACAGTCATGATATCTTGAAGAAGCAGTGGTTGAAAGAGCGGTAGCGACGGATCAAGAACCCCAACAGAGCTTGTTACCAGCAGTGCCTGGCATTGGACAAAATGAAAGGCCCAGGTTTGGGCGCGATAAGGAATTTGGTGAGGGAGAAAATGATGGGGAAAACCGTGTCTGAACGAAATATACGCATTTCTTTCCCTGAGTTCTACTCTATACAAAGTCCATGGACCAAAAGGAGTGTTTATGTCGATAGGAGAGGCCGATAAACCGCGGAGCATATCCAGTTGAAACGCGCTCCCTACGATGATACCTATTGAGTTGTTATCCATGGTTTAGTTGTTTAGTGTTGTCGCTCTTCAGTTATTCCGGATTGGATGTTGATTGAACCAGGTTGGACCAAAAAGAAATTTCTTTTAACACACCCACTTTAGGGTCATTGATGAAAGCTTGCTTGCTGGAGTAAGTGGTTATGTGCCCTTGTTGCATGTAAGCAATTTTGTCTCCCATTAGAAGTGCTTCTTTCAAATCGTGTGTTACAAAAATAGATGTGATTCCAAATTGATTCGAAATGTCTTTAAAGAGGTGCTGCATGGTTGCTCGCGTTTCGACATCCAAACTGGCAAATGGTTCATCGAGCAAGAGCAATAAAGGATTTACGATGATAGCTCTGCCAAAGGCAACGCGCTGCTTCTGACCTCCTGAGAGTTGATCTGGCATCTTAAGGGCGTGTTGTGAGAGGCCGAGGCTCTTGAGAAGGGAAGCGACGCGATCCTCGATTGCATCAGCATCTACTTTTTGAATGCGTAGCCCAAAAGCAATATTGTCAAACGCATTTAAATGCGGGAATAACAACGGCTCCTGGTACAAATACACCACGCCTCTTTTCTGCGGAGGGCGTTGCGAGATCTCGATTCCATTCAGTTCTATCGACCCATGATCTTGGGATTCAAGGCCGGCCAGAATTTTTAGGAATGTCGTTTTTCCACATCCAGACTTACCCAGGATACTTAATGTGGATTGGGCCTCTACATCTACGGAGAGCTGCTTTAATACTTCGTCCTTGCCAAACGATTTTTTAAGTTCACGAACGGATAAAAACATTCCCTTAGACAGTTTTGAAAACAAATCGTTTGTTGGCCCACAACAACAGAGCCGGGGGTAATACGAGCAAACAACTGGCTAGCGCAGCATAATATATGTTTGCTTCTCCCACATATTCATACACCTTTATAGGTAACGTCTGTACTTTGCCGGACCCAATTAGTAAGGTAAGGCCGTATTGAAACCAGGAAATCAGAAAGGTTTGAAAAAAACAGATGAGTAATGCGTTTTTAGATATAGGTAATAGGACCGTTTTGTACGCGTGAACCACACTCCCGCCAAGGGTATACACGAGGTCCTCTAACGCTCGTATACGATGATTCCAAAATGCGCTGAAGAACACGATGCTGAACCCGTACGCAAACATCGTCTGTGCAAGTATAACACCCACAGTACTGCCGGTGAGATTTCCTTTTATGTATAGATACATCAGGCACGTACCCAGGATCACTGGAGACATGATGTAGGGCACATACGCGAGAAACAGTAAAAGAGACTTGTGCTTGTGGTATGCGATGTATTTGCCCGTCATAAATCCCGCACTCGTGGAGGTAGCTGCGACGATCAGAGAAATCAGAAGGGATAGAAAAAAGCTTGATACCAGTGCCCCCGATCCGGTTAACATCCGAGCCCATAAATCGACGCTGTACGATTCTGGAAGGATGGAGGGGTAGGGCCAGGACGTTACAAATGAAAGCCCAATCAGGTAAACGAAGGGGCCAATGCAGAAAAGCACGACTACCGCAAGGAAGCTGCTTTTTAAAAATGTATTTTCTGGACTAGATGGCATGTTTAGCCCCCGAGCGCCTAAATACAAGAGTAAGAAGAACCAACACGATGCCCGTGTACAGGAGAGCTGCTATAAACGCTTCAGGCTTTTCACTGATGTCAAACATCTCGTACTTTCTCATCGTCAGCACCGAAATCATTTGGGGAGCTTGTCTACCCAGCAACAAGGGGATTTCATAGCTTCCCATCACGATGATAAATAACAGAGAGATATTCATCATGCTCTTCTTGATTAAGATCGGAAGAGTCACTCTGTAGAGGACGCTTCGAGATTCGGCGCCGAGCGTATGCGCCAGTTGGGAAAGCGCATCGATTTTTTCGCTCGTGTAGATCTCGTAGAAGAGAATGGTGAAAAAGGGTACAGCAAGGCCTGTGTGTGCAGCAATAATTCCAAAGCCAGCAGCATCATTAATCAAGTCTGGAAACTGGTTGATGGAATCAATCAGGCCAAGAGTCATGAAGATTCTTGAGAGAAATCCGGCTCCCGACAACAGTTGAAAGACAAGAAAGGCTGCAACTGTAGCTGGTATGGCCAGGGGCAAATAAATCGCATAAGAAAGCGTGCCTTTTGAGAGATGGCTTCGTAGTCGAATCGAGATATATAGAGCCGCTCCTACAGTAAGAAGTACGGTAAACGCAGAAATGTAGGCACTGAGTAACAGGGATCCCCATACTTCTCTTCTGGAGAATACATTGCTCCAGTGCTCCCATGTAAAACCATCGCTCAATAAACCCGTGAGGCCAAGGCTGTAAAAAGCCGCATAGCCTATGCTAAAAGCAATAGGGAAAATGGCCAGAATGAGGAATAGAACCAGGCCAATTTTTCCAGGCAGGGAACGGCTATTCATTCAACACTTGTTTTCTAAAGTCGTCATATAACCGGATCATGTACTCCGGAGCCAATTCCTGGATCGCTACCGTTTTAAAATCAGCTCGGTTGGGGGCATAGATGCGTCCTTTGGTTTGCTCGAAGGTTGATCTCCATTCATCGGGCAAGCGATCTATCGCAAGCACAGTACCATCCCCCCAAACAGCCGGCTCCGATTTTTTGAGCTGTGCCTCTGGGGAGGTCAAAAAGTTGATCGCAACGAGGGCGCCGGCTTTATTGGAGGCGTTGTCGACTATACCGAGATAATGGCTGTTCTGAATGGTGCCCGTTTCAAAAACAAAGGCACTGGCCGACTCCGGGAAAACACCCTGGAGGATTTTGTTGTCAATCTCCCCATCGTTGTAGCTCATCGTAAAGTCAATTTCCCCGTTTCCAAACATCTGGTGCATTTGGGCAACGCCGGTAGGGAATGTCTTGCCCTCTTTCCAGAAATAAGGTTTAATCTCATTGATGTAATCCCAGAGTTGGCCCGCATACAATGCATACTTCTCTTCGTCAAAGGGGCCGTTTAGGGCTTCGGGGTCTCCTGCAAAATTAACGAGCAGGCACTTGAGGAGGGTCATGCCTGTAAATGCGGTGTCGAACGTGAATCGTCCTGGGTTTGCCCGAACCCATTCTTCTAGTTCGTCTTTGTTAAGAGGTGGGAATTCAACGCGTGCTGTGTCGTAGATCATCGAGAATTGCACATTGCCCCAGGGAGCCTCGTAGCCATCAATCGGTTGCTGGAAGTCGATGCCGATAAATGGGTTTTCAAAATCGATGTATTGCGCGTTGGGGAGGACGTCGGTGAAGGGGCCGTATAAGGCTTCGATTTGCCGAAGCTGGTAAAAGGTCTCCCCGTTAATCCACACCATGTCTACTTCGCTCCGCGCCTTGCCGGCTTCCATCTCGGTCATCAGCATGGATACGATTTGATTGCCTTGCCCTGAACCAATATTAAGATCCATGTTAAAGCGCTCTTTTAGGGTCGGCTTCACGAAGTCATTCATGTACCCATTGATGTATGGGTCTCCCATCCACATAATCATGTTGACTTGTGTGCCGCTTGCTGATGCCACTATATCATCCCAGGATCGGGTCAG
>JAHQVL010000380.1 GCA_019634345.1 Rhodothermaceae bacterium
GATGTTTTTTCTCACCCATCTCCCTTAACCAACTGCAGGGTCCTCGACAGCACTTCCACATCAATCGGCTTACTAATAAACCCATCCAATCTCGCCTCTTCGCATCTCGCCCGATCATACGGCGTAACACTCGCAGTCATGGCAATAATCTGCGGCCAGAGGTCCTGGGGGACTTTGTTGCGGATGGATTGGGTGGCGGCTAGGCCGTCCATTTCGGGCATGTAGACGTCCATGAAGATGACGTCGTACATGTGGTTGGCGACGGCTTCGAGGGCTTCTTTGCCGTTGGAGACGATGTCGGGGTCGTAGCCCAATCTGGAGAAGAGGAGGAGGGCGAGGTCCTGGTTTATCTTGTCGTCTTCGGCGATTAATATGTTGAGGGGGTAGGTGTCGCTCAGTTTGTGGTTGAAGAGCCGTGAGTTATCTCGGTCGACGGGTTGAAGGCCGGTGAGGCATTCCAGGAGGTTGTCATACAGTTGCTGCCGCTGAATGGGCTTCTGGATGATGTTTTTGATCGGGGTTGGTAAGGAGGAAATGGTCTCTGTTATGGGGAGCAACACGAACATGGGCCATTCGATGCCGCGGCTCCTGATTGTCTTTAGTACGACATTCGTGTTTAGTTTTTCTGTATGATGATCAATGATTAATAAGTCGAACACACGCCCTGAGTCGATCAGATTTGAGATCCCTGTTGTGTTCTCTGTAACGGTTACGCGCATACCCCACCCATTGCATAACAGGGAAAGGTATTTCTGACGCGTTGCGTTAAAGCTTGAAATAAGCACCTTGTATCCCGGCATGCTGCGCTGCAGGGTTGTATTCTGGTTTAAGAAGCTCGTCTCAATGACTTCGGTCACGGGGAGCGTGAAATAAAAGGTGGTGCCGACTTCTTCCTGGCTATCTACGTGTATCTGGCCGCCCATCATTTCGCACAATCGTTTTGAAATGGTTAAGCCAAGACCTGTACCCCCAAACCGCCTGGTTGACGTGCTGTCCACTTGAGTGAAGGAGTCGAAGATGGAATGCAGCCGTTTTTTGGGGATGCCTACTCCGGTGTCGTGGATAGAAAATTCAAGCAAGAAGGGGGTTGTGTTGTCAGCCGGAATTTCGAGGCAGGTTACCTGAAGGATGATCTCTCCTTCTGTCGTAAATTTGACGGCATTACCGAGCAGGTTGATGAGGATCTGTTGAACCCGTGTATTGTCTCCTTTGATCGCAATGGGGACATTCGGGTCGATGTAGTAAGACAGGTCCAGGTTTTTTTGGTTGGCTCTTTTTGCAATGATACTGATCGCTTCTTCAATGCAGATATGCAAAAAGAACGGGGTGTACTCCAATTCGATCTTGCCGGCTTCGATCTTGGAAAAGTCCAGGATGTCATCTATAAGTGCGAGAAGCGTTTTGCCACTTTTTCGGATCGTGGCGACGTAATTACGCTGTTCATTGTCCAGGTGCGTGTCTATAAGCAAGCTGGTAAAGCCAAGAACGCCGTTCATAGGGGTTCTTATTTCATGACTCATCGTTGCAAGAAAATCGCTCTTGAATTGGGTAGCTGTTTCGGCGTGCTCCTTTGCTTTCCGCAATGCGGTTTCATTTCGTTTTAGAGACGTGATGTCGTGGAGGTTTACAAGAAATCCAAGATGCTCATGCTTGATGCCGAGTATTCGTTTTGATCGGATGGAATAATAAACAGGACCATGTTCGGACGGCATGGAGAATTCGATCGCTGATGGGTTTTCCGGGTCCAGGATGTTTGTTGGCAGCGTAAAGAGATCCGTAAACGATTGATTGATAAACTCCTCTCTGCCTTTGTCCAGAAACTGACAGGCAGCCGGATTGCAGTCTACAACACGAGCCTGCGTGTCGAGGATGTAGACTGGGTCGTCCATGAGGTCAAACGTAGTGGATCGGGCCAATGGGAGGAGATCAAAAAGGCGGTATTTGAAGATGCCCCATGCAAAGAATACCGAGGCACACGTCATCGCCACGGGGGTCATGTCGATATGCATGAACTCCTCTCGGAAGCCAAGGAAAAGCAGGTTTGCTACAAAGGGAAAGATGGCGCCTATAATCATGATGTACCCTTGCCTTCTGGAAACCCGGTCTTTGTCGAGGACAAACGAGATAATAAATCCTGAGCCCAGGAGGACCATCATGTAGCTATAAATGGTGTGGATCCAAAACCAGAGTCTGTATTCCTTGATGAGGATAAGCTGTTCGTTTTCAAGTAAAAAACGACTCGGTCCAAACATCAATCCGTGAAACTGATTTGTTAATGCCAGAATCGTAGTAATGGTGGGAATGAGGCATAAAGAAGCTACAACCTTGGAGGAGAACCAGGTTTTCCTGCGGGTAAAGGACAGGGAGAAAAGAAACCAGAGTACGCAGGTAAAGGAAATGGAAAGGTACATTGCATTGCTGATACCTTCGCGGATAGATGAAATTGCTGCGAGAATTTCAAAACAAGACAGAACGCTCCATATCGTAATCAATGCAGTGCCTAGCAGAAAATAAGGCACAGTTGGGTAATCTCTACGCGGTAATGCGTAGATAAACAGCGCAAGGGTGACTATGGCACTGACTATAAAGTACCAGATATCATTAGAATAGGCCCAAACCATAGATGAAATGACAACCGGGGTCGGTTTAGTTGCTTTCTTGGAATAACCTTATGATGTGCAGCAGATACGGCCAGGAGCCTGGAAAGCGTTGGAGTAGCAAATAGTAAGTACTGAATCAGTATACCACCAGAAAGAAATCTTTGAAGGTATATTTGGCTCAAGATGTTTATTATATGCGAAATGCTGCCGTGTTCTTGAAGCAGCAAATTTGTTATCAACTATACTTAGCTACCTATGAAATGTTTTTATAGTTTTTTATTGATCGGATGTTGTCTCTGCGGGACTGTATACGGGCAGGCAACCTACGATGAAATCATGGTGCCCATCGATACATTTTTTGAAGGATTTGCTGACGGAGATACCACAAAGATGTGGTCCGTGACAGAGCGAGATGCCCGGTTGATGATCACAGATTCTGATGATGCCGGTGCTCCTCGCGTTCGTCCTATGATGATGGCGCAATTAATAGAGTATATCGCGCAACCCAGGGACCAGAGAGTCCTAGAAACGTACTGGAATCCTCGAATCACCATTCATGACAACCTGGCTACGGTATGGTTGGATTACAATCTTTGGATTGGCGATAAGATTGATCACTGTGGAAAGGATTCGTTTCAATTGGCTCGTTTTAAATCCGGTTGGAAAATCATCGCTGTTGCCGATACCCAAAGAAAAGTAGGGTGTGTACCCAGGGAAGACTAGATGGACGCTGAGCGATTTGCTAGAACGATCAAGGCTATTGATCGGATAAACAACGAAGATCCGCATCAAGAATCATTTAATGGGGAGGTGTACCCCAAAGAATTGCTCTATGCCCAACGAATGACCGATCGGCTTTCGGCGTTTCATCCTGAGGCATCGGAAGTGTTGCAACTGGCTGCGAGAGCGCAGCACATCCGCCGGTGGGCCATTCCTCGAAATGACTATCCCATGACCAGGGTGGGCTACAAGCAATGGCGAACGGCATTGTTGAAGTATCACGCCGAAACGGTTGGTGGGGTAATGGAGGAGAATGGGTATGAAGCAGAGGTTATCACTCGTGTGCAATCGCTCATCCAGAAAAAGCGGTTAAAAAAGGATGAGGACGTGCAGGCGCTGGAAGATGTGATTTGCCTTGTGTTTCTACAGTACTATTTCGACTCGTTTGCTACTAAGCATGATGACGAGAAGTTGATGGGTATCCTGAAAAAGACATGGGCCAAGATGTCTCCGAAAGGACATGCGGCTGCTTTGGCCTTGCCGCTTTCGGAGTCTTCGCGTGAGTTGATCGGGGAGGCATTGGATTTATGAGAAGTATGAATGCGAATGGGCAATCAGTAGATACAATCCGGTATCATCTTTCCTGGCCTCAGCCACACACCCATTATTTTCATGTCCAAATAGAACTCTCACGCTTGGGAAGCGGGGATTTAGAGGTACGTATGCCGGCCTGGAGGCCTGGGCGATATATCATTCAGAACTATGCGCGGTACATCATAGGGTTTGAGGCCTACTCGAAGTCTGGTGAGTTTTTGCCTTTTCGTAAGACGGACAAAAACACCTGGAAGATAGAGGCTGGTGATGAGCAGGACGTTGTGGTTCGTTATCAAGCTTACGCAAACGTGCTGGATGCTGGCGAAAGTTATCTTGATGAACACGAAGCGTACGTAAATCCCATCTCGGTGCTCATGTATGTACCCGGGGAAGAGTTTACACCGTCTATTATTTCATTCTCAAATCCCCAGGAGTGGAAGGTTGCGACCGCCCTTGATTACGATGAGTCAAAACAAGGATACCCTGCTTCCGATTATCATGAGCTAGTCGACTCTCCCTTCATCATAAGCCCTGATTTGAGGACCTATGGATTTGATCATGGCGGCGCCACGTATGAGTTGGTGTTTCAAGGAGAGGGGCACTACAACCCCGATGAGGTGTTGCATGAGGTACAGCGGATTGTTCACGTGCAGACGGAGATGATGGGAGTCACTCCGTTCAAGAGATATGTTTTTCTATACCATTTATTGCCTGATCGATTTGGTCACGGAGTAGAGCACAAAAATTCAACCTGCATCGTGATTGGCCCGGCAGATTACTCGGATGCCGGGTTCAGGCGCCGGTTTTTGGATCTAACTGCTCACGAGTTGTTTCATGTCTGGAGTGTGGAACGAATACGTCCACTGGCGATCTATCACCCCGACTATTCCATGGAAGCCTATACTACGACCATGTGGGTATACGAAGGCATTACCTGTTACTATACGGACCTCACGCTGGCAAGGGCTGGTTTGTTTACTGAAGAAGAATACCTGCAAGAATTAGCAGATACTATCCAGCGCTATGATCGTGCTCCGGGGCGTAAGGTGAGAAGTGTGGCCCTCACGAGTTGGGATAGTTGGATCGGCCCAGCAGCAGCACCCGGTACCTGGCATTCCTTTTATACGTCAGGGAACGTGTTGGGGTTGTTGCTCGATTTTGAAATCAGGCATAGAACTGCAAATGAAAAATCGCTGGATGATGTATTTCGGTATCTATATGCTGAATACGCTGAGAAAAATCGAGGTGTACCAGAAGAAGGGTTTCAGCAAGCACTAGAACACGTTGCTGATAGTCGTTTTGATGCTTTTTTCCGTGCTTATGTGTATGGTGTTGAAGATATCGTGTACAATGATTATTTGAGGCATGCTGGTCTTCTTCTCACTGCAGACCCCGCAAGTGGCGTCTTTAGAATAGAACGGATGGCGGAGCAGTCTGAGCTTCAGGAAGAGATGTACTCGCATTGGCTGCGGTGTAAAATAGAAGTGTGAACCATCACAACAATAGAATGATACCAAAAGAACTATCCAGTGCATTGCGGTTGCCCATTGTAGCTGCACCTATGTTTTTGATTTCGGATCCACAGCTGGTTTTGAGTTGCTGCATGAATGGGATAATTGGGACATTTCCTGCCTTGAATCAACGAACGACGGAAGGCTACGAGGAATGGCTCATAGAAATCAAAACCAAGCTGGATGCGCTGGATGCTATGACCCCTGGGCAGTCGGCTCCTTTTGGTGTAAATCTAATCGTCCATCAATCAAACCCCCGGTTGAGAGCCGATATAAAGATTACGGTTAAACACCAGGTGCCGATCGTCATTACCTCGTTAGGTGCTGTTTCTGATGTAGTAGACGCTGTACATAGTTATGGCGGGTTGGTCTGGCATGATGTGACGAACCGGCGGCACGCGGAGAAAGCAATCGAAGCGGGTGTGGATGGCCTCATCTGTGTAAGTGCTGGTGCAGGTGGGCACGCAGGAATGCTGAATCCCATGCCTTTTCTGTCTGAGGTCCGGTCTATGTTTGATGGAACGATCTTACTTGCCGGTTGCATCAGTTCGGGCAGAGATGTGGTTGCTGCGTTAACTATGGGTGCTGATCTTGCGTACATGGGGACTCGTTTCATCAATACACAAGAGAGCAGAGCACCGGAGGAGTACAAGGAAGCCATTGTAAATAGCTCAGTTGCAGATATCATCTATACCGCTGCGGTGTCAGGCGTGCCAGGGAGTTTCTTGCGGTCGAGCCTGGAAGCGGCAGGAATTACGAAAGAGTATTGGCATCAAAAGAAAAAAATCGATTTCGGTAAGGAATTGGATGTCGCTGAGGCTGAAGCCAGGGCCTGGAAAACCATCTGGTCTGCAGGGCAGGGGGTAACTGCAATTGACGATGTTGTGCCTGTAGGTGAGTTGTTGGCGTCGATCAAGGAGGAGATGGCACAGGTGATTGAGGAGCAGCAGGGGTTTTTGTTAAACGTTTAAAGTTCAATGTTTAATGAATGACCAGTTGCTATTTTCATTAAACATTAAACATTAAACATTAAACATTAAACAGCTCCACAAAATCATTTGAGCACAACAAAGCTGTCGTGTAGTGTGTTATTCGAGGATTCAACGACGTAAAAGTACGTGCCGGCTGCGAGGTCGGTGACGTCGAATTCGACTCGATTTATGCCGGCTGAGAGATTGCCGTTTATAAGCGTCTTTCGTTTTCGTCCAAGCAGGTCATATACCTCTACACGCCCTTGTCCGGGAAGCGGTAGTGAAAAAATGAGGGTGGCTCGATCCTGAACAGGATTGGGATACATGCTGCTGATTGTCGGCTCGTCCGGTATCTCCATTGCATTTTGCACAGACAGGGTGCTGTCCGGGGCCAATACGTCCATTGGTACAATAGTCCGCCCAGAGGATGTGCTATTCCAAAACAGGTCGGCCTGTGCTGGTCCGCCATTGTGTATGTAATCGACCTGAATGGCATAGGACTGTTCTGCTTCCAGGGTAATCGCTGAGGATGTCGCTTCCAGGTTGGTGGCGGTGTTTCTTTGTTGAAGGATGAGTTGATTGTCAATCCAGACGTTCATGTCAGAACCACTTGTAGCAATGAACGTGTAGGAGTCGGTTGTTTCAGGTTCTATAAACCCACGCCAGCGCACACTAAACTCGTCCGCGTTGTTCGTAGGGACAGGAGAGAAGGAGCCCCAGTTAAAATTGATCCGGGGGTCAACCCGGGTCTGTGGAGTGCCGGAAAATGTGGTGTTGGGAAAATACTGGGCATAGAGTCCTGGTTGGTCATTAGCGGTTCTGGCAATACCGGGACCGATAAAGTCCATCCAGTTGATGTTGAAGAGGCCTGAAGCGCCGGGGGAATTGGTGAATACAAAGAACAGTTCGTGGGTACCACCTGGGTCCTCGATGTAGGCAGTTACATCCCGATACAGTTGCCATTGCCCTGTTCGTTCAACCGAAGTCGTGCTTATGACGGGTCCATCGGGAGCGTCAACATGGACGCGTATTACGCCTCCAGGTCCGGCCGAGGCCACGCGATAGGTAATAAAATTGATGCCTGCCAGGTTTATTGGGTCGAAAGAAAAGTGGTCCCCATCCTCAATGAAGCCTACATTTTGCCGGCCACCCAGAACATCTCCTGTCTGCTCGATCATCGTGCCATTGTTCGTCGTGAAATGCTCAGCTTGTACACGCTTAGGACGAAGGATATGGCGTGCTGTTGAACTGAGGCCAGGACCTGTCCCGAACCCTGCATCTTCATACGTGGCTTCTACAACGTAGAACAAATTGTCCCCGTCTGAGCCGTGAGCGTCGATGATTGCGAACGTGCCGTCACACGCATTAAACTGGTCAAGTGGGTGGGCGTGATCGTCATGACCCACGAAGGGTTGGAAAACGGTGTTTGCGCAATCCAGCGATCCATCGGACGAGTTACCATCCTCGGCGTCAATGACTTCAAACTCATAGGATACAAGATCCCCCCAGTCGAAGAAGCCACCGTCGAACGGGGCGTTCATCGTTACACGAGGCGGGGTGTTGCCTACCGAGATCACGGTTGAGACTGTAGCTTGGTTTCCTTCTTGGTCTGATACCTGAAGGGAGGCTGTAAAGCCTCCAATTTCGTTGTAGGTAAACGACGGATTAGGATCGGATGAGTCCGTGGTGCCGTCCCCGTCAAAATCCCAGGCAAAGGAAAGTAGATCACCTGGATCGGGGTCAAATGAGCCGTCACTGGAGAATTGCACAGTTAGAGGGGGTTGACCGAATCGAGGGGATGCTTCTAGAGAGGCAATAGGAGAGCGGTTGCCTCTTGCAAACTCGATGCGTACAAGTTGAGAGTTGTTGTTATTTCCACCGAATCCAGTGCCCCACTCAAGTACATAGAGAGCGCCGTCTGGGCCAAGCTCCATTGCGATAGGGCGCTCCAATTGGATGTCAGTGATAAATGGATTGATAAGAAGAATGTCCCCGTTTTCATCCAGCTTTACTTCCAAGACCCAGTTGCGTGCCCACTCGTAGATAAATACGGTGTCGTCAAAGTATTCAGGCAGTTTGCGCTTTGAGTCGAGATCTACATCGTAGTAATAAATAGGGCCTCCCATCGCGGTTCTTCCACCGCCATCAGGGATTTGGGGGAAGTCTACAGAGGGCGCGTAGGGATACCATATCCATGCAGGTTGAGCAGGGGGGAGATTTGTTGCGCCGGTATTGTTCGGAGATGTGTTTACTGGGGCCTGGCAATTGAATAGAGCGCCTGATTGCCTGGTTTGAAAGTCATAATCAACATAGGCCTGGTTGTCGCCGACGCAATAAGGCCATCCGTAATTACCTGCCGAGCGTGCCTGGTTGAATTCATCATAACCGACACTTCCTCGGTTGCTAGCCGTTACTCCGGCATCGGGCCCCACATCGCCCCAGTATAACCAGCCTCGTCGGGTATCTACGCCAATTCGAAAGGGATTGCGTACACCCATAATGTAAATCTCGGGTTTCCCTTCCGTGCTATCAGCAAAAAGATTGCCTTCAGGAATGATGTAAGACCCGTCATCTTGGGGTGTAATGCGTAGGATTTTGCCTCGGAAGTCGTTGGTATTCGCCGAGGTGCCCTGGGCATCCCAGGGGGATCGGCCCTGGCGCTCGTCTATAGGTCCGTATCCGTCCGACTCAAACGGGTTTGTATTGTCGCCCGTGGCGATAAATAAATTCCCGTCGCCGTCAAACGTCAATGCGCCTCCTGAATGGCAGCACTGTACCCGCTGGACAGGGATTTCCAATAGAATGATTTCCGATTCTAGATCTAAAGCCGAACCATCCATCGTGAAACGGGAAACATGCTGCTTGGCCTCAGGGATATCTGGTGAATAGAATAGATACAGCCAATTGTTCTCTTCGAAGTCTGGGTCCAATACAATTCCTAACAAGCCATCTTCAAATTCCGTGGTGACATCAAGATTGCCGGCAGTTGTTGTGGCTTGCTGTTCAGGGTCATAAATTTTTAAAGCCCCTTCGCGCTCGACAAAAAAGACCCGTCCGTCAGGGGCAATATCGAGGTGCATCGGATTTGTCGTATTTGCATCAAGCACTGCTTTTTCAAAGAAGGCATCCACAGTAGCCGTGCAATCGCCATCGATAACTCCTGCAGCGTATTTGATTCCCTGAAGCAAGTGTTCTTGAAAAAGAGGCTCTTCAAAGGTCTCAGAAGTGTGGCCAAGGCCCGTGTACCAGGATCGACCTCCTTCATAATTGTGGCACCATGCAATAGGGTGATCGATGCCCATTGAACCGCCTTGAAAAGAGGATTCTTCGAGCGTGGCTAAGACATGAACATCTCCTCTTGGATTATCCGTGTAATTGTACCATTCATCCGAGCGATTCCACCTGAGCGGAAGGTGTGAGGTAGAGGGGTGGACCCGGTCGGCAACCGTGATAACACCGGGTTGAACAGCGGGGTGGCTCTGGAAATAGGCTCCAACCAGGTTGCCGTAGAACGGCCAATCGTATTCCGTGTCTGCTGCGCTGTGAATGCCAACAAATCCATTACCCGATCGGATGTATCGTTCAAAGGCTTCTTGTTGTTCTGCGTTAAGAACGTTACCCGTCGTATTAAGAAAGATGACCACCTGGTATTGAGCGAGCGTAGAGTCGTTGAATACACGGGCGTCTTCGGTTGCATCCAGAGAAAAACCATCCGCGAGCGCAATGGCTCGGAGTTGGGTGAGGCCCTGTTCTATGGAGGCATGCCTAAAAGCTGATGTTTTACTGAATACCAACGCTCTGAAGGTAGAGGGGTGTTGATCCTCGGGCATAAAGGAGAGCGCAGAAAAGAGGAAGCAAACAAGCACTCCGCATGCCACTACAACATAGGGCTGCGCTGAAATAGGGGTGCGACGCATGTATACAATCAGAACAGGTGGGCGAACCTGTAGCAAGTCTGTCAACAGACAGGTATAGGTTCTTCTAAGAAAGCACGAGAGATGGTGGTGGTTCTAATATAGGAAATTATAGGTTTCTCGTTTCTTGTTTCTGGTTTCTTGTTAAAAGTGAGCTTTAGGATTTCTAATAACCAGAAACGAGAAACATGAAACCAGAAACCAACCAGAAAAAAAGATTTTCTGGTTGCAATTACTGCGGCGCGTCCTCCGTTAGAAACGGATATAGCTCGTAGACATCGAGGCTTTGCCAGGGGAGACCGTCGATGAAGATGGGGATTTCGTAGAGCTCAGCCAGGCTCGTGATCCGGTGGCTAAGCGCAGCGAAGTCAGAGAAGAGTTGAGGGATTTGGAAAGAACAAAAGTTGGGACCCAGAAGATTCAGGCAATCTTTGTTGATCTCGACACGTTGTACCTTCGTCCAGTCCATGGAAATCTTTTTGCGGGTATAGTCGTACGCCTCAATTTTTCGGTCGGATATTTTTACGCACCAGGCTACTCTGCGTAGCATGCGAAGGCGCCACATAATCCACCAGATTGCAAAAATCCAGGTAATAAAGACGCCTACAATAATTAATGGAAAAAAAGGTTTATAGTTGTATCCCATGACAATGCCGGCCGTAGTAACGGCAAAAGCCGCTATAAACATGCGAATGAGCCGAGTGGCTTGTTTGCGTGTGAGGAGCTGAACGCGTTCGTTGTCAAATACTTCAAACCAATGGGACATGGCGAAATGCAGATTATATCATAAAAAACGGCGTTTGATTTCGTGGCCGAAGAATTCTTAGCCCTAAATTAGAATCCTGTTGAGATGTATAAGCCAGGCGGTTCCACTAACTTATAAACAGCATCCTTTGCTTACTTCTTTGATCATGAATCGTAATACTTTGTTACGTCATAGCATAGCCTTAATGTTTCTCTGGTTTGCATTTTTTGATGCACATTTTTTGGCAGCCCAGGTATTATTCGAGGGAACGGTAAAGGATGCCGAAACGGGGGAGTCATTGCCGGCAGCAAATATCCAGGTAGAAGGCACGTTTCAAGGTACAATTACCAACTCCGAGGGGGCATTTACCTTTCAGGTATCTGAGCTTCCTGCGGTACTTGTGGTCAGATATATAGGATACGAATCTCAGCGCATAGAGGTTACTAGTGAATCGAATAAACGTCTGGATATCGGCTTGAATCCGACAGTTTATAGCCTGGACGAATTGGTAGTGACGGACGAGGATGCCGCTGTTTCGATCATGAAAAAGGTGATCGAGCGAAAACAGCAATGGAGAGAGGAATTGGAGGCCTTTGAAGCGGAGGCGTATACACGATTTACGTTGGAAAATGATACCGGGATTGTGTCGATTATCGAATCGGTTACGGACGTTTTCTGGCAGCAAGACGAAGGATTGCGGGAGGTTGTCAAGGCGCAACGGAAAACGTCGAACCTGGAATTTGATGAGTTTATGCCGGCTGCTCAGTTTATGGCCAACCTGTATGACGACAACATCGAAATGGCGGGTTACGATTTCATCGGGGTTACTCACCCGAATGCGCTGAAGCATTACACGTTTGAATTGGTTGGGTACAGGTATATCGATGATCAATTGGTCTATGATATCAGCGTAACACCCCGAAATAAATTTAAGACAGGGTTTAGCGGACAGGTTGCCGTGTTGGACGACGAGTATGCGCTTTTGGAGGTTCAGCTTGAACCAGGAGATGCATTCCTCTTTCCACCGCCGATTAAAGGGTTTGATATCGTATTTGATCAGCAGTTTTCAAACTTCGGCGGAGGATTCTGGCTTCCCGTCGATTTTAGGAGTCAGATGGACTTAGACCTTGGTTTGGGCCGGCTTCTTTCTTTTCCAACAATACATATAGAGCAAGTAAGCCGCATGGCCGATTACGAGGTGAATGTCGTGCTTCCCGATACCTTGTTTGAAACAGACGATCTGGTACAAGTCGATTCCGTCTCCGTTGCTGATAGTACAGCTCTAGAGAAAACAGGCCTTGCACTGCCGCTGGAAAAAGCAGAGATAGCCGCCTATGAAAATATCGACAGTACACTAACCCTGGAAAAAGCCTACAAGCCAAAGGGAGCTCTTGCTCGATTTGTCCAGGTTGAGGTTGAGGGAGATTCAGAGAGAGATAGTACTTCTAGCAGCAATGGCCGTGAGCGCCGGCTTGATCTTGGCCTGGATGTTACCGGGAAATTTCATTTTAATCGAGTGCAAGGATTTTACAGTGAACTTGGATTGAGCAGAGATTTTTTTAATGCCGTTGAGTTGCGGGGGAGTTTGGGGTATAGTTCAGCGCAATCTGGCGAGCCCCGATGGTCGTATGATGTAGGTGGAGGAATTCGCTATGGGGGTAGGCAGCGGTTCGAACTGGATGCATCGTTTGCCCGGTATACAGAGACCCAAACACCGGGCTCCTCTTTTCTGCAGTTCTTGAACGGGTCGGTAACCCTGTTTGGTGGGAGAGACTATTACGATTATTTCAGGAGTGAACGTTTTCGTTCCTCGTTGAGCTGGCGAAACGGTAGCTGGGACACCAGGCTTTCCCTGGGGGTAAATCTCGAAGATCATACGAGCCTGGCAAAAGAATCAGACTATGATCTATTGGGCAATACTTTTGTACGTAGAGAAAACCCTGCTATTGAGTCGGGCTTATTGCGTTCAGTGTCAGCCAGGCTTCACTGGGGCGATGACGATGATTCGGCTGGCTTTCTGGGTAAAAAGAGTGTGACTCTGTTTGTGGAGCATAGCAACCCTTCATTTATTGAAAGTGATTTTGATTTCACGACGTATGGGGCAAACGTTGATTGGCGGTTCGACACCTTCTTCCAGCGCAGGTTGATTCCAAATACCCTAGATGTGCGTCTTGAGGCACAGTCAAGTACGGGCCGTGTCCCTTTTCAGCGCCTGGGAGCTATTAACGGAAGCATGGAGGTGTTTAATGCGTTCGGCATGCTTAAAACGAGAGAGCTTGGACCTTATCGCGGAGAAGAACATGTGGCTCTATTCTGGGAGCATAACTTTAGGACGTTTCCATTCGAGCTCGTCGGGCTACAGGGCCTGGCCGAGAATGCGCTGAACCTTATTGTATTTGGTGGCCATGGTCGTACACGGCTTGATGCGAATTCATTGCCCTTGGGGCAAGATGCTTCTAACCTGGCCCTTTATGGATCAGATGGCTGGCATCATGAAGTAGGCGTTTCCCTTAGCGGGTTATTTTCCGTTTTACGCGTTGATTTTGCCAAGCGCTTGGATGCCGGTGGTGCTTATATTGGGATCAGTACGGCACGCATATTTTAGGGAAGTAACTCATTTAATGTCTACTCTCAATCCATCCGTATTTTCCAGTTGAGCCATGATGGCCCATCCGAAGAAACTATTGGCAACGCCTATTAAGAGTTCATTTTCGCCTTCCAGTAAAGGCAGAGTAACGGATGCGTCATCTACGGAGATTTGACCGAATGCGTCCTTCATGATGGGATGAGAATACAGGTTTTTGTCTACGTAAACGAGCTTATCGTTTAGCAGGACCCATACTTCATCGCTGAATCCCAGTCGTAGCGTTCGTTGTTGCTCATTGTTTGAATGAATCTTTGTTTTTAGCCAGACGGCTCTTCGTTCGTCCGATCTTCCAAATCGACGGCTCAGGTTGACCAGTCCGCCTCGCTCTGTTTCTATGGATTGCCAGACAGTCTCGTCACCAGGGAAATGATCACTGTAGGCCCGGAAAAGCATGGCGCTTACAAGTTCGCGTCCAGGAGGTAAAGAGAATGATTCGCTTGCTTGCCACTGATGAATGTAACGCGAATCGGTACTTTCTGGGTCGTAGGCTGGTTCAGGCGTTATACCTTCTGTTAATCCAGGTTTAATAACCAGATTTGAAAAAATACCGCCTCCTTCAAAAGCAATACTGCCTGGATCTGTAGCTCCCATCAGTTGGGGAATAGAGAGTGAAGGGGTGTCCATGTCATTTACATAAACGTTCATCCTTTGGCCGGAGATCACCAGTTTAATATGATTCCATCCTTCTTTTTTGATTTCAGCGGGGCCCTGATATCTTGGATGTAAATCCCATAACGCGACCCCTTTTATTAACTCCGTATATTGGATTGCATCAGGGCCGGTTGGGTCATCCGCGCGATATGTCCGTATATAAAACACCTCTGCATTCTCTGCATTTTGTCGTCTGAAATAGATAGCCGAAAGAAAGAAATCAGTGAGTTCAACATCGAACTCGATAGTGCCTTCAGCAAATTGAACGTCTTTTAATACAACCTGGCCAGGTTGCGAAAACAGGACTTCCGGATTTGGAGTTACTTTCATGGCGGGTACACCTCTATGAGTAATGAACTCCGCACGGCCGGCAGCGGCCTCCCAGTTATCCTGGTTCATTGAAATAGGACGTTCAACGTTTTGTGCAAATAGGTTGAGGGAGGAGAAGAATAAAAGGATAAACACAATAACTATTTTCATCGGCTTTAAGCTCGTTTAATGAACGCAGATGCGAAATAGTACATCTGATTCATGCATTAAACCTGTTCAAAGCCGTTCAATGTTCGTGCAAAATGGTTCAAGTTGATGCATGTCGTATTTGTATAAGGAGGTACCTAAGTCAATAATGGCTCGGTATAAACGTATTATCGTCTTGGGAATAATTGTCCTGGGCAGATTGAATTCACGGATGCTCTAAAGCGCAGTAAATTATGAGATAACGTTAGATGATTGCTCTTAAAAAGAAAAAGGACATTAACCCGCTTTGTCCCCTTGTTCAAAGGCCATTGGTGCCGTGTGGTATCATGAAATCAAAGGTGGTTTGGGGCGGCGATATTTACACTTTTGTTCTGAATGCCCAAAGGTACCTGGTGTGTCGCATCGTAAAGGAGATTGAATGGGCTAAGCAAGAACTCAGAACAGAGGAGAACAGGGAACGACTTGTCTTTGGACAAGACAGAGAAACGCATTGGCGGCATCAGTAAAGACACTCAGAGTATCCCTGCTACCGGGTACCTCTATTCATAAGTCAAAACAAGTGATCGCTTCAAAAGAGGACGGTTGGCAGATAGTCCTTATTATTCCTCATGGTAAGAATGGCAGAGGAGAATTGGTGTGTGAAATTCAAATGCTACGTATGGATGAGGAGTAGTGTGACTATAACAAAACTGCTATAATACTCGTAGCACGTACTTTTTAGTTAGCTTGAATATTTTGGAAGAACTAAATGGTTGGGAAGTCAAACAGCTTGATACAGTCAAACAAAGTAAGAGGTGCTCTGTGGCTGGTTGCAGCATTTCTCATGATAATTGGGCCTGTATTAACTGATGGTAATAAAGGCGCAATGGGTGTAGGGTTGATGTTTTTGGTCTTTGGTTTAGTAACACTGAGCCGTGATTTAAACCAGGGTAGTTGACCTAGTTCTTAGCATTAAGCAGTATGTTGAGTCGGTTTTCTGCATTCCCATTTTCAGGGGCTAATTCTAGTGCCTTTTTGTAGCTCTCGATGGCATTTTCCATGTCTCCTAGCGTTTCTTGAGCATCGGCTAGGCTCATGAGAGCAGTAAAAGAATGTGGAAAGTTGGTGGTGTTCATTTCAAAGAACTCGTATGCAACAGCCTTCTTCTCAGGATCGTCACTTCTCATAAACTGATGCGCCACTCTGTCAACCAATTCCTCCGGTGCCTGAAAATCAGCAGATAAGCGGATTGAAATCGTTTCGTAATGAGCCGTGAGTTGCTTTAAGGACGTCACGGCTCTGTAACTTAAACCGTATCCCTTGAACATCGAGGAGATGCCGTTATAAAATGCGATCAAGGGGATAGAAAAATGATTTTCATTCTCAAAGTATTCAAGCTGGGCTCGAAATAGATCCGCGCTGTTTTTTTGGTTAAGTGATTCATAGAATCGTACATGGCGATCTCTGTTTCTAAGATTTCGAGCACCCCAGTTTGCTGTTGCCATGTATAGGAATCGGTCGAATGAGACATTGGTCACGGCATCTATTTTTTGATCCATTGTTGCCATATCCCAGGTGCCGAAGCTTGGGTCGATAGCAATAAAGGCGTTAAACAGCGTTTGCTCCTTCATGTAAGCATGGCAGGCCAATAAGCCTCCCAAAGAGTGGCCTACCAAAACGCGGTATGACGAAGCACGGTACGTACTTTGCAAAACAGGGAAGAGTTCTTTCTCCAGGAAGGCAAGGAATTGGTCTCCGCCACCCGTGTCGTTCTTTCTTACGGTAACAATTTTGTCAGGTGTAAAGTCGCGTTCCCGGTTTGTGCTTTGTATGCCTACAACGATCATTTCCGGTACTCGTCTGCTTCCGTTTCGGCTGGTGCTCATGTGATTGATCATTTCTGTCACAGGCCCGAAAAGGGAGCGTCCGTCAAGGACAATAAGAATCGGATAGGTTTTGTGTGACTGGTATGCTTGATCGTAAGAGGGAGGGAGGCTGACCCAGTACTCTCGGTTCTCATCCAGAATATCAGAGTGCATCACATATTTACTCCCGATCGTGATGTCGCCTACAGATTGGGCATATCCATTAGGAGTGAGAATGAACAGGAAGAATAAGCCGAGCGAAGTTTGCAAAGTCGTGGCTGTATGGGATCTGATAAATAAAAAAAGGTTGAAGAAGGAGTGGGAGGCCAATGGAGACAATAATTTGACTGGCGTGTACGAAAACCCTCGCTGCACCGTTATAGGAAAAAGACTTCGAGAAAAGGGGTATTTTAATGCTGCCACTATGAGTGATACCTTGGGTGAAAGATACGGTCTCTTCTTTAGATGTTTCTGCATCGGTATTGTGTTGATGGTACTGGCAGATCCCTCGTATGCACAGCGCATATTCAGGGGTACTATTATAGATGCAGAGACAAACGAAACGTTGCCGGCAGTGACACTTCAAATCCTGGAGACGGGTGGAGGTACGATTACCAATGCAGTTGGCATGTACGAATTGGATATATTGCAGCTTCCTGCGACAGTCGTTATTCGCCACATCGGATATGAGACCAAAGCGCTTTTTTTGAGCGAAAACACACAGTCCAATCTGGACATCTTGCTTGTACCTGTGGCCTATGAGTTGGAAGAAGTTGTCGTGACCGATGAGGACCCTGCATATAATATTATGAGGAAGGTCATAGAGAGGAAGAAACTGGATCGCAAACACGTTACAGCCTACCAGGCACAAACCTATTCCCGCTTTCAATTGTACAGCGATTTTGAACTGGCGCAGATGCGGGAGACGATCGCGAATCATTATTGGTTGCCTGAGCAAGGTACCCGGAGTCTTGTTCGAGCGCGTAGGACGAAGCCAGCCCGATCCAGTCGATTTCGTTTTGCATCGACACAGCACGTTCCTGATTTCTATGATGATACTATATATTTATTGGGATTGGAGCTTATAGGCCCTACCCATCCCAAAGCACTTGACGTCTACAAGTTTACCCTCGGAGGCCTGCGTTCGATTGATGGAAAGCGCGTATATGATATCTATTTTGGTCCACATTCGGGCCATGACACGGCGCTGATTGGTCACGTCTCGGTGCTTGATGAAGAGTATGTATTGCTGGAGATAACGGCCCGGCCCAGCCCTGATAACGTACTGCCTGCTCCGATCAAGGAGTGGGATGCACATTATCAACAGCAGTTCGCTCCTCTTGGCGATAGTTTATGGTTACCCGTCGATCTGCGTGTTGAAGGATCGGTTTCTTTTGGTCGGCTCGGCGTGGCTTATCCTTCTGCTCAGTATAAACAGGTTTCCAGGCTGACCCGGTACGCAGTCAATGTACCGCCGCCTGATTCACTTTTCCTGTATGATGACTTTGTCACTTTCGAGCCAAACGTAGACAGGCAGGACTATTTGTTCAGGTGGAACCCCGGCCTAGTGCCAATGACACCGGCAGAGATTGAAGACGTTGTCGAAATGGATCCTAGGAAGGGACTGAATAGGCACTTCAGGCCGATTGGGGTACTGGCTAATTATACAGCTATCGCTTTACAGGAAGAATCGGCAGAAGAATCTCCTCCCGAGAGCGTTGGCCTATTCGAGCGTGTTTTTTCTGGAGTTAGATTGGGAAACACTCGGGTTCAGGGAGTCTACCTGGGGATGGAACAGCACCAATCGATTAGCAGGAATATTGATGTGTTTGGATATGGGGGGTATGGCTTTAAAATCGATGAGCCTTCTTACGGAGGTGGTCTTACCTATAACTGGGGCGTATTGAATACTCCGGCCTTTTATCCCCATAGAGGGTTTGTGCGTGTTGGTTTCGATCAACGCTTTGACGAGCAATATGACTCAAGGGCCTACTCATCGATAGCAAACGGGGTTATGACCTACGTCGGTTGGGAGGACTACTTTGATTATTACGAACAAAATCGACGGTTTGTGCAGGCTGGTATTGTATCTGATCGTTTGAAAACCACGTTGGCCGCCGGCTTTTCCAGGGAGACACATGCAGGTGTAGAGACGAACGTTGAAGAGAAAGGTCGCTTTTTTGGGAGTCGCCCCCGTGTGAATCCTGGAGTACGGGATGGGGACTATGATTTGTTCAGTGCGTCGGTTGAAATAGGAAGCGTTCCTGATGCGCAAATGAAAGCAGGAGGCAATGGTTTAAAAATTGGCCTCACTCGTAATGTGAATCGATTTAAAAACAGCGGGGTTTCATTTACGCGCTATGAAGCAGTCGGGTCACTGACAATCCCTACCTTGTATCGAAGGCGATCCTGGCCCAATGCACTCCATTTGCGTTTTTATGGGGCAACGTATAAAGGAGACCTGCCTTTGCAGTTTAACAGTATCCTGGATGTTGCGAGGCATCCTATTGCTCCATTCGGGGCCTTTAAGTCGCTCTCCGGCTTGCCTATTAAAGGGGCAAACATGTGGAGCGTTTTTTGGGAGCATGACTTTTCCACTGCGCTATTTGAATATCTTGGAATGTGGGCCGTAGCGAAAGGCGGACTGGGCATAACCGTGCATGGTGCGCATGGGCAAGCTTTTGCTGGGAAGGGGCACCAACGAATTGATGCGTTCTCTTTGTACGATGAATCGGTTCAACATGAAGTGGGTCTGTCGTTGACACATCTCTTTAATCTACCACTCCGTTTTGATGTGACTCGAAATCTGAATGCACATCGTTTGTATTTTGGGGTAGGTATAACAAAGAAGTTATAGGCACGTCATAACTTCATTTGCATCGCAGATTAATTATCTGCTATTTTGCGAGTCAATCCACCTTGAAGTACGAATTACCCACCAAACGCCACGACTTCATGAAGCGCACAATACCCTTTGCGATGATTCTTGGTTTTATCGTTGCAATTTATGGTTGTAAAGAATCGAGTCAATACGAAGTAGAAATGAATTCGGAGACGGTCTCTAAGACGTTTGACGAGCAGCATCGCCCCCAATTTCATTTTTCGCCTCCACAACAGTGGATGAATGATCCGAATGGGATGGTGTTTTATGATGATGAGTATCATTTATTCTATCAACACTACCCAGATAGTAACGTATGGGGGCCAATGCACTGGGGGCATGCGGTGTCGAGTGATATGGTCAACTGGGAGCATCTACCAATTGGATTGTATCCGGATGAATTGGGCTACATATTCTCAGGCAGTGCCGTTGTAGATTGGAACAATACCTCAGGATTTGGGAGCGGGACCGAACCCCCTCTTGTAGCTATCTATACCTATCACGAACCCGTGAGGGCAAAGGACCAAGAGCGTGTAGACATTCAATACCAAGGAATTGCATATAGTTTGGATAAAGGAAGGACCTGGACAAAATACGAAGGGAATCCAGTCTTAGATAGTCCTGGTATTCGTGATTTTCGGGATCCGAAGGTCATGTGGTATGAAGAGGGGAAAAAGTGGATTATGACCCTCGCAGTAAAAGATAAAATATCGTTTTACTCTTCTCCGGACTTAAAATCATGGAGTTTTGAAAGTGATTTCGGAGAAGGTTTGGGTGGACATGGCGGTGTATGGGAGTGCCCTGACCTATTCAAGTTACCTGTAACGGGTGCTGATGATGAAAAATGGGTGTTGCTTGTAAGTATCAATCCTGGTGGTCCTGCTGGGGGATCTGCAACGCAGTATTTTGTCGGAGAGTTTGATGGCTCGACGTTTTCTCTCGATCCTTCTTTTGCTCCTGAGGTAATCCCAGTGGATGGGGAAGAACAGGCTGTCTGGATTGATTATGGGCCTGATAATTATGCTGGCGTAACATGGTCTGATATCCCTGAGTCTGACGGGCGGCGTTTATTCATTGGATGGATGTCAAATTGGAAATACGCCCAAGTAGTACCCACAACCGTGTGGCGAAGTGCGATGACCATTCCGCGGGAGCTGCGATTGCATGAGCGAGCTGGGTCCTATCGGTTGAGCTCAAAACCTGTCGATGAGATGCAAGGGATTATGGATCAACCCGTGGATGTTTTTTCTGAGATCCAAAGCGAACTTGTCCTTGAGGATTCTCTGTTTGCTCTCGATCTAGGGGGTGAAAACCTGGAAGGCATGCAACTTACGCTTTCGAACAATGCAGGTGAATTTGTTTCCATCACGCTTAATAATGACCACGTATTGTTTGATCGATCCCAGTCTGGGATAACCGATTTTGAGGAGAGTTTTGCTGGTTCTCACTCGGCTCCTTTGGAGGACTTAATTCCCGAGCGAGTGCAAGTATTTGTTGACTTGTCATCGATTGAAGTTTTTGTCAATGATGGTGCTGTTGTGATGACAGAACTCGTATTTCCCATTAGGCCGTATAATAAGATTTCCTTAGAGGGTAACATCGACTCTGCGATGATGCGTACTGTATCAGGTATCTGGAATACGAAAATGTAAACAGCAGTGAGAAAAACATGCTCAAGCCGGGCCAAATTGTGTTAGTTACAGGCAGTTCCTCTGGAATAGGAGCTGCCTGCGCTCGTTTACTGGCAGGGAGAGGGCTTAAAGTATATGGGTCGAGCCGGACTGCTCAGGTAGCGTACGAGAATTTTATACCGGTTGTTATGGATGTTACAGATGATGATTCGGTGTTGACTGCTGTTGAAAACATCCTAGAGGCAGAAGGGCATATTGACATTGCGATAAACAATGCGGGCATGGCTTATGCAGGGGCTGTTGAGGATATGTCGATAGAGGAAGCCAAGTACCAATTTGATGTTAATGTCTTTGGGTGCTTCCGGGTGTGCAAAGCGGTCTTGCCTTCGATGAGAGAGCGGGGAGACGGTATCTTGCTGACAATAGGTTCTATCGGAGGACTGATCGGTTTGCCATTTCAAGCTTTCTATAGTGCAAGTAAGTTTGCGTTAGAAGGATTAATGGAAGGGTTAAGTTTGGAAGTAAGGAATAAAGGAATATCTGTAATTTTAATTGAGCCCGGGGATATCCGTACCAAAATCACTCAAAATCGAATGATCAGCAAGGAGGCCACCGATGGGTCCGCGTATGACAAGGATTTTGGTGCCTATGTAGATAAAATAAAACGAATGGAAACCGAGGCAAGAGACCCTGAAGTGGTTGCACAGTTTATTTATTCGGTATTGAACAAGAAGTCGCCCAAGTTGCGTTATCGGGTAGGTACCTTTTCTGAAAATCTAGGCGTGTTGCTAAGAACGATTTTACCTTCGCGTTTATTCGAGCGCATTATGGCTTCCACGTATAACATTTAAATGGAGTATGACCTGGGAAAGAGAAGGATTGGTTTTGTCTGATGAACCTGCCGATCAGGATGTAGAAGCGATCTATGGCTTGCTGAGTAGCACCTACTGGGCAAAAGAAAGGACTAAAGGGGAGGTAGTAAAAATCATCTCGCATTCATTGTGTTTTTCATTGAAGGACCAGGGTGAATTGATAGCCTTCGTGCGCATCATCACCGATTATACAAAGATGAGCTGGGTCTCTGATATGATAGTCAAGGAAGAATATCGGGGAAGACAACTAGGATATTGGATGATGCAAGTGGTCATGAATCATCCTGAATTAAAGGGTACTCAGTTCGCGCTTCAGACGAAAGATGCACATTCCTTTTATGAGAAGCTAGGATTTGCTCAACGGACTACCTTGATGAGTACTTCAGCCACCTACTTATAGACACCCTTTCATTTTCCATCAATCTAAATTCTCTTATTTATGGCACAGGCAAAAAAGGGGGTAGGTGTTAGGACCCAGCTGATTGCAAATATCTTGACAATGCTGGTTGCTGTGGCTGCAATAGGCTTGTCAATTTGGGAGGGAAGAGAAAACAGGCTGCATAACAGGCTGTCCGTGATGCCTAATCTTGAACGCATTGAATTTTCGAATCGAGAAGGGTTGTCAGATTCTACATTCAGCCTCAGGTATGCATTATACAATAGTGGCCTAGGGCCGGCTGTACTTCAGGATCTAATCGTGTTTAGAGAAGACTCGCTTATTTTTCAGTCGCAACCTGAGGAAAAATATTACGATTTTGAAGGATTTGTGGATGATTTACATCGGGTAGGATTGGGCGAGAGTTTCTTTACGCATAGCCGAAGAGCTGGCGAGCTTCTTCGTGCAGGAGAGGAGCACCTTTTTTTTAGGCTGACAATACCCGTGGAGATCGAAGGGGTTGATAAATCGGGGCTCGGTTATTTGAGGCAGGAGGTATTGTCTAAATACAGTTTTGTATTTTGTTATTGCTCGGTGTATGGAGAAAATTGCAACTCCATTCAATTGGGGCCGCGACCCCCAGAGACATTCTCTTGCACCTTTTAAGATTCCTCAGGATAGGCCACTAACTGATTGGATCTGTCGTTATTTTTGTCATCCCAATTCTGCGGAGAGATCTATGCCCACTTGGGACAAAGGTGCGCGTGTTAAGCATAGATCTCTCCGCAGGGGCGAGATGACAAGAAGCTATCTGACCTAGTTTAATTGCAGAATATTAATAATGTCTGGGTCATCACTCATTTCGACGATTACCTCGTCGTATACTTCGATGTTTATAGCTAACTCTAGCTCAGTGCCTTCGTTGTCAAGGTAACCGAGTACTGTGACCTCTGGGAGAGTCTCTTTTTGATCCCTGATGTATTCCTCGACCGAGGTTTGGTAGGTATTTAAAAGTGAGTTGAAGGCATTGTAGCTCAAAAGGTCTTCTGGGGTGACATCTTCTAATAGGAGGACTGCATCGGTGATCGCATACTGGGCCAAGAGTGAATCTGACAATTGATCTCCATGTGCGCTAAGAACTTGTGGTGTGATGCCGTATCGTTTCAGTAAACGGGTCAGGTTCACGTGATTGTGCATGTCGTTTCGGGTAATACTGTTTGAATTGAGAATTTGAATATCAATTCCGTACCGTTTGAGCAGCCTTCGTATGATCCCATATTCTAATTCGATTCTACGAGGTGTATTCAAAACATAATTGCTTGAATCATTCGTTTTGTCTGAGTATAGCTCAAGTACAAAGGTCGTGTCAGCTACAAGAATTGGGGGGAGTTGTGAAGCGGGATTTAACGTGATTTCTAGTCGTTGTTTTTCTGGATTTGGGTTGGATTGTAATAGTGTTTGAGGATTGAGATCTGTGCCTTCGTCCGATTGAGAACCAGAAAGCGAATCGCAGCCTTGTAAGAAGGTTAGGATCAGGAGCAAAAAAGTAAGAACGGAAACATGGAGGTAGAGTCGTTGAGAGACGGAGTTTTTCATAGGTTCAACTGGTCTAAGATGTGAGGAGAAAGGTAGAACATCTAAGCAGCCGAGGGGATAGGTAACGTCCTTCAGTGGGGCGATCGGGAGCGGTACACAATGAGATTTGATGCTACCTTGGCTTCTGACAAGTTGTATGCCAATTGACCTACGGGGCGTGAGGGGTATTTCTGGTGGGAAGTGAGTTACAAAAGGTGACTAGGGTGGTTCAATTTACCTTCAGGGTAGGAGCTGAAGATTCGCGTTTCAGGTTCTGTGAAACGCCCGAAACGCGAATCGTTAGAGCTCAATCTAAATTAGTCTTTGTGAACAAAGGCGTGGTTGTGATTATAAATCTTCTTTAACCAGTCTCCATCCATTTTCTTCTTTCTGTGGCACATAGGTATCCCAGGGAGCAGCACCTATGCTGGTGCTACTGATTCCTAATATCAATCCTGCAAATGCACCTGCAGATGGATAAAGGCCTGTAGCTGCGGACCGGGTTAATTCGTCATCGTTGAAGTCCAATACTTTTGAAGCCACTATTCCCAAACCTAGACCAAGGCTCGAGCCTATGAAAGCCCCTGAGAGAATTCGATTAGATCGTGTTGTTCTTTTAACCTGAACACCTGTAATGTTTTCAATTTCTACCGTTTGCCAGGTGCCACCACTTGAAGGTTTATAGAGTAACGTATTGCCGCGAATAGAAAAGGCTTCAACAGCTTCTGCTGGTTGAACGCCTATACCGATCATGGCTGTGCCATTTGAAAAGGACGAGGGTAGTTTAGCTTTCGTAGAATATGAAGAATACTGCGTGTCTGTTGTTGCGCAGCTACTACATAAAACGAATAGCGATACCATAACCCATGATTTCATGTGTTTCATTGTTTTTCCTGATGTGCTTGGGTGAGCCAGGGGCGCTTGCTTGAGGGGGGGAGGAGCTACTGGGAGGGGTAAGGAGGCGCTTAATTACTTAAATGGTTAGTCGTCACACGCAACAGGGATCTGGAGACAAGTTGATAAGGAAATTGTGATGATTTATTTACAATAGTTTGTACTGGTTGAGCACATTCAGGGTGCACAATGGAACAAGGCAGCAAATAGTCCGATTATACCCTGGTTGCATTTCATGTATAATGCATTTCAGCCCTCGAATATCTAGTGTATCTATAATGGATCATTCCCAAGGCAACATCGAACCATCAATAACCTCAAGCAAAAAAGGTAAAACATGCCGATGTGGTCATGAGAAGGATGATTTCTGGGTTTCTCCGCAGGCTCGCTATTCACTTTACGGTTTCGTAATGGGGGTATTTATGGGATTAAGTGGGACTCTTCCAAGAAGTATCCAATTTAAATGCCGAAAATGTGGGGAGGTTATCGAGGAGAGGTACGATAAGGCGACCATTAAAGCATATCGTGAGCACTGATCTGTAAGGATCGATCTGCGTGCATTAAAGACTTGGTTATTCAAGCAGATACTAGAGACAGTGAATAGTCTTGAAGGCGAATTATACATTCATGCCATGCATTTCTAGGCGAAATGGTGTTTCAATAGTTAATGGAATTAATTTGGCGGCTCATATCAGGAGATCCGGGCATAGGGCCAGAGCTAATCGGCACCTATGATGCCTGGTTAGTTGGTGCTTCGTATTGCATTGCCAGTCTTGCAAGCTTCACTGCATTTTCCATTGTTGATCGGATCAAAGCTTCTCGAATACAGCGCCATCGTTCGCTATGGTATCTTGGAGGGATGATCACCCTAGGGGCTGGTATATGGGCTATGCATTTTACCGGTATGTTAGCCTACAACCTCCATGGAGAGAGTTCATATGATGTCCTCTTGACGGCTGTTTCCATCTTGCCTGCTGTTTTGGGGAGCAGGTATGCACTCAGGTACCAGGTTTCAGAGGTGCGTGGATTTTGGAGGCTGCAGTTGGATGGCGTTTTAATGGCCCTTGGTATTGCTATTATGCATTTTACCGGCATGGAAGCCATGCAGATGAATGCAGAGCTCCGATATGATATAGGGCTTTTCGTATTGTCTATCCTGGTTGGCCATGTATTGGCATGTGTGTCTTTGAGTATTAGAGGATCTAGGGTAATAAATCAGAACGGGATAAAATGGACTAAGCTTATTTCATCCTTGATTATGGGTGGGTGTGTCACAGGTATTCATTACACAGCTATGGCATCTACCCGAATGTATGAACTACCTTCAGGAGGCCATGGCAGCGGATCAGGAATCGATACATTTTTCCTTGCAGAAGCCATCATTATCTTGATCACGTTGATTTTATTCTGTGCAATCATGTTGACAAGAATTGATCGATGGAGGCAGCAAATCAAGGATGCACTGCACGAGACGCAAAGTAGGGAAAAGGCGATTCTGGAATCTGTAGCTGAAGGTGTAGTTGTACTCGATGAAGAGGGATTGATAGAGCTCATCAACGGAGCTGGGTATTCCATGTTCGACTTTGAGTACGGTTCATTAATTGGGAAGCCCATAGATTACATCATCCCTGATTTGGATATGTCCTTGACCGTGCATCATGCCGTAGGAGAGGCTTTGATGTTCGAGGC
>JAHQVL010000043.1 GCA_019634345.1 Rhodothermaceae bacterium
GCGTTCCTCTTCAATATAGCGAGCCCTTCGCTGATTCATCGTTTCTTGGCTCTCCTGAAGATCATCCTCCTGGACGCTTTCTTGTTCACTAGCATACGGCAGGTTGTTTTCACCAGCTAGTGGTTCCGCACGATGGTTTTCAACCGTCATGCTGTCATCACGTTCAGTCTCGGCTGCACCTGTATCACTGAGTGCACTATCACTCGGTGGACTATCACTGAGTGCATTATCAATCGGTGGACTATCACTCGGTGCACTATCACTCGGTGCACTATTACTCAGGGGACTATCACTCAGTTGACTATCATTCAGTGGACTATCACTCGGTGAACTATCACTCGGTGGACTATCGGTAGATGCAGTATCGTTTGAAATGATGGTTGAGAAATCACTCAGGTCGAGCCCTTCATCTGCAGGGCTCATATCCACTTCACCCAATCCGTTTTCAGGAAACACAGGCGTGGCGTCCTCAGGGGGGTCGGCGTTATCCACCACTGGCGACAAAGGGATATCCGGAAAGATTACAGTTTCTTTAGGAGGCTTTTCAACGGTTTTCTTCGGCTTAGCAAGTGCCTCAAGAGGATCAACGAGCGGTTCCTGAAGATTTTCATCCGTATTCAAGGAGAATGAAATGGTATCATCCGTCTCAAGAGCGCTCCCATCCGAGCTTTCTGTAAAATTCGGACGATGTTTTTCGATTATACTGTCTTTTACGACCGGTTCCTCTGGAGCCGACTTAGTGGTATCAGAAGAACTTCCACTCAAATCACTATCGTTTCTCAGCTTTAACAGAAGTTCAGTCAGTGAGACCTCTCCCTCTTGGGCATCGTCATTATCCAATGAGGTTGAGTCCAGTGAGCTCCCTCCCCTCACTTCTTTCACATCCTCTGTTTGCGGTAACTCTTGTTTTACAGGTTCTTCGGCATTCTCTTTCGGCTCTTCTCTTTTCTGTCCGGGAAGCAGCACCTCGGTGCGATACTCACCGGGGAATTTCACTTCAGTCCTAAATTCAACAGGTGGCGGCGTTTTTTCTTGAGGTTCTTCTTTTGGAGCTGACGTAGAAATACCAGGCAACGTCACTTCTTTTCGCTGCTCTTTTGTAGTCTTTCTTTTCCCATCAAAGAGCCGCCGCTCTCTCGATCCTCCATTGCTGTCCGCTTTATCTTTCCGATTAAACAGAGAAAAATCTTTCTTTGCATTGGCAGAATCAGAACTATCGTTGGCATCATAACCAGCCCCCTGACTCTCCCCTGTGCCTAACACCGGATCTATCGTTGGCATTGGAGCACTGGGGTCCTCCACGTTCTTCTTCTCATCCCGCTGATTCGTATTGATGCTGTCTAATGCCTTCAGCACCTCTTTGCTATCGGGCTGTTTTGAAGACTTAAACAGGGGAGTTCTCTTTTTTGAGTCGTCCGTGCTTTTTTGCTCAGTGGGTTGTCCACCAGGGCGGGAAAAGATCTCGTCCTCGTTATCCCTGTTGTTATTAACGTCACGAACAGAATCAGAGAGAAAGGAAGGTTCAGCAGCTTCAGGAGGAGCATCAATAGGAAGAACCAACCAGGAATCATCAGCAAAGCTACTCGGCGGATTAGAAAAGGAGACCGAATAGCTATCGCCTCCAGAATTATCATCCGGGAATCCATCATCAACTTCATCGGCGGGTGGAGCGACTGGCTCTTCAACTTCACCCCTCAAGGAAGCCTCCAACCGGTCTAGAGACGATACTATAAATTTTTCGTCTTCATCAAGATTATCTAAACCATTTACACTTTCTGGACCTGGTGTCCCTGGTCCCTCGTTAGTTATCGTTTCATCATATACTTGAAAACCGCCAGGCGGTGTATTCAATTGTTCATACGACTCAATAACTTGTTTTTTAAAGTACTGCAGGCGCGCACGTAGCTCATAGGAGTCTAATGAAGATCGCCCTTTCTCATGATAATTATTAAGGTGAAAGGCCAATTCATCCGGCACCTGGATGGAGTCTGCATCGACATGAATACCACGGCGCTGCAGGGCCGAACTAATCTCTAACTTGTATTCATCAATGTGAGGCAGATCGGCTAAAATATCAGATTTGATTCCATGAATTGAATCTTCGCCAGAAACGGGATTAAAATCGTAGGGCGGTACATAATCCGATTCTTCTTCAATGTACTCATTACCCAGGCCTTCTTGCCCATTCTCAAAAGAAATGTTGTCCGCGCCCACATAGCCTTCAGGATCAGAAGAGGACACCGTACCCTCTCCTTCTTTTGGCAAGCTGCTATTGAGGAATGAAGACAGATAATCCTCAGGCTCCAGCCACTGATAATCGCGCCTTGCTGGAGACCAGGAAAATGAGGTGGCTACTTTTAACCACTCTATATCTTTTTCACTAATTGATAGATTCCGAGTTTTTTTCTTTAATCTATCCCGGAATCCAAAATAACGCGCCATAATGACCTACCTTTCTCGACCGAAATGTTTTCTCAGGGCGTATCGAAAAGCTTACTTATGTATCGGAGAGCTGAGTAATTAGATTAGTCTCAATAATATGGCCAAAAATCATGACCACGGAACTGAATACATTGAGTACTCGATTCCTACCTGCTAGGCTGTGCCAGCAGAACCATTATTTATCCGAGCTGATAATTCTGAATAGTCGAAATTTCTCTCAAGAACAAAATCATCCCCTTCAGGACTCAGAATAAGTCCAATATGACCTTGCTGTGTCATTTCTAGAATCACTAGAAAGGTCACAATCACAAAGTGCTTGGGCCTATGCTGCATCAATGTCGTAAATGGGATTCTTTCTTGAATTGCCAGGTGCTCAAAAACAAATTGACGTTGAGATTCGACACTGTACTGGTTTCTGTGTACAGAGTGAACTGGCGTATCGGGTACTTCAGAAAGCACCTTCTGCAAAGCAGATATCAGGCTGAATACAGAGACCTGTAACTCAACCCCTTTACGCCCAACAATCTCTTCTTTTTCTTGCGCCGGGAAATTGCGATTAAAATAGTCTGACCGTTTCTCGTATCGATCACCCAGGGTTTCAGCAACTTCTTTGTACTTCATGTACGTCAGAAGCCGGTTAACCAACTCACGCCGAGGATCCACAGGGTCACCTTCCTCATCAAGTTCAGGCCGTGGCAGCAACATGCGTGCTTTAATATTGATCAACTGGGCAGACATGTAAATGAAGTCACCTACACTGTCCAGGTCAACCTGTTCTAAAACACGTACGTATTCAAGATATTCATCGGTAATCTTTGAAATTGGGATATCGTGAATATCTAGTTCATCACGCCTGATAAAAAAGAGGAGTAAATCTAGTGGACCTTCAAAGTCTTGGATTTGAACTCGATACATAAGTTGTTATTGATAGTCCTGCACCCCGTATAATACGATGCTGAGAAATTGACAACTATTTACTCAGATTATCTGTACAAGATAGCTATTTCCATACACACCTTCCATTCTGAGATAAAACTTACATAAAGTCGTCACATCAACTCAGAGGCGCGTGATTTGAACCAGTTTAGTGTATGCTTAAGTCCTTCGCTTAATGTTTTTTGAGGGATCCACCCTAGCTCTTTCTGGGCATGAGTGGCGGCTAACACACTTCGTTTCTGCTCTCCAGCACGCCCTGGCTCATATTGGGGAGTACATTTGGGCACGTCCTGATTCTGCAATTCCTCGACCAACCGATTGACCGTCGTCTCGGTCCCTGTCCCGATGTTGTAGGTACCCGGAAGCTCTCGGTCAAGGGCGAGTATATTTGCCTCTGCTACATCACCCACATATACATAATCCCGAGTCTGCTCCCCATCCCCAAATATGATCGGATTCTCACCTGTCATCATTTTCCTAATGAAGATGGCGACAACCCCTCCCTCTCCATCAAAGCGCTGCCTGGGGCCATATACATTTGCATAACGAAGAATTACCGGGACGATCCCATATGTCTTGTAGTAAAAAAACAGGTAATGCTCCGTCGTTAACTTCGTAATGCCATACGGGGAAATCGGTCGCAAGGGATGTGATTCGTCTTGGGGCACATAGTCAGGCTCGCCATAAATAGCCCCCCCCGTCGAAGCGAACACCACTTTCTTCAAGTTGTGCTTTCGGCCTGCCTCCATGCAATTTAAAAAGCCTACCACATTGATATCTGCATCGTAGGCCGGTGCCTGAACGGATCTTCTGACATCCAGTTGGGCAGCATGATGAACAAGAACCTCAAATTGTTCATCCCTAAACAGATCGGACACACGTTCATCTCGGATATCTAAGGCATGAAGGTGCACATTCTCCGGGACATACTCCTGTTTCCCGGTCAGCAGACTATCTAATACATGGACCTCGTGCCCTTCCTCCACCAATCGTTCAACAACGTGCGAGCCAATAAATCCCGCTCCTCCGGTTACTAATATTTTCATCATTTAAGACTTTACAGGAAACAGTACGATACGCGAGAAGCTTTCAGGATTAAATAACTCAGCAGCAACATCCATAACCTGCTCTGCAGTAACCTGCTCCACATTATCAATGATCTCGTCGAGCGTATGATGTTTATTAAAAAATAGATCCTGCCGGGCAATGCGCATCATGCGATTACTCATACTTTCAAGCCCCATCATCAACGACCCCTTCAACTGGTTAATGGCTTGATTAAGCAAACGTGCTCCTATTTTATTTTGCACAAGCTTATCCAGCTCGCGCAAGATCAATTTTTCTGCGTGCTTTACCTTAGCGGGGTCTGTCCCCATATAGACTCCAAAATCGCCTGTATCAGAATATAGATTTACAAAGGAGTAGATATTATAACAGTATCCATATTTCTCTCGGATATTCTGATTAAGCCTACTAGACATCCCACTTCCAAGAATTGTATTCAACACGGACAAGACAATACGATTAGAGGAATGCATTCCGTACCCTCGATTCCCCAATACCAGGTGTGCTTGTTGAATGGGGCGCTCTTCTTCGTACTGCGCAGGGATGTATCCATTTACAGCACGTTGCGGGGAAGAGGCGGCCTTCGCACGCTTTAACCCTTCAAACGCCTTGGTAACATAGCGTACAACCTTATCGTGATCCGCATTACCTGCCACAGCAATTACTGTTCGATCGGGAGTATACTGAGCATCCAGGTACTTGTGCAGTTGCTCCCTAGAAAAGGACTGAACAGTATTAGGGAATCCGATTACTGGCTTCCCAAGAGAATTATTCTTGTAAATAGCGGACTCGAACCGATCAAAGATCAAATCATCGGGGACATCCTCGTACATTTTGATCTCTTCCAGAACCACTGCTTTTTCTTTCTGAAGTTCTTTTTCAGGAAAGGTTGGTTCAGAGATAAGATCACAAACAACGTCTATGGCCCTGCCGAGATGCTCATCCAGGGACCGAGCAAAGTAACACGTATACTCTTTTCCGGTAAACGCATTGATATACCCACCTACCGACTCCATGCGGCTTGCAATCTGATGCATACGCCGCCTACGGGTCCCCTTAAACACCATGTGCTCGATGAAGTGATTGATACCCGCCTGAGAATCATTCTCATCCCTACTCCCCGTAAACACCCATACTCCCATCGATACAGACCGAACCGAGGGGATCGACTCTGTTATGATGCGCAATCCATTTGGCAAGGTAGTCTTGCGAAAGAGTTGTTCTAAAGATGTGTAGGTACTCGTAACCATAGAGTATACAAAGACTCCCGTTGGCACGCAGTGCACACCAAGGGGAGCCTAAAGTTGTCAATGAACGGAGAGCGTTGTTATCTACGAGATCGACCGCCACCAGAGCGTCGATTTCCACCGCCACCGCCACCGCCACTATTGCGAGACCGTCCACCTCTTCCTCCTCCACGAGAACGATTGTCCCTATCGCCTGAATCACGCTCTCTTGAACGGCTGCGATACTCTCGATCATCATCCTGACCATTCTCAGGCTTAGGCAAGAATACCTTGCGGCTCAATCGTAGCTTTCCATCATCACGCACTTCGATCAATTTAACCTTGACCTTATCGCCGACTTGAATGTAATCTTCCACATTCTCGACGTAGCCATGGTCAATCTCAGAAACGTGAAGCAAGCCTTCTCTGCCAGGCATAATCTCAATGATTGCCCCGAAGCTTTGGACACCTTTAACGGTACCTTCGTACTCCTCTCCTTCCTCGGGCACTGTAACAATGCCTTTGATCATCTGCACGGCTGCCTGGGCATCATCCTTATTGGTCGCTGCAATGGTGACAAATCCCTGGTTATCTCGTTCTTCGATTTCGATAACGGTATTTGTCTCTTTCTGGATGGCCTGAATGATTTTACCACCGGGCCCAATGACCGCGCCGATAAAGTCGGAATCGATCGTGATCTGGGTGAGGCGCGGCGCATGAGGCGACAACTGAGCTCTTGGCGTATCCAAAACCTCATCCATCTTATCCAGAATGTGCAACCTCCCTCTTCGTGCTTGCTCTAATGCCTGTACAAGCACTTCGCGAGATAGCCCGGTAACTTTGATATCCATCTGGCACGCTGTAATGCCGTCACGGGTACCCGTCACTTTGAAGTCCATATCACCCAGGTGATCCTCTGTACCCAGGATGTCTGTCAGAACCGCAGTTCGAGACCCATCCGTGATAAGCCCCATAGCCACTCCGGCTACTGACTTCTTGATGGGTACTCCAGCATCCATCATCGCAAGCATCCCTGAACAAACAGAAGCCATTGACGACGATCCGTTTGATTCTAACACGTCCGCATTAATGCGAATGGTGTAAGGAAACTCCTCATCTTCAGGAATAGCGTGCATCAGCGCTCTTTCAGCAAGGTACCCATGCCCAATCTCGCGCCGGCTAGCTCCTCGAAGGAATTTAGCTTCACCTGTACAGAATGGAGGGAAATTATAGTGCAGGAAGAATCGACGATCTGAAACGTCAAATACTTGATCAACTGCTTGTGCATCTTTGCGCGTACCGAGGGTTACTGAAGCCAATACCTGGGTTTCGCCTCTCGTAAATATTGCCGAGCCATGAACCCGCGGCAGATAGCCAACTTCTGACCAAATATGACGGACATCTTCTGGACCGCGGCCATCAATACGGCGCCCTTCAGAAAGAATCATTTCTCTCATAAGGTCGCTTTCTACCTTTCCTACCGCATTTTTAATATCACCAGCCGAATAGCCTTCTTCCGTTTCTTCAGCACGGCCTTCTCCTGTTTCTGGATCCGGCTCTCCCAGCATCGCATTCAGCACACCGTCTTTTAAATCGGCAATGCCTCCATAGAAGGTTTCTTTTTGATAAGGCTGCGCCAAGTGCTCGGTCATCTTAGGACCAACCAACTCGCGAACCTTTCCAATCAAGTCTTCTGGCAACACATTGGGCGTGAATTCAATCGGCTCAACATCTCCTTTCATTTCTACAAGGGCATGTTGCGCCTGGCAGATTTTTTTGATGACGTCGTGCGCAAGATCAAATGCTTCGAGCATTTCTTCCTCCGTCACCTCTATCATCTCGCCTTCTACCATTACAATGGCATCTTCCTTACCCGCTACAACCAGATTAAAGTCGCTTTCCGCGTATTCCTCAAGAGTTGGGTTTATAATGAATTCACCATCGATGCGACCTACTCGGACGTGCGCAGTAGGGCCTTCAAATGGAGCGCCAGCACACATGAGTGCTGCAGAAGCGGCAACACCCGCTAAGACATCTGCATCATTTTCTGTATCGGCAGATAGCACATACACGATGATCTGTGTTTCATTCAAGAACCCTTCGGCAAACAAGGGCCTCATGGTTCTGTCAATCAATCGTGACGTTAAAATTTCTTTGTCGTTTGAGCGGCCTTCTCTTTTAATAAATCCGCCAGGTATCTTTCCGGCAGATGAAAATTTTTCTCGGTATTCAACAGTAAGTGGGAAAAAACTCTGATTCTCTTTCGGTTCTCTCGCTAATACTGCTGTAGCCAAAACCATGGTATCTCCCATGCGGGCTACAACTGCCCCGTCTGCTTGCTTAGCAAGCCGTCCCGTTTCTAACGAGATAAATCGTCCGGGGGCAAATTCAATTTCATGTATTGTCTTTTCTGACATATGTTCTTTTCGTTTTCAACATTCAACATTATGAGCTCACACCTAGGTCTAGAGCCATACGCTCTCTGTTTAAGAATTGACTTATCCAAAATTCGGATGGTATTCATCCAGCTTTCAGGTGTGAAAGAGGTGAGCAAACAGCATATTTAGACTTCAGTTACCTGATTTTCAATACAGGTGCTCTACATACTGACGTTCAGCTCCCTGAGGTATTATTTACGTATACCTAGCTCGCTTATTACTTTCCTATATCGCTCGATATCTTTTTCAATAAGATAGTTCAATAACCGGCGTCTTTTCCCAACCAGCTTGATCAGACCTCTACGGGTGGAATGGTCTTTAGGATGATTCTGAAGATGCCCAGTAAGCTCAGAGATTCGCTTAGAGAAAATAGCGATTTGTACTTCTGCTGTACCTGTATCCGACTCCCCCTTACCAAACTTATTGATTAGTTCTTGTTTTTGTTCTTTCGTTATCATTTTTTTAGTACTCCTCTTTAGATTATTCCATGCTAAAGAAGATGCCTATGATCATCTGACAAGGGCCAGAAAATCATATCACCGACTCAAGTTCTGCTCTACAACGCACTTTATCCTTTGAAAGTTGCTGAACGAGTGCGCCTACTGAATTAAATTTTTTCTCATCACGGATCCTACGCACAAATTCGACCCTAATTTCCTTTTCATACAGGTTTTCTTCCAGGTCAAAAATATGTACCTCTATGCGAGAATCATGTCCATCAAACGTAGGGCGAACGCCGATATTTAGCATTCCCATACGTACACGACCGTCTAAAAGGTGCACGAGGACTGCATAAACCCCTCTACGAGGCACAACCTTCTGGGGATGATTGACCTGAATATTGGCCGTTGGAAACCCAATCCCAGCCCCACGCCCATCTCCTGATACAACACGCCCGGACAAAGAATATCGCCGCCTAAGAAGCTTTGTTACCAGCTCTACATTGCCGGTCTCTTGCAATTCGGTCCGGATTCGGGTAGACGAAACGACATCACGTTCTAATACTTGTGCTGGAATCACATCAACCGTAAAATTATAATCCCGCCCCAAAGAAACAAGGAGTTCTTTATCCCCTTCTCTCCCTTTGCCAAAACCATGATCGTGGCCGATGATAATTTCCTTTAATCCTATTCTGTTTACCAGAATATCGACTACAAATTGTTCAGCACTCGTATTTGCGAATTCTTTTGTAAATGGAATGACAATAAAGCGATCCAACCCGAGGCCTTCAAAAGCAGCAGCTCGTTCCTCAATCGTTGTCAATAGCGGCACTGGCGAACCTTTTACCACCTGGCGCGGATGCGGGTCAAATGAAACAGCTACGCTTAATGCGTTTTGCTTTTCTGCTCTGTCCACCAAATACTGTATGATGGATTGATGACCCAAGTGCACACCATCGAAGGTACCAACCGTAACGAGGGATTGGCCGTTCTTCTCGATCTGATTCCATCCTATCTCTCTCTTCATCCACCCAATAAATTATCTTGATGAAAGGGTATTCTGGAGCGCCTCAATATTCCATGCTCCGTTTACATGAATAGACCCTATAGAAGTTCTCCGTAATCGGTTTAAATGCCCCCCAACGTGAAGCAGTTCGCCCAAGTCATGAGCAATACTCCGAATATAGGTGCCTTTTGAACAACCAATTGTGAAATGCACTTCATTTTTTTCGATGGACTCTACATCAAACTTGTAGATGGTGACGGCCCTCTTTTTTCTTACAACCTCTTCGCCTCTCCGTGCTTTTTTGTACAAGCGCTCTCCCCCTACCTTAAGGGCCGAATACATGGGCGGTTCTTGCAGGATCTCCCCTTTAAAGGTTGCCACTGCTTCTAGGATTTGATCTGGCAACAAATGGTCTGTCGGCATTCGCCGGGTTACTTCCGTCTCCGCATCATACGACGGTGTAGATTCGCCCAATCGAATCGTGCCGGTATACTCCTTGGGCTCTTCCATGAACTCGTTCATGCGCTTCGTCGCCTTGCCTACCAGGCAAATCAACAAGCCGGTTGCCATAGGATCCAATGTCCCGGCATGCCCCACCTTCTTCACCCGAACCAATCCTCTCAGCTTTTTAACGACATCAAACGATGTCCATCCCTGGTCTTTGTCTATAGGGATGACAGCTTCGGTAAACTCTTCGGGTAAATCGGGAAAAGGGTATAAGTTAGTATGATGTGAAGACGTGTTCTCCATCGATCATTCATCGTCCTCCACTCCTCGACGTGCTCGTTCAGCCCGGATCTTCGCAAAAAGATCTTCCATTTTACTGGCTTCAAACTGAGATTCATCGAGGAAAAAACGCAACTCAGGCACTGTCCTTAGTTGATGGCGGATACGGCTGGCAAGAGCAGACCGTATCTTCTGCGTTAGCCCTTCTAAATGGCGGAACGAGGCTTTCCGTTGCTCAGGAGTACTCTCTAGTATGCTTACATAAATGTAAGCAATAGATAAATCCTTCGTAACTCGAGCACTTGTCACTGTCACAAGCGGTTGTATTTGCTCACTGAATTCAGTGCCAATCAGCTCTGCTACTTCTCGCTGTACAAGCTTTGCAACCCTTTCTGTTCGGATACTCACGTGACTTACTGGTTAGCGTGGGGCTTAATCTGTATATGAGGACTATGCCTCCAACTTGCGCTTCGTCTCTACGATTTCGAATGCTTCAAAGACGTCGCCGACCTTTATGTCATTGTAGTTCTCCATACCGATACCACATTCGTAACCGTTCACCACTTCTTTCGCATCATCCTTGAATCGTTTGAGCGAGCTCAATCCTCCCTCATAGATCACAATGCCATCTCGAATCAATCGAACCCTGTCGTTACGGCGAATACGGCCCTCAGTGACATAACATCCAGCCACTGTACCGACGCGTGGGACTTTAAAGATTTCACGCACTTCAGCACCACCCGTGATTTTCTCAGATTCTTCTGGAGACAACAAGCCTTCCAGCGCATCTCGTACATCTTCAATGGCATCGTAGATGATTGAGTACGTACGTACATCAATTTCCTCGCGCTCAGCAACAGCACGTGCTCCTGAGGAAGGGCGAACCTGGAAGCCGATGATTACGGCATCTGACGCCGATGCAAGCATGACGTCGCTTTCTGTAATCGCACCAACACCACTGTGGATAATGTTTACAGCCACTTCTTGTGTCGACAGTTTCAACAAGGAGTCCGAAAGCGCCTCTACCGAGCCACCCACGTCTGCTTTTACAATCAGGTTCAACTCCTGGAAATCACCCAAAGCGAGGCGGCGGCCAATTTCATCCAGCGTAATATGCTTGCGCTGGCGAAGCGTCTGCTCACGATGAATCTGTTGACGTTTCTGCGCAATCTCGCGCGCTTCTCGCTCTTCTTTCATGACCACAAACTGGTCACCCACTTCAGGCGCTCCGTTAAACCCTAGAACAAGAGCTGGCAACGCCGGGCCAATGCCATCCACTCGATGATCTCGTTCGTCAAACATGGCACGCACACGGCCGCTGTAGATACCTGCAACAAAGGTATCACCAACGCTCAGTGTACCATTCTGCACAAGCACAGTAGCAACCGTACCGCGACCTTTGTCAAGGCGGCTTTCGATGACGACACCGTTAGCCATACGTTCCGGATTGGCTTTCAACTCCAGGATATCTGCTTCCAGGAGAACTTTCTCCAGAAGTTCTGGGACATTTTCTCCCGTCTTGGCCGAAACTAGCGAGCACTGTACTTTGCCACCATACTGCTCTACCAACACACCATGGTCAGCTAATTCTTGCTGGACGCGCGGAGCGTTTGCATCAGCTTTATCAATCTTGTTGATGGCCACCATAATAGGCACATCAGCCGCCTTGGCATGGTTAATGGCCTCGATAGTCTGGGGCATCACGGAATCGTCCGCTGCTACAACCAGGATCACAATATCCGTAACCTGCGCACCACGAGCACGCATTGCGGTAAAGGCTTCGTGACCCGGCGTGTCCAGGAAGGTAATCTGGCGCCCTCCTTCAAGTTCAACATGATAGGCTCCAATGTGCTGGGTAATCCCCCCAGCCTCACCAGCCACCACGTTTGCACTACGGAGATAGTCCAACAATGACGTCTTCCCGTGATCAACGTGACCCATGATGGTAACTACTGGCGCTCTGCCGACCAGAGTTGCAGGATCGTCTTCTTCCAGCTCTATATCGTCCGTTCCAAATTCGGTAATGAACTCAACTTCATACCCGTACTCATCAGCGACAAAGCTAATCGTATCAGCGTCTAGACGCTGATTGATAGACACCATCATCCCCGATGCAAAAAGAAGGCTGATCAATTCGTTTACCTGAAGATCCATCAGGTTTGCAAGCTCGCCGGTTGACACAAACTCGGTCACTCGCAATATTTTTGATTGTTCTGCTTCCGCCTCTAGATCTTTTTGACGCTGAGCAGCATATTCATCACGGCGGCGGCGGCGGCGGCGTTGTCGAGATCGGCTACTTCCCTGCTCAAGGGTACGCAAGGTTTCCTGATAAGCCTGATCAACTTCTGCCTGATCAACTTTGGTTTCTTTTTTCTTCTTCTTTTTCTTCTGGCCGTCTTTCGGCTTATTGGTTTTAGACTTATTCTTGTCGGCCGTTTTGCCAGATGCCTCTTTAGTTGCTTCCGCATCTTTTGATGCGACTTCCGGCTTGTCCTCTGTTTTCTTTCTCTTCCTCTTTCTCTTTCTCTTTCTCTTCGGAGAAGCCTCCTCAATGGCGCCAAGATCAATCTTGCCGATTACTTTTGTGCCTGTCAGCTTGTATCTACTTGCAGAGACGATATCTTCTTCGGACAATTCCCCGTCACCTTCAGCAGCACGTGCAAGGGCCTGGAGTATCTCTTCCTCACTGAGTTCCACAGGTTCGCTTTCCGAGACAGCTTCAGCCTCAGCAGCTTTAGCCTCAACAGCTTCAGCCTCAACAGCTTCTCCTTCTGGCGATTCCTCTGCCTCTGTTTCATCTTCAGCTTCTGCAGCCTCTTCCACAACCGGCTCATCCGCCTCAGCCTGTACGTCCTCCCCAGCAGGTTCTTCGCTTTCCTCTGCCTCAGCAACGGGCTCATCGGCCTCTTCAGATGAGGCAGGCTCCTCCTGCTCATCTTCGGCCACGGGCTCTGATTCTTGCACGGGTTCAGCAGCCTCTTCAACCTCAGCTTCAGGAAGTTCGGCTTCAGTTGAATCTTCAGTTGCGCTTTCTGCCTCTTCAGCAGGATCAGCAGCTACCGGTTCTTCAACCGCTACGTCCACTTCTTCTTGAGTGTCTTCAGCGACGGGCTCCGGCTCCGCTTCAGCAACGGGCTCCGGCTCCGCTTCAGCGACGGGCTCCGGGTCCGCTTCAGCAACGGGCTCCGGCTCCGCTTCAGCGACGGGCTCTGGTTCTTTTTCGGGTTCATCAGCGCCTTCAGAAATGCTTTCTGCTTCGGCGGGATCTTCAGATTCAGCAGATTCCTCGACCTGTTCTTCTTCAACAGGTTCTGGAGTTACTGCCTCAGGCGAAGGTGGTTCATCCGTCTCGGTTAGAGAGCCGTCCCCAGTAGCCTGATCTGTTTCATCTGCGACACGTGCTGCTTTTTTCTCACGCACCCGTGTTGCAATCTCTCCGTCAGAAGCAAAGTTTTCATAAAGTGCATAATATGCATCTTCGTCTGTAATAGATGCATTTAGCCCCTTGCCCTTGAGGGCACCGGAGAATCCTTCATCATCTAGGTACTGTAGGACTGTTTCTTCAGAGATGTTTAGCTCTCGTAGGATTTTAAACAGCCTGACCTTTTTAAATGTATTTTGCGCCATTTAGCAACGTTTGTAGTAAACGTACGTCTACCAGTGTTTTACCTAAGATTCATCTTCCTCCTCCTCAAATTCGGCCTTGATAATCGAAACAACATTTTTTGCTGTCTCAATATCAAGCCCTGAACGGCGTACCAGTTCGTCTATGGATAGTTCGAGCACAACCCGCGCCGTATCGCAGCCGATGTCTTTCAACTTCTGCAATGTCTCTTCGTCTAGCTCGTCTGCAAACTCTCCAATTTCCACGTCCTCCTCATCGTCAGATATTTCTCGGTATATATCGATTTCGTAATTCGTCAAGGCAGAAGCTAAACGAATATTTATACCTCCCCTTCCGATGGCCTGACTAACCTCATCGGCACGTACAACTACCTTCGCACGCGGGGGATCCAATTGATCATTAACTGTAACAGAAATTGGCTTCGCAGGCGAGAGAGCGCGCTTGATTAACTCGTGCGCATCCTCTGTCCATTCCAATACATCAATGTTCTCATTTCCGAGTTCTCGGACCACAGCGTGTATACGCACGCCTTTCATTCCCACACAAGCTCCGACAGGATCAATGCGATCATCATGGCTCATAACAGCCACTTTTGCGCGATCTCCTGGTTCGCGAACTATTTTTTTAATCTCAACAATGCCGTCATAAATTTCCGGCACTTCCAATTCAAATAAGCGCTCCATAAATACGGGCGCCGCACGGCTTATGATAACTTGTGGGTTATTACCAGCATCCCTACGTACATCGTGCACAACGGCACGAAGCATATCACCTTTTCGGTACCGATCCTTATAGATCTGCTCGTCTTTAGGCAGTAATAATTCTACCTTATTGTGGATGACAAGCACTTCACGGCGCCGAATCTGATAAATCTCCCCAACCACTACCTCTCCAATCAGATCGTAATACGTTTTGTACACATTGTCTTTTTCGATGTCTCGAATGCGCTGGCTAAACGTCTGCCTCGCCGTCATTACTGCACGCCGGCCAAATTCAGAAATATCGATTTCGCTCGCCACTTCATCGCCCACATCAAAATCTTCATCTAAACCGGTTGCATCAATCAATTCAATCTGCGTTACAGGATCCTCTAGATCCAGGTTTTCAACAACCTCTCGGATGTGCAATACCTGGATATCGCCATGGTCTGGATTAAATATTATTTCAAATGCTTCATCAGAGCCATAGCGTTTTCGAATCATAGCACGGAAGACATCCTCTACAATAATCTGTAGAGTATCTCTCTCTATGCCTTTTTCCCGCGCGATCTCCGCGAAAGAGGAAACCAGATTCGTGCTCTGCATTATAGTTCGTATCTTTTTTGCGGTATGCAATGCGTCGGAGAACGTGCTTCTTCCAGACGCCTAGCCTACCAGGGTAGTACAATTTTCGATTCAACTATGTCATCCATTGAGATGCGTTGGAGTGTTCCTCCTTTCACGTTCAGCTCAATGAATTCTTCAGCCGTATTTATTAATTCTCCCTGTACTTTCAAGCGCTTCTCCTCATTCATGTACTTTACTTTTAAGGTGCGCCCAATATTTTTCTTATATTGCCGGGGCAATCTCAGAGGCCGATCTACACCGGGCGAAGACACATTGAGCCTGTACCGCCCATCTATGACTTCTTCCGTTTCTAAAAGAAACCCGACTTCTCTATTTACCTTAGCAAGCGTATCTACGCTCAACGCTTCATCGCTATCAACATACACTTCTACAACCCGCGACCCTTTCACACCGCGCACAATAATCTCGACCACATATAAGGGGGTGCCAACCAGGACATCCTCCACGATGCGGTGCACGCGTTGATCAACAGTTTGTAATATGTCGTCAGAATGATTCATCATGTATAAAAAAAGCCCGTTCCCTTACCAGGACGGGCGCTTTAAGCGCGAAACTCTCGTTCAACAAAAAAAGGCGGCATCAGCCTCCTTTAAACTCGATATCCCAAGTCTCTCCTCATCAACATTCTTTGGTTCTTCCCAAAGCGCTCCGGCTGCCACAAAACGCACTCCCGGTACTCAGGTTCCAATATAAGCATTTTTTAATCGATACACACCCCTTCTTCTACACAAAGGTCGGCCGCCGCTCTGCCTCTACCAACTCTTTATAATCGAGCATATAATGCAGCCCACGGCTCTCCCGTCTCATTTGTGCGGAGCGAATAATAAGATAAGCCACCGCAATCATATTTCGCAGTTCACACAACCCGGCAGAAATAGCAGATCGCCGATAGTAATTTTCTGTTTCCTCAAACAGTAAATGCGTCCGCCGAAACGCTCTGTCCAATCGAAGGCTCGAGCGCACGATGCCTACGTAGTTCCACATCACCCTACGCAGTTCTTCGCGATTATGCGAGATCAATACCCATTCTTGCGGACGCGCCGTCCCGCTGTCATCCCAATCAGGAACGGATTCATTCCACATGGACTCGTTCCTGTATTCTAACGCTTTTGCTTCAGCACGGTGGCTGAATACCAAGGCCTCCAGCAAGGAATTGCTGGCCAATCGATTGGCTCCATGCAACCCGGTGCATGCAACTTCTCCACTGGCGTACAGCCCCCGTATGGTCGTCCGGCCATACGGATCGGTCAACACCCCACCACATTGATAATGAGCAGCCGGCACCACGGGTATGGGATCCGTAGTCATATCAATGCCAAACTTCAAGCAGGTTTTATAAATAGTAGGGAAGTGGTGAATGATATCGTCTTTATTCCGATGAGATATATCCAGGTACACGTAATCATCCCCCCGCTGCTTTAGCTGATCATCTATTGCACGCGCCACAATGTCTCGAGGTGCTAATTCTTCTCGTTCATCATAGGAAGGCATAAATCGGTCGCCGCCCTTATTGAGCAAAATACCTCCTTCGCCACGAACAGCTTCAGAAATCAGAAAGGAATTAGCCTCCGGATGGTACAGGCTCGTTGGATGAAATTGTACGAACTCCATATTTGCGATACGAGCCTTGGCCCTGTACGCCATCGCTACGCCGTCCCCCGTTGCAATCCCTGGGTTTGTTGAGTGCAGATATACCTGACCTGCACCCCCTGTAGCTAACAGAGTTGCCTTTGCAAGCACCGTTTCAATGCTATTATCATTCTCATCAAAGACATACGCACCATAACACGTAATATCTGGACTTAATCGCGTGATATGCCGGCCCAGGTGATGATCCGTAATGAGCTCTAGCGCAAAGTGGTGCTCGAAGATCTCAATATTCGGGTGATTTGCGACATTAGACAACAATGTTCGCTCCACTTCATACCCGGTCGCATCCGCTGCATGCACAATGCGATTAGCCGAATGCCCTCCTTCTCTCCCCAAATGCAGTTTGCCCTCTTCCCTGGTAAAATGAGCCCCCATCTCAATGAGCTCGCGCACCCTGATAGGCCCTTCATTAACGACGATATCCACGATGTCCTCGTCACATAACCCTGCGCCTGCAATCAGAGTGTCGTTCTTATGATCTTCCACCGAATCCGTTTTGTTCATCACAGCAGCAATACCGCCCTGTGCATAGTTCGTATTGGATTCAGCCCGCTCTTTTTTGGTAACAATGGCTACTGTTCCTTTTTCAGCGGCTTTAATAGCAAATGAAAGGCCAGCGATACCACTGCCTATAATGAGATAATCAACTTTTTTTGCCATGGCTGTTTGCCAGACTGCAATCAGGTAGGTTACTATCAGGTGGGTTGCGCCTGCTGGAGCAGGTACGCTTTAATAAAAGGTTCGATATCCCCATCCATTATGGAGTGGATGTCGCTTATTTTGGTTTCGGTACGGTGGTCATTGACCATCGTATAAGGCTGGAATACGTAAGAGCGTATCTGGCTGCCCCATTCGATCTTCTTCTTTGAACCCTCTAACTCACTCTTTGCTGCTTCCTTGATCTCTATCTCAAGCTTATAGATTTTACTCTTAAGCATTTTCATCGCGCGTTCTTTGTTCTGAAGCTGGCTACGCTCTTCAGTACATTCAGCAACAACACGTTGCTGCTCACCATTAGACAGTTTCCCCGTCCATATATAACGTACTCCGGTTTCTACTTTGTTTACGTTCTGCCCGCCTTTTCCACCAGAGCGAAACGTATCTAACGCAATATCATCGGGTGAGAGGTCAATCTCGATGTTGTCCTCTATCTCTGGATACGCAAACACACTCGCAAAAGAGGTATGGCGGCGGCCACTCGAATCGAAAGGAGAGATCCGGACAAGGCGATGAACTCCAGACTCGGATTTCAAATAGCCATAGGCATAAGCCCCTTCGATCTGCAATGAAGCACTCTTTATTCCGGCAACATCTCCAGGCTGATACTCCAGCATTGATACCTTGAAGTTTTCTCGCTCACCCCATCGGGTGTACATACGAAGCAACATCTCGGCCCAATCCTGGCTCTCGGTCCCTCCCGCTCCTGGATGAATGGTGAGGATCGCATTACGCTGGTCATCTTCTTCTCGAAGCATATTCCTAAACTCCAGCGCTTCTACCTTTCGTTGTAATTCAGACGCTTCGTGTTGAATATCCTCCTCTAATCCCTCTTCCCCTTCTGACGCCAGTTCCAGTAGTGTTTCTACGTCATCGACTGATCCTTGAAGATCTTCCCAGGAATCCAGCCATTGCTTCTGCACAGAGATCTTCTTCTCCACGACTCTCGCCGTATCGGGATTATTCCAGAAATTCGGGTCCAGCCGCTTTTCGTTTAATTTTTCAATCTCGTTTCTTCGCTGATCCGGGTCAAAGATAACCTCCGAGCGTGGCAACACGCTCTATCAACTCTTTTATTTCATCTATGGTTTTACTCATATCTATTCCCTTATTCTTCTCACCTGGTTACCAATGAGCGCTCCTAATAATCCCAGGATAGCTCCTATTAAGATGGTTAGCACAACGATGAGGCTCCCGTGCAAGTTTCCCAAGATCTCACCCATCATTCCCAGCATTTTTTGAACCTCGGCCTGCGCTACTATAAAATTATAACCAACCAGAAGAGCCCATGATATCCCCACACACAAAGCCCCTATCGCCCCTGTACCAAGCGCTCCCAATGCCCCCTCCTTGTTCCCCAACCAATACCCACACGCAATCCCCCCTATAATGCTCCAACTCCAGCCCAAAAGCAGGTGAGCCACAATGCTTAAGACTACACTAGCTATAAATTTCATGAAAGCCCAGTCGCTTTGTTTCAGGTTTCAAGTTCCAGGTTTCAAGTTTCAGGTTAAAAAGCAGGATTCCAGGCATGAAAGAACCTGAAACCTGGAACTTGAAACAACTAAAATGAACCCATTCATTTTAGTTCAGCAGTTCCCGCATCGCCCCTCGCACACGCTCGGACTGCTCTCCCTGAACCTTTTGGGTCGCCAGGGCGCGTAGTTGTTCTCCTCTAAAGGGTTTTAACGCCACAGCAGCTGCGTACCGAACCGATTCATGAATGCTGTCCAAAGACGGCACGATCGCATCATAAATACTGCTTTTCACCTCGGGATGAGTAGCGGCGATGCTTGAGAGCGACTGCAATGCAGTGCTTTGCAGGTCCTCGTTGTACCGAGAACTCAAGAATTTCTGAAGGTACGGAATTCCTTCCAAAGATTTTACCACTCCATATTCTTCGAGCAGAGCCCTTTCAACAACCTGGTTCCACGAGGAGAGATTAAACAGGGGCCGAACACCAACCACAAATTCATTTGGAAATGAATCAGCATACAACTCAACGGCTCGGGTTACTACTGCGTACGACTGGTCCTGCACGCCCGTATCCAGTGCTTCTTTAAGCAGCACATCGTTTACAACAGATAATGCATCCATGGCAGCCTGGCGGACAAGCGGACTGGTATCGGTTCGCACTCTTGCAAGTAAACCATTCCGTACGGTTTCATCTTCGCCATATCCTTTTAATGCCTCTACTGCTCCCGCCCGAACATAGGGCGATGTATCGCTCTGCGCGATGATAAGTAGTTCGTCCTGGATTTTCCCCTCTGTTTCCTTCTCTCCCAGGGCCTTCACGGCTTCAAGCCGGCCCGCCATTTCATTGTCCAAACGAGCCTGGCTGATCCATTCATTAGTCTCTTTTTCAACATGAATTTCAGCCAACAACCAATCTCCTGCATCAAATTGCACGAAATCCAATGCACTTGCAATAGCAAACTGGAAGGTCGTATCGCGATTGACTACCCGGAATTTCTGGGTAAAGGGTGAAAACCCTGTCATATTCACTTCCACACCCACACTAAATGCAAACGTACCAACGGTCAAACTATCCTGTACTTGTTTGACCCGGACTCCATACAACCCACGATCCTGCTCGAAAGAGTGGGTTACCTCAAGCTCAGGATGCCCAGGCCGGCGATACCACTGGTCAAAGAAATTCCCCAAAGGCCTCCCTGATGCTTCTTGCATGGCCTGCTGCAAATCTTCAACAACGACCTCTTCAAAGGCATTGTCTCTCACGAAATTACGCACACCCCGCCACCATACATCCTCTCCAAGTTCATAGCGTAGCTGATGCAAAACCAGCGCTGACTTTTCATACGTGTGCCGATCGTACAACACGTTTGGATCATCGTACCCATACCAGATAATAGGCCGCTGCAAGGTCTTTGCAGATTCAAAATACTTTTCCCGATCCATGATCGTATGATATTGCGCTGCATCCATCCCCCGTGCTTCTTCCATGTACACGCGTTCAAAATAAGTCGCAAATCCTTCATTCAAAGGTAGATGCGCCCAGTTTCTACATGTTAGCAGATTGCCAAACCATTGGTGGGCCAACTCATGAACGATCAAATCTAGCCCAGACTCGTCCATATGGGCACGCTCATCTCTCTGCAGGTCGTCATACATAATGGTGGCAGAGGTATTCTCCATACCCCGGGCCGTGAAATCACGAACAGCAATTTGTTTGTAATTCTCCCAGGGATAGGCGATGCCTAACTTCTGCTCGAAATACCCTATGATCCGTGAGGTCTCTCCAAAAACGAGCATCGCGTTCAAGGCATGCTCTGGCTCCACAAAATAGGCCAGGGGCACCTGCGTCCCATCCGGCCGTGTATACGCGTCTGCCACAACCGTATATTCTCCAACAGCGAATCCAGTCAGGTACGAAACATGGGGCTTAGACAGCACCCAACGGTCTTTTCGGAGCCCATTTCCGACAAGATCCCTGCTGATCAATTGCCCATTTGCCGCCGTCGTGAATCGCTCAGGAACAGTAAGTGAAATATCAAACGTCATCCGATCGTTCGGATAATCCCATGAGGGAAACCAATACTGATTGTCTTCTGGCTGCCCTAACGTCCACACCTGGGTAGGTCTTGAGTCATCGATTCCCTGAGGGTCTATAAACGCAAGCCCTAGCTTCTGTCCATTTCGATACGGGTGAGCCGTATACTCAATTCGCACTTCTATCCGATCTCCTTTTTTTGCCTGGGGGCTTATCGGAATACGGATATCATGGTTTTCATAGACAAAGGGATTGTTCTCAAACCCTGTACCCGCTCGTTTCAGACTCACTGAATGGATATCCATGTCACGCCCATCCATCGACAGCGTACCCAACAGATCGGACATGACTTCCATTTGATGGATAGCGACCCCATTTACACGCTGCCGAGGGAAATCAAAAGAGATATCCAGAATGGTATTGGAAACATCCACATTGCTCTGTGGCTCTCGAAACCCTATACGGTCGTCATACAGAATACGAGGATCAGGATCCTCCTCCTCAACGTCTACTACAGGAGCTGGTGGTGGAAGAGATACTTGTGGCTCTTGCTCAACCGCTTCTTCTACAACAGGCGGCGGTTCAGCTGCTTTTCGGCTCCCCGAACATGCTGTAGCTAATAAGGCGACACCCAAAACCAGGATGCCAACCAGACTACGTTTACGTTTTACTAAGAGTGGGTTAGTATACTGCGTCATGGATTTTGAGTCCGGACTCCGGAGTCCTCTGGTCACTTCCTATTTAAGGCCTGATACTTTTTAGCAAAGATCGTAATTTTTTCAACGGCTTGCTCAAGCTTTTCGTAAGCCGTTGCATACGAGCAGCGAACGTAACCTGCGCCACTGGGGCCAAAAGCATCTCCAGGCACAACGGCCACGCGGTGTTCTTCTAATAACTTATGGGCAAATTCGTCCGAGGTCAATCCAGTGCTCCTGATATCAGGAAAGCAATAGAAGGCGCCCTCTGGTTCAAACGTTGGCAACCCCGCATTTCGCATGCCATCTACGATTAATCTTCTGCGTTTGTCATATGCCTGGCGCATGTCCTCAACATCTTCCTGGCACTCACTGATTCCGGCAACGGCACCAATTTGTCCCATAGTTGGAGCACTCATCACTACGTATTGATGCAATTTATACAGCGCGTTCGCCACTGCTTTTGGCGCGCACACATATCCAATACGCCACCCCGTCATGGCATACCCTTTCGAAAAGCCACCAAGCAGAATAGTACGATCTCTTAGTCCTTCCACTGATGAGACACAGACATGACCACTCTCCAGTGCACTGCCGTACACTAGACGGTCGTAAATTTCATCAGAGATAACCATCAGGTCATGCTTTATGACGACCTCAGCAATCGATTCCATCGTCTCTCTGCTCAACACGGCCCCGGTAGGGTTGTTGGGATACCCAAGAAAAAGAACACGGGTGTTGGGCGTGATACGCGCCTCGATATCTGCAGCGGTAACCTGAAAGTTATGCTCAACGGATGTTGGGACATAGACTACGTTGCCCCCAGCAAACTCAGCGGTAGGGCCGTACGATACAAAACACGGCTCTGGAATCAGGATTTCATCTCCAGGATTGAGTAGGGACAACATGGAAAGCAACATGGCCTCGCTCACGCCTACTGTCACAATGATTTCTGAGTCCACATCATAACTCACATTGTACCGGCTCTTTATCTCGGCGCCGATAAGCTCTCGTAATTCTTTTAAACCAGAATTAGCCGTATATCCAGTTTTCCCGTCATGGAGCGACTGAATGGCTGCATTAATGACGGGCTTAGGCGATACAAAATCAGGCTCTCCGATTCCTAATGAAATCACATTCTCCATGGTAGCTGCAATTTCAAAAAATTTGCGGATGCCGCTCGGCTTAACAGAACGAGCTCGATCAGACAACTTTGCCTCAAGATCAGTTTGTATCGTTGACGTGGACATTGCGTTTGGGTTTTGGGGTTCGATATATATGATCTCCCCCTTTATTCAGGTAAGGAAAAGAAGTTTCGTTCCCCTGGATTCCATCCTGGGGAACGAGTTCAAAGTTCAAGGTTCAAGGTTCAAGGTTCAAGGTTCAAGGTTATTTCTCTAACTTTGAACCTTAAACTTTGAACCTTGAACCTTGAACCTCGAACCTCGAACGTATGCAAACCCTCACCGCCGAAACCCTCCACACCCTCCTCACCCCCACCCTGGTGGTTGACGCATTACGAAGAGGGTTTGCGTCGGGCGTGCATGTGCCTTTGCGGCACCACCATACCATTCCTACTGAGGCCGATCCGGGCACTTTGCTCATCATGCCTGCGTGGAGTGAATCGAATGACGAGCGTGCAGTTCTGGGGGTCAAGCTCGCGAATGTATATACGTCTAATCCGCAGAAAGGCATTCCTTCGATTCAAGGAGCGTATATCTTGTTCGAAAAACGGACAGGCACTCCCGTTGCTACGCTTGATGGCAGCACAATTACCCTGTTCCGCACAGCGGCAGCGTCCGTGCTGGCAGCCACCTACCTGGCGCGCTCAAACAGCAAGCGGCTCTTGATGGTCGGCACAGGGCGGCTTGTACCCTATATCGTTCGCACGTATGTAGAGGTGATGGGCATAGAGGATGTACGGATCTGGGGCAGAAATCCAGAAAAAGCTAAATCATCCGTTCAGTCGCTGGCCTCGCTTAACATAGAAGCAAACACAATATCTGAGATCAAAGAGGGTGTCGATTGGGCTGACATCATTTCCTGCGCCACCACGAGCACGTCTCCACTTGTTTTAGGCCGCTGGCTTAAACCGGGGCACCATGTGGACTTGATCGGAGGCTTCACAGAAGAGATGCGCGAAACGGACGATGAAGCAGCCCGCCTGTCCAGCATTTTTGTTGATACGAGAGATGGCGCACTAAGCGAAGCGGGGGACTTAATACAACCGCTCCGAAATGGGGTCATCCAGGAAAGCAACATCCTGGCCGAACTGGCCGATTTAGTCACACACAAACATTCAGGCCGTTCTTCCGTACAGGAGATCACCCTCTTCAAATCGGTAGGTACCGCCCTCGAAGATTTGGCCACCGCACAGCTCGCCGTTGATCTGGCGAACTCCTAGACTTGAACCACGACCAGCAAGGCTCATGCGTATATTAGATACGATTCTCCCTATTCTCCTGCTTGCGCTTTTTTCTCCTATTACTTCTTACTCCGATCCTACTGATGGCGCTACGTCGGTCCCACTCCCCCGCCTTGAAGGCCAGCGTATTACCATTGATGGCATTATGGACGAAGAGGTGTGGAGTGATGCCGTTCTCTTCGATGGATTTTATCAATACCTTCCCGTCGATGGCCGGCACGAGGTGGACTCAACCCAGGTCTACGCCTGGTACTCCCCCACGGCTATTTATTTCGGCATCAAAGCCTACGAGACCCACGGGGAAGTACGAGCAACTCTGGCCGACAGAGACAAGATTTCCAACGACGACTATATCTATATCGTCTTGGATACCTATAACGACCAGCGGCAGGGATTTATCTTTGGTAGCAATCCATTAGGACAACAAGCCGACGGTATCATGCGTGACTCTGAAGGATCCCGTTTTTTTAGTAGCTCTAATTCAGGCTCTTTCACCCAGGATTTGAGCCCAGATTTTGTATACACCTCAAAGGGCACTATTACAGATTATGGCTACGTTATTGAGTTCGAAATCCCTTTTAAAAGCCTCAGATACCAATCCGATCTGACACAAAATTGGGGCTTTAATATCATCCGTAAGGTACAGCACTCTGGCTACCTGAGCACCTGGACACAGGTTCTTCAGGCCAATGCATCCTTCATGGCTCAAAATGGGACCTTGCAATCCCTTACTGACCTTCGGCGAGGGTTGGTACTGGATATAAGCCCTGAGATCACAAGCACCGTTGCCAGGGCAGAAAGCGATTCTCCCTGGGATTCTAATGTACGAGACCCTTTAGGCGTCAATGTACGCTGGGGCGTATCCAACAACCTGACACTCAACGCAACCGTCAATCCCGATTTCTCCCAGGTTGAAGCAGACGTCGCACAAATCCAATTCGACCCCCGCCGTGCGGTTTTCGTCCCTGAACGGCGCCCGTTTTTCCTGGATGGTATCGAACTTTTTCAATCGCCAACCCGCCTGATATATTCCCGGCGTATCGCCAACCCCTTAAGTGCCGCCAAGCTGACGGGCAAAACGGGAGGCACCAATGTGGCCTATTTGTCTGCAATCGATAATAGCGAGGTGTTCTTATCTGATCTTGCCCCCGTCTACTTCAATGCACTACGTGTTCGCCAGGACCTCAAGGGCCAAAATACGCTGGGTATCACGTACACGGACAAAATCGACGGCTCACACTGGAACCGTGTCGCAGCAGTCGATGGACGGCTCGTTTTCAACAAGATCTATTCGTTGACCTACCAAACGGGATTCAGCTTTACGGGCGATCCAGGATCGACGGTATCCGCACCCATGTGGCAGTTTCGAGCTTCTGCTTCAGGTAGAAAGTACGGCGCTTCCTTTTCGACGTCGGGCTTTCATGGCGACTTCAATGCAGAATCCGGATTCATTACACGAGTTGGCGTCGCTCAAATGACGTTCACACCCCGGGTTACCTGGTTTGGCGAAGAAGGCTCTAAGGTTGAGAAGTTCACCACCGGGATCACCCTTGATGGTACCTGGGACTATGATCGGTTCACCCGTGGTACAGGACCCAATGACCGCAAGTTGCACGGCAATACGAGCTACAGCTTCCGTGGCGGATGGTCGGGTGGGACATCCGTCTTCTACGAGTCATTCAAATATCCGAAAGAGCTGTATACGGACTATTTTGTCGAGATCCAGAACAACGGTGTACCGGTCGACACGGTAGCGTATACGGGCACTGACAGATTGATCAACCTCGGCTTCTGGTCGTTTCTTAACACTCCGCAGCTAAACACCTTCTCCGGCAACCTCTTCATCGTTGCCGGCCGGGATGACAACTTTTTTGAATGGGCATCAGCCGATATCTATTTCATCGACGTCTCACTCAACTGGAATCCTACTGATAAACTCCGGTTCAACCTCCTTTACAACCACCAGCAATACGTCCGAGCCGATGACAAGAGCACCGTTGGCCTCCGGCGCGTACCCCGCCTCAAAGCCGAATACCAGATCACGCCTTCTATATTCCTCCGGCTTGTTGGTCAGTACGACTCCAACTATGTCGACGAACTCCGAGACAATTCCCGCACCGACGATCCCATTTTAATTCTCGATCGAGACACAGGAATCTTTGAACGCACCACTGAAACGAGAGCCAACAGATTTCGTGTGGATTGGTTATTTTCCTACCGCCCTACTCCAGGAACGGTCTTGTTTCTGGGATACGGCAGCAGCTTGCAAGAACCTCAGTCCTTCCGGTTCCGAAACCTGAGGCGCTTCAACGACGGGTTCTTTGCGAAGTTTAGTTACTTGTTCAGAGTTTAACAAACACCTACACGTGCACGTATCGATTATTGGCGGCGGTATCATGGGCCTCTCTATTGCTCGTGCCTTAAGCAAAAAAGGCATCGAGGTCTATCTGTACGAGCAATCTACCATCCCAAATCCTAAAGGGTCATCGTGTGACGACCATAGGCTGATTCGTTACCCCTACGGCAATCAATCAGGTTACATGCTGATGGTTCGAGAAGCCTATGCAGCCTGGAAAAGCGTCTGGGATGATATCGGGTCAATCCATTATGCACAAACGGGAACGCTGGTAACCAGTCAAACCGGCACTGGATGGGCGAAGGATTCATTAGAAGCATTAACTGAAGCAGCGATACCTTTCAACCGACTAAACGAAAGCCAGTTACGTGCCCGCATCCCTCTGCTTGAACTCAAGGGCGTCAAACTCGCCTATTACCTGGAATCGGGCGGGGTATTGTTCGCCAGGAGGATTCTTGCGTCTTTAAAAGATTACCTGCTAAAAAAACAGGTGACTATCCAAGAACTCACAAAAATCAGATCCATTGATTCAGAGCACCAGCGCCTACACACAGAATCTGGAGATTCCTTCGCTTTCGAGCATCTTATTATTACCGCCGGCCCCTGGACCAAAGACCTTATCCCTGGCATCTCCGTAACCCCCTCACAACAAACCGTCTACTACCTCGACGTCCCAGAGCAAGACCTCCCAACCTGGCAGCAAGCCCCGATGCTCCTCGACATCGACCCCGGCTCCGGCTTTTACCTCGTCCCCCCAGTCGCCGGCCTCGGCCTAAAACTAGGCGACCACCGCTTCACCCTACAAGGCCACCCCGACCTTCCAACCCAAACCCGACACCCGACACCCGAAACCCGACACGCAGATGGGCATGCCCATCTAACTGATAGCGAAGCTATAAACCTGAGATATCCTATCGCCTACCCCAAAACCTGCTTCTACACCGTCGCCAACAACGAAGAGTTTCTCTACAAGCAAGAGCAAAACATACACATCCTGACCGGCTTCTCGGGCCACGGATTTAAGTTCGGCCCCGTAATCGGCGACCGGTTTGCGGAGGTGCTTACAGGTGGTTTGGAAGGAGCTGTTTTTAGCAAGTGGTTGGGAGGGAAATAAAATTCTGTTAAACTGGCTAAACACCGAATACTTGGCTTCTCTAGTTCGTATCCTACGTTGTACCCCACTAGTTTGCTTATAGCAAAAGACCCACCGTTGACATGCAGGCCCAAGACCGCGTGAAGCCCTCAAATCAAAAACTCCCTATCGGCATCGTAGGTGGGGGTATTGGGGGATTAACACTAGCCATTGCTTTACGGCAATTCGAATTGCCCGTAGTGGTTTTTGAGCGGGTTAAGCAGATTGCTCCTGTAGGTGCTGGCATTTCACTCTGGCCCAATGCAACCCGCGTCTTACACAGACTGGGCCTTCTAAAAGCCTTACGCGCTCGTGCCCAAGAGATACGCACCGTGCGTCTACAGACAGATGACGGAACCCTCCTGTCTCAAACACGCGCCCCGGGTACCTTTGAAGTCCCGTCAATGTGTATCCACAGAGCCGACTTGCACCAGGTCTTACTTCAAGCCTTGCCCCAGTCGGCTGTACGAATGAACCAGGAAGTGGCCCGTTTTGAACGGCAAATTGACAACGTATTGGTTGAGTTCGAACAGGGAAATACCCTATCCCTAGATGCACTGATTGGATGCGACGGCTTGCATTCGGTGGTTCGCAGCCAAGTACTTGGAGTCCGTGCACCGCGCTATAACGGGTACGCGGTGTGGAGAGCTATCGCGCGCGCTCATCTCCCGGAACATGCAGATGGCATTGGCACCGAATCCTGGGGGCACGGCCTTCGATTTGGCGTATTCCCTCTCGACGAGTCGCGCGTGTATTGGTACGCCTGCGCAAACGAGCCGATGAATTCCCCGGACAGCCCCTCGTCGAAAGAGCGGCTCTTATCCTTGTTTTCTTCCTGGCATCCTCCTATCCCCGGATTGATTGATGCCACAGAGGAAGCAGCCATCATCAAACACAGCACCTTCGACCGCCCCCCTGCCAAGACCTGGGGGTCTGGACGAATCACCTTACTCGGCGATGCTGCACACCCCATGACCCCAAACCTGGGCCAGGGCGCCTGTTCCGCCATTGAAGATGCGTTTGTGCTGGCCCGAAAGATAATGACCTCGGGTGATATTGCCCTTGGATTGCGCGCCTACGAAAAAGAGCGCCTCCAACGCACAACCCAACTCGTGAACCAATCTCGACGAATGGGTAATATCGGTCAGTGGAGTCATCCCCTATCTATAGAGATCCGCAACACCCTCATGCGCCTGATGCCCGACGCCCTCGGTGACCTTACCCAGCGCAAGATCTTTTCGTATGGGAAGTGATAGGACCTTTCTTCTAAAACGTTAAATAAGTTCGGCTAAAGTCTACAATCTCCAGCGGTAACCAACACCA
>JAHQVL010000044.1 GCA_019634345.1 Rhodothermaceae bacterium
CACTAGGATTTATGAGTAGCCAGAGGCTACTCAGCAAGGCGACTCGAAACAGAATGGCTGTCGTATTTTTCATTGGAGTGTTGTGTTAAACAGTAGAGGTTGGATTAGGGGATTCTCACTATTTTCCTTGTAAATTGGAGGTGATCGAGTTCTATGCGGGCATAATAAATGCCAGGTGGGAGTTGGGCACCATCAACCTCTTGGGTGTAAATACCCGCATCCTGCGTCCCTTCTGCTAATACTGCGACTTCTCGTCCTAAAAGATCATAGATAGCCAGGCGAACCTGCATGGTTTTGGGGAGGCTGTAACGCAGGGTTGTTTCATAGATAAAGGGGTTGGGAAAGTTTTGATCGAAGCCAAGGACAAACGATGGCTCGGGTGATGGAGATTCAAGTAGGCCCGGCTGGTATCCCGTGGTAAAGTAACTATGCGGCGTTGCTTGCATACTGGCGACTATGTTTTTGAGCTTTCTAACAGAATCCAGATGGTTTCTTCCCTGCGCCCAGACCAGCGCGATAAGAAATTCTTTGCTTTCTCCGGGTGCCATTGTGAACGGTCCGCTGGAAACAAAAGCGCGAATATCGCTTGGGGGCTTGGGACTTTCTGAGTTAGGAGTGGGGCGAAAGGGCGTCCAGTAGGATTGGGTAAGAGGATCACCCGTAAAGAAAAAACGCGTAACTGAATTAGAAAATTCCCGTCCCAATCCTCCATAGGTGTGTGGTACTCCATGCCCCCATAATCCCTGCATATTGTTGTATATATGTGTCCCCGTACTGGGGTCTCTGCCTGGTCCCCCAGAACCAAAAAACACAAGAGCTGCATGCATACCTAGTGTTTCGTTCGGTTCGTCGATTTGTCCATCGTAATTGTTGTCAATCAGGTCAGCATCAGCTACTGGAGTTCTGAGAAAGGTATACCCAATTGCAGGAGGTTGGTCTTCATACCACCCTTCATCCAGGTTATCTCCATTGTATACAAATCCCAATTGGAGCAGTGAATCAGAGCCGAAGTAATCATCACTGGAATAGCCGAGGTCTGGGTCTGCCCATATGCTGAAGTACGCATCGGTTAAGGGCTTTGCATTTTTGTTTATGAGGGTATACCGATAAAAGGTGAAATCTCCGATTTCTGATTGGAAGTTGAAGGCATAGGCGGAAGCCCGGACCTCTACTCCGATCGGATTTGCTTCAGACCAGAGGTGCTCATTTCCCCGGTCATTCATGATCCACCAGAGGGTTTGGTGCCCGAGTAGTTCAGGACGATCGCCTCTTTGCAGGTCATAGTTATCCGGATTCCCATCGCCATCGACCACAGGAGCACCTAAATGCCAGGGCCAGTTGAGCATGTTCTCCGAGAACACCCCGTCTCTTTCGAACTGGACAAAGTCATCATTATTGATTTCCCAGATGTGATCGTATTTGCTGCAGTCAGATGGAGGATTGCCGGCTTCATCAAGGGGGCCGGGCCAGAATTCGTAGGGGCCATAGGTGCTTGCCGCCATGTGAAGCTGTCCATCGATCAACCCACCTATCATCATATGGCTTGAAAACATAGAATGAACACCACTCCCTTTAGGGACTTCATAGGTATTTAGACCCCTGCCTTTCCAGAACAAAGGGCCGTTGTTGAAAATTCGTGCTCGTACATTTCCAGTATCTAAGAAGGCCTCTGCAGTGCCTTCTGCACAATCCCCAACCTGTGCAACCGAAGGAGGGTTTACCAAGAGCCATAGGCTGCTCAGCAAAAATATGCGAAACAGACGTGCTACTGTGTTTTTCATTAGACTCTATGAGAATGCATATTTAAAGGGTATCTCTGTTAGTTACGGAATTCGGACCAACTTCTTGGTGAATTGAAGGTGATCGAGTTCGATACGAGCATAGTATATTCCCGGTGGAAGTTGAGTCCCATCGACGGGAAGGGAATAGACGCCAGCTTCTTGAGCCCCTTGGGTAAGCACGGCGATTTCTCGTCCCAATAGATCATAAATGGCCAGCCGAACCTGCATGGTTTTAGGGAGGCTGTATCGAAGGGTTGTGTGTCTCAGGAAAGGGTTCGGGAAGTTTTGATCGAAACCGAGGACTTCTTCGGGATTGGGCGTTGGAGGTTCAATAAATGCTGGTTTATAACCCGAAGCAAGGAAGCTTGCAGGAGACGCTTGCATAGTAGCTACGATGCCCTTCAGTTTGCGGACTGAGTCGAGGTAGTCACTGCCCTGGGCCCAGACGAGTGCGATCAGAAACTCATTGGTTTCGCCGGGGAGCAATGTAAACGGTCCGCTGGATGTGATTAATCTCCTTGCCCCAGGTGCATTTGGAGTATCGTCTGTCAGGTTGGGTTTTAGCTCAGTCCAATACGACCGCGTTGTAGGGTCTCCCGAGAAGACAAACCGTGTAACTCGATTCGAATTATTATAGCCATCTCCTCCGTAGGTCATAGGTGTACCATTGAGCCAAAGTCCTCTCAAGTAAAGATACACTTCGGCTGCACTGCCTGGATCTCCTACCACACCGCCGCCGCCGCCATAGGATCTAGCGGCGTGCATACCTGTGCGTTCACCAGGTTCATCGATCAGGCCGTCATGGTCATTGTCGAGCCCATCTACTTGTGCTTCCGGGGTAAGTAGGAATGTAAACCCTGTGGCTGGCGGGAAATCCTCATAGCCTCTCTCGTCAACGGGGTCTCCGTTATAGGTATACATCAGGTGCAATAAAGAATCTGACCCGAGATAGTTATCAATGCTACTCACATCTAAATCGGACCGCATACCAACAAACGCATCCGTGAGCGGGGCCGTGTTTTTATTGGTGAGGCGGTATCGATAAAACGTTATATCGCCTACTGATCGTACATCGTTAAAGGCAAATGCGGATACCTGTACTTCCAATCCTATGGGTTCTACCTCGGACCAAAGGTGCTCATTCCCTCGATCATTCATAATCCACCAGAGGGTCTGGTCGCCCAGCAACTCCGGGCGGTCTCCACCCTCGAGATTGTAATTGGACAGGTTGCCATCACCGTCAATAACTGGGGCACCTAACTGCCATGGCCAATTGAGCAAATTGTCAGAGAAAGTGCCTTCAACATCAGCCCGGCGGAAGTCGTCTGATGTTATCTGCCATATCTGGTCGTACATGCTACAATCTGCGGGAGGATTGCCATTTTTATCCAGAGGACCGGGCCAGAATTCGTACGGACCATACATGGATGAAGCCATTCTGAGCGATCTATTGATACGTCCACCAACCACGAAGGTACTGTTAAACAGGGCATGATTACCGCTTCCTTTAGGGACTTCGTAAGATCGGAAAGACTCCGGATTGGTAAAATCCCTGATGAAAAGTCCACCATGATTTCGGATAAGGGCACGTACATTACCCACTTCCAACAAAGCTTCAGCTTTGGCATCTGAACACGTACCAACTTGTGCTGCCACAGGAATGGCGGTAGAACAGAATCCGCAAAAATAACCAAGAGGGAAAAAGCCTTTTTCATACGAGTTGACGGTTAGGGAACTCGAACCAGTTTTTTACTGAATTGGAGATGGTCAAGCTGCATTCGGGCGTAATAGATTCCTGGTGCTAATCGAGAGCCGTCGAATACCTGAGAATAAACGCCTGCTTCTTGTGTGCCTTCAGATAGAACAGCCAACTCACGACCCAGGATGTCGTAGATGGCCAGGCGAACCTGCATGGTTTTAGGGAGGCTGTACCGGAGGGTTGTGTAACTTGAGAAGGGGTTGGGAAAGTTTTGGTCGAAGCCCAGAACAAACGAGGGCTCCGGTGGCAATGGTTCAATAAGGCCAGGTTGATACCCGGAAGAAAGGTAACTATCTGGGCTTGCCTGAAGGTTGGCGACGATGGTTTTTAGTTTACGAACAGAATCGAGGTGGTCATTGCCTTGTGCCCAAACGATTGCCACCAGAAAATCTTTGCTCTCTCCCGGAGAAAGTGTAAACGGTCCACTGGAAATCATAAACCGAACATCCCCCATGCTTCGAGCTTGTTCTGATTCTGGTGTAAGACGAAAGGGGGTCCAGAATGACTGGGTTAGTGGATCTCCCGAGTAGAGAAAGCGAGTAGGTGTATCTGAATAATCCCTTCCATAACCGCCTACGGTAAACGGCTGTCCATCCGTCCATTGGCCTTTGAGATAGGTATATAATTCGTTTCCATCGCCGGGGTCTCCTTGAACGCCCCCACCGCCCAAAAACATAACGGCAGCGTGCATACTTGCTGGCTCGTTGGGTTCGTCGATTCGTCCGTTATGATTGTTGTCCAGAAGGTCAACGTCGGCGTTTGGGGTTTTGAGAAAGGTATAACCTATCGCAGGAGGCTGTTCTTCGTATCCGCTTTCATCTAGATTATCTTCATTGTATGCAAATCCCATATGGAGTAACGAGTCGGAGCCAAAGTAATCATCCGATGCGTTACCAAGGTCTGGGTCGGCCCACATACCAAAAAAGGCTTCTGTTAAAGGCCTGGTATTTTTGTTGAGGATACTGTACCGGTAGAATGTAATATCACCGATCTCGGAAAGGATGTCGAATCCATAGGCAGATACGCGAACGTCTACACCGATCGGGTTTAGTTCAGACCATGTAGGCTCATTGCCTCGGTCATTCATAACCCACCACAGTGTTTGGTGGCCTAGCAGTTCAGGACGATCGCCCCCCTCAAGGTTATAATTATTCGGAACGCCATCTCCATCGACTACCGGGGCTCCCAGGTGCCAGGGCCAGTTTAGCATGTTACTTGAGAATACGCTGTCCCTCTCAAGTTGGACAAAATCATCGTTGTTGATTTCCCAGATGCGATCATACTGACTACAGTCTGCTGGCGGGTTGCCTTCTGCATCCAACGGACCGGGCCAAAACTCATAGGGGCCGTAGGTACTGGCTGCCATATGAAGGCGCCCGTCGATCAAACCGCCAATCACCATGTGGCTGGCAAACAAAGCATGAACGCCGCCATCCTTGGGCACCTCATAAAAGTTTTGTGCTCCTTTCCAGAATAAAGGGCCGGTGTTATAAACCCGCGCACGGACGTTGGCTGTTTCGAGGTAGGCTTCAGCAGTTCCGTCTTCACAAGTGCCAATCTGTGCTATAGCAGCAAGCGGCATGGCTAGCCACAGGCTACCTAGTAAAAGAGCTCGAAAAAGAGAGGCTGCAGCATGTTTCATCGGACTACCAGGTGATGCATAATTCAAGGGAGCAATTCGGTTTATGGAACGCGTACCAACTTTTTAGTGAATTGAAGGTGGTCGAGTTCGATACGAGCATAGTAGATGCCAGGAGAGAGTTGAGCGGCGTTGAATTCTTGGGTATAAACACCAGCTTCCAGTGAACCCTCGGCAAGAACAGCTACTTCACGGCCGAGGATATCGTAGACCGCCAGGCGGACTTGCATGGTTCGGGGAAGACTGTATCGGAGCGTTGTGCTATAGTTAAAGGGGTTCGGAAAGTTTTGGTCGAAGCCAAGGACATGTTCTGGCTCTGGCATTGTTATGGTTCCTTCAAGCTCTGGCCTGTAGCCGGAAGTGAGGTAGCTATCCGGCGATGCTTGCATATTAGCCACTATGTTTTTCAACTTTCGCACTGAATCGAGGTAGTTGCTGCCCCGTGCCCATACGACCCCCAGAAGGAATTCTGTGTTTTCACCGGGAAGTAATGTAAAAGGGCCACTAGAAGTTATAAACCTCCGATCCGCAGGTGGATTTGGGTGAGAATTATTTGTTGGAAGAGGTTGTATTTCAGTCCAGTACGATTGTGCTGCGGGGTCTCCAGGGAAAACAAACCGGGTAACCTGGTTAGAAAAATCTAAACCAGTGCCCCCGACGGTAATTGGTTCTCCATTGATCCAGAGTCCTCTTAGGTACGTGTGCATTTCGGCCCCGTTACCCGGATCTCCCTGAATGCCCCCTCCACCGTCAAAAAAGGTCGCGGCATACATGCCTGTTGTTTCACCTGCTTCATCGATCTCGCCATCATGATCGTTGTCTAGTGCATCTTGTTGTGCTTCTGGAGTTCGTAGAAACGTATAACCGATCGCAGGTGGTGTATCTTCATACCCGTTTTCATCCACCGGATCCCCATTATATGCATATTGAAGGTGTAGCAAGGAGTCGGATCCGATATAATCGTCGGATGCATTACCCAGATCAGGGTCGAGAAATATGCCCGCGTATGTGTCCGTGATAGGGAGGGTGTTTTTGTTAAAAATGCGGAATCTATAAAACGTAATGTCGCTTGCTATTCCGGCATTCGCGAATGCATAGGCCGTCCCGTGTACTTCGATTCCTAGAGGTTCAGTTTCTGACCAGAGGTGTTCATTCCCACGATCATTCATGATCCACCAGAGGCTTTGGTTGCCGAGTAACTCAGGACGATCCCCACCTTCAAGGTTGTAATTAGACGGATCTCCATCCCCATCAATAACTGGCGCACCTAACTGCCAGGGCCAGTTTAGCATATTGTCAGAAAACGTGCTGTCCACGTCATATTGAGTGAAGTCCTCAGAATGAATCTCCCAGATCTGATCGTACAAACTACAATCAGCGGGTGGAAGGCCATTTTCATCTAGAGGGCCGGGCCAAAATTCATAGGGGCCATAGGTGGAGGCAGCCATATGAAGCGACCCGTCTATCATTCCACCAATTACAAAGTGTGATGCAAATAGTGCATGTACACCCTCGTCTTTAGGGACTTCGTACTCATTCTGCCCTCCTTTCCAGAAGAAGGGGCCATCATTATAGATACGTGCTCGAACATTACCAGCCTCCAATAAGGCTTGTGCTTGCGCTTCCTCGCACGTTCCGGTCTGAGCCGAAGCTACCGGGGTAAAAAGTATCCATAAACTGCAAATGAGGCAGGTGCGATATACTATGCCATAGTAAACTGTCATAATTCAAAAAGCGTATGCAAATGAAAAGTGGAGCTCGTCCTCTCTACTGCCCTCGCACCATTAGTTTTGTGAACTGGAGGTGGTCGGCTTCGAGGCGGGCGAAATAGACGCCAGGGGGCATTTGTGCGCCATCGAATGCTTCTGTATAAATTCCTGCCTCTTGAGCGCCTTCTGCTAAAACAGTGATTTCGCGCCCAAGAAGGTCATAGACAGCCAGCCGGACGTCCATGGTTTTTGGAAGGCTGTATCGGAGAGTAGTTGTACTTATGAAAGGATTGGGGAAGTTTTGGTCGAAGCCTAATGGGGATTCAGGTGTTGGGGGTTGCTGATCGAACTGCCCCGGGCGGTAACCGGACGTTAGATAACTCTCAGGCGTTGACTGCATATTTCCAACGATTCCTTTGAGCTTCCTTACCGAATCCAGGTTGTTGGCACCTTGTGCCCACACCACGGCCATCAGTAATTCAGTGCTTTCTCCTGGCTCGAGGGTGAATGGCCCCCCTGAGATAACAAATCTTCTGTCAAAAGTTTGATTGGGAATGTTGCTTTCCAGTGTGGGTTGAATTTCGGTCCAGAATGACCCCGTTGTTGGGTCTCCAGGATACATGAAACGGGTCTGCTGAGTTGAATAATCAACCCCGTTGCCTCCAACTGTAATAGGGTGCCCATGTATCCAAAGCCCTCTCAGACGGTTGTACGTTTCTCGGCCGGCTGGCTCTTCACCCAGTAGAATGGCTGACCGATCAAAAAAACTGAATGAATACATACCCGTTTGCTCGCCGGATTCATCGACCTCTCCGTCATGATCGTTATCTAATGTATCAGTTTGTGCTTCCGGTGTGATCAAAAACGTGTATCCTAAAGCGGGTGGGGCGTTTCCGTATCCCTCTTCATCAAAAGAGTCGCTGTTGTAAGTGTATCCGAGATGCAAGAGGGAATCTGAGCCAATGTAATCGTCATCAAAGTTTCCTAGATCAGGATCGGCAAAGAATCCCAGGTAGGCATCCTTGAAAGGGGACTTATTTTTATTCGTGAGTAGGTACCTGTAAAACGTAATGTCTCCGCCCGATTTAGCATGTTCAAATGCGTAAACAGAAACATGCACTTCAAGTCCGATTGCGCCCTCTTTACTCCATTTATGCTCATTGCCTCGATCATTCATAACCCACCACAGCATTTGGTCTCCGAGTAATTCTGGCCGATCGCCACCCTCCAGATTGTAGTTATCCGGAATCCCGTCGCCGTCTATTATAGGAGCACCCAATTCCCAGGGCCAGTTGAGCATATTAGAGGAGAAGGAGCCATTGCCCTCATACTGTTCAAAGTCACTCGTCTTAATTTCCCAAATCCTGTCGTATGCACTGCAATCTGAAGGAGGGTTTCCATTAGCGTCCAGTGGGCCTGGCCAGAATTCATAAGGGCCAAACGTGGATGAAGAGATGCGCAATGTATCCTCAATGAGGCCGCCTATAAGAAACGTACTGGCAAATATCGAGTTGACACCGCTTCCCTTTGGGACTTCGTATGACTTGCCCGCGTTGTTGTCAAAGAAAAGACGCCCATTATTAAATATGCTTGCGTGGATGTTGCCTACTTCCAGGGTAGCCTGTGCTTGAGCTTCTGTGCACGTGCCAACCTGCGCTGTTGCAGGATGGGTTATTGCGAGTAAAAAGATGCTTAGAACGGATGTTAAATACTGAGCCTTTTTCATGATAACGTGGAGTTAGGGAATGCGAACCAGCTTTCGGGTGAATTGATAGTGGTCCAGTTCTATGCGGGCATAATAGATGCCTGGGGGTAATTGCGAGCCGTCAAACTCTAAGGAGTAGGTGCCAGCTTCATGATCTCCTTGGGCTAAGACCTCGATCTCTCGGCCCAGTAGATCATATACAGCCAGGCGAACCTGCATCGGTTTAGGTAGGCTGTATCGGATCGTTGTGGACCAGGTGAAGGGATTGGGGAAGTTTTGATCGAAACCTAACGGGAATTCAAAGGAGGGAGGTGGAGTAAGGAGTTCTGGTCGGTACCCGGAGACCAAGTATTCGGATGGTGTAGCCTGCATGTTACCCACAATGCCTTTCAGTTTTCGGACGGAATCCAGATAATTGCTCCCTCGTGCCCAGACAAGGGCCAGGAGTATCTCTGTGCTTTCCCCTGGGAGTAGCGTAAACGGTCCACTTGTCACAAGAAATCGTTTGTCGCCGGGAGGATTGGCTCCCAAACTGCTATCCGAGTACGGTTGGCGTTCGGTCCAAAACGGTTGTGTAATGGGATCTCCCGAATAAGCATAGCGTGTAGGCTTGTTTGAATAATGAGCGCCGTTGCCTCCGACTGTCATTGGATCCCCGTTTTGCCAAAGGCCCTGCAAAAAGGTATACATTTCAGCGCCATCTCCTGGGTCTCCCTGAATTCCTCCTCCACCTTCAAATGGAATGGCTGCGTGCATACCGGCCGTTTCACCTGGTTCGTCGACCTGACCATCATAATCGTTATCGATAGAATCACGTTGAGCCTCCGGGGTCAGTAGAAACGTGTATCCTATTGCCGGAGGAGTGTCCTCGTATCCGTTTTCATCAAGCGGATCTCCGTTGTAGGTATAACCGAGATGAAGCAGAGAATCAGAGCCCATGTGATCATCTGCAGCATTGCCTAAGTCGGGATCTAAAAACATGCCGGCATAAGCATCCGTGAGAGGGGCCGTGTTTTTGTTAGTGAGATGGTATCTGTAAAACGTGATGTCTCCACCCGATCGGGCATGTACAAAAGCAAAAGCAGAAGCTCGCACTTCAAGCCCAATGGGCTGCGTTTTAGACCATTCATGTTCGCTGCCTCGGTCATTCATGATCCACCACAACAACTGATCGCCGAGCAACTCAGGCCGATCGCCGTCTTTGAGGTTATAATTGTTTGGATTGCCGTCTCCATCAACGACTGGTGCACCCAGGTGCCAGGGCCAATTAAGCAGGTTGTCGGAGACTATGCCTTGTTGGTCGTACAAAGCAAAATCATCGCTTCGGATTTCCCAAATTTCGTCATACGTGCTACAATCATCAGGTGGGTTGCCTTCAGAATCCAAAGGACCAGGCCAGAATTCATAAGGGCCAAAGGTTGATGAAGCTGAACGAAGCGATCCGTTGATGAGCCCTCCGAGGACGAACGTGCTGGTGAACATGGCACTTATGCCACTTCCCTTAGGTACTTCGTAGAGGGTGTTGCTCCTATTCCAGAACAGGGCTCCGTTGTTATAAATTGGGGCCCTAATATTACCAGCTTCAAGAAAAGCTTCTGCTTGCGTTTCATCGCACGTACCAACTTGTCCGAAAGCAGGTAGCGCTAACAGTATAACTGCCAGGAATACGAATGAAATTCGAACCGGTATCAGGAGTTTGAACGGCATGGTTAACGGCAGAATTGCTACAAGGTCTGTTATTAATATAACGTACCGTGCCTGGCCGTCAGAGATTGGAAGTCTGAATTCCAACTTACAGAGCGCGAAGTGTCAGATTTGCAACTCGAAAGGACGTAAGGAGGCTCTAATAATAACCGGGACAGAGGTACACGTGCTGGTTAATGCAGCAGCCCGTGTACCCTGTACCAGTAACTGAGTTTGTTATGCAGTAACAGCTTCTAGTTCCGCAGCTGCCTCAAGGATCTCGGGGGTGCAGCCTTCTTTGAATTGTTCAAAGTTATTCGAAAATAAGCCAGCTAGTTTTCGAGCGGAGCGATCAAACGCGTCCTTATCCGCCCAGGTATTACGCGGGGTTAAGATATCGCTTGGAACACCCGGTACTTCTGCGGGAATACCTACGCCAAAAATAGGATCACTCACAGTGGGTACATTCGCCAGCGCGCCTTCATTAATGGCATCGATAATGGCTCGGGTATGTTTCAAGCTCATGCGATGCCCCACGCCGTATCCACCGCCTGTAAATCCTGTGTTTACAAGCCATGCTTTTGCGCCGTGTTTCTGCATTTTCTCAGCGAGCAAGGTTGCATATTTATTTGGATGCCATACCAAGAAGGCTGCTCCAAAACACGCTGAAAACGTAGCTTCGGGGTCTGTAACACCCATTTCGGTCCCTGCCACTTTTGCTGTATAGCCACTTATGAAATGGTACATGGCTTGAGCGGGGGTCAGTTGACTAACCGGTGGAAGCACGCCAAAGGCATCATAGGTCAGGAAGACAATATTGGAAGGATGCCCGCCCACGCAAGGGATTTTTGCGTTTGGAATGTACTCAATCGGATAGGAAGCACGCGTATTCTGCGTGATGCTGGTGTCGTGGTAATCTACTACGTGGGATTTTTCATCATACACCACATTTTCTAAGAGCGTGCCGTACCGAATGGCGCTAAAGATCTCCGGCTCTTTTTCAGCCGAGAGGTCGATGGCCTTCGCGTAACAGCCCCCTTCGATGTTAAAGACCCCATTGTCTGTCCAGCAGTGTTCATCGTCACCAATAAGGTGCCTGTGAGGGTCAGCTGAAAGCGTTGTTTTTCCCGTTCCTGATAAACCAAAGAACAGCGTAACATTTCCATCATCGCCTTCATTGGCCGAACAGTGCATGGAAAGAACGTCTTTTTTCGGCATGATGTAATGCATCACCGTAAATACGCCTTTTTTCATTTCTCCAGCATACTGAGTACCCAGGATGACCATTTCTTGGCGCTCAAAGCTAAGATCTATGCTGGTCTTAGACGTCATGTGGTGGGTAAGGCGGTTCGCTGGAAAAGCGCCAGCATTGAAGATTACGTAGTCTGGTTCACTAAAGTCGGCTAATTCTTCCGCCGTTGGACGAATCAGCATATTGTGCATGAAGAGAGCATGATAGGCTCGTGAGCAGATAATGCGAACTTTGATCTGGTGCTCCGGGTCCCAGCCGGCAAATCCATCCAATATATATAAACGATCCCGCGTATTGAGGTAGTCAGTCGCTCGTTCACGATTGACCATAAAGGTATGGTCATCAACCTTGATGTTGATATCTCCCCACCAAATGTCACCGGCAGAGTCCTCATGTTCTACGATTCGTTTGTCCCGGGGGCTTCTCCCCGTTTTTGCCCCAGAGTAGATGATGAGAGCGCCCGTATCTGCAAGCGCTGAAGACTTGTCTCTTGATAATGCTTCTTCATAAAGGACGGCAGGGGGTGCATTATGCAAGTAAGTGCCAACCTCTATTCCGTATTGGTGGAGTAAATTTTTGCTTTCAGCCATTGTATGAACGTTATATCAATTCCAATTAATACAGACATCTAAACAGCAAGCGTGTAGAGAGTGTCTAAAGCTTAGTCTATAGTATAAAATAAGAATGCTCACCCTACAAATATGAAGGAGAGCATACTTATTTTAATGCGAGAAATACTGCCGGACGTGAAGGGGGATCCCTTACATCAGGAATTAACAATAAATCAGGAAGCGAATAACTGCATTTCAGGAGGGGGTAATGGTAAATCTGCATCTACCCGCTGGATAGGAGCTCCATCTATGTCTATAGTTATCTGAGAGAACATGTCCGCCAGGCTTGTTTTCCCGTTTGAAGACAAGAAGTTTTCAAGATGATCAGGAGCCATGGAGTCAAACAAAATCATAGCTGCGTTCTGGCGGGCGAATATAGCTGGTGATACATTGCCGTTTTTGTCTACACCTCCGTTTAGGCCGCCAGCATCCTGGATATTAGGGACAGCATTGTACAGTCCGATCCAGCGGCGAAGCGTTTGCCGTTCTACAGAGTCGACTTCGAAGAGGCGGAGGGCAGCAACCAGTGCATCCACTGTAACTACAGATTCCCGGCTGCTGGATCCAGAGCCAGAGGCCGTTAGACGAATCAGTCCATTGTCATTCAAGAACTCGCCTGATGAATCTGGGCCTCCTGAATAAATTCCAGGTAGGTTTTCAAATCGTGCCGCATCCAAGAACGAGTACAAGACATTATACAAGGCATCAGTAAGGACCATGCCAATGCTGGACGTAGGTAAAGAGAGCAAGGAATGGAAATATTGATTTGCACTCCCGGTGCGTGAAAGAGGTACGGGAATGTTTATCAATCCGGTAAAAGAATCCCCATGCTGGCTGGTTGGAATACCACTTTCACCAATAAGCGCCTGCCATGCATCCTGGCCTACCTGAGCACTCGAAATTGTAGAGGAGTCCCCTATAAAAAAGCTCAGTACGAATGCGAGTTCTACGTAGAATTCGTTAAAGAGGATGTCGATTTTTGACGTACCGATATCCGCGTTTAGGGCTGATCCCGACTCTGGGAAGAACAGGGAGTCTCCGCTGAGATAGAAATTGTACCCTTCTTTCTGATTCAGTAAAAACAAGTTGGCCTTGTCCTCAACAGGGGTACCTGCAAAGGCACTTGCTGCCATCGCTACACGAGCGGATAAGGCCGCATTTTCAGCGATTGAGAATTCTGGAGATCCCTTTGCAAAACCAGAGCTAGTGTTGGCAAAGTCGAGTGAAGGGAGGAAGCCGCGATAGTCGATAAAGGCTACTGAGTTCTCCTGCGCGAGGATCAGGTTATCCAGCATTGTTTCGATCGTTACAGAATCGCCAAGATCGATCAGGTATTGGAGCCGATACGCGATACTGACGGGGTCCGTTATATTTGAAATGGCTCCGTTGAGTAACGCGTTATTGGGAAACAGCGTTGGTGATGAGATAGCGATGTCATAAAATCCGGCGTTAGACGTTACGAGTTCGAGTTCATCGATTTCTGGTCCTGAAAAGCTCTCAAATGGATCCTCGGTTGTGTCACAACCTACGATGCCCAGAGCTGCGGCTCCACCCAGTGCTGTTTTTATAAATTTTCTTCGTGACTGTGCAGGTGTTGCAATAGAAAACATTGCATTTTTTATGTGTTGCATACGAATAGCTTCGAAAGAAAAGCAGTAGTTTTATTTAGTTAATTTGTACAGGTACAGAGAATGCGGACTGGTCCCAGGCAATTTGTAGCCTATGGGATGATGCTTCTTCTTCAATGGAAATGTTGAACACTTCCACTACATCATCCAGTTGGGTACGTGTCATGGAGACGCGTCCCAGGTCCAATTCGCTGTTGTATGTAGTTCCACCCTGGTCCGTCTGCGTATTGATAATCAGAGTTCCTCCTTCTGATTCGGGGATCGTAAAGAGGGTATAAGTACCCGCAGGTACAGAAACATCTCCAATGGTTAGATCTTGGTCGGTTTCGAAGTGAGTAGCCCGGTTTGCCCCCGTTCTCCACACCTCACCCCATGGGACAATATTGCCGAAAATTGTTCTTCCTCGCTTAGAAGGCGTGCCGAAGTCAATGCGAATGTTGGCTTCGTTGACCGTTGCGAGCGTCTCTCCACGTCCTGAAAGAGGGCCAAATGCAGATCCCGTCTTATCCAGCTCGCTAAAATAGGCTGCCAGGGCTTCCACATCCACGGATTCAACGCGCCGTACTCTAAGCTTGCGTGTTGTATTCCCCGCGTCCAATACCATAATCTGCCCCACATCGTCTACAGTAACACCCATCGTTCCGCGAAAGGGGTGTTTGATGGTCATAGAATCTGCCGAGAGACGTCGAATTTCAAACGTCTGAGCTCGCCTGCCCGAAAGCAGGGGTTGTTCATAGACATCTTGAGCAGACGAGTATGCCCTTGGCAGCACCTGGTCGAAAGGCCAGTGGATCATGTCCAAGAAGGGCAACGCTGTAACCGGTGCAGCTAGTGTCCGGCTCGTTTCTTCGCCGCCTTCATAGCTCGTCAGCGTATATCCTGAATCAGAAGATACAAGCACAGAACGGGAAGCGGGTTGCTCACCATCCGTAAAGGTGGTCACAATCGTTTCAAGCCGTTCTATACCCCCAGCCTCGTTCACGTTCATGGTATATCGGCGCAAGGAGGTGGAGGGAGTGCGAAGCATTACCGTAGCTTCAATTGTGTTATCAGAGACAACAACATGTTCTGCAGCCAGCGTGTCAGCACCAAGCAACGTAATAAAGCCAGCTTGCTGAACACGCTCATCAGAGGGAGTGGAACAGGCAGATAGAAGGGTTAAGCAACAAATAATTGCTAATAGAATGCGCATGAGTTTGAAAAACATTATTCCTTATATGGAAGATCTCGTTTTTCAAGCATTACTTCAAGTGACAGGCAAAAGTTCTTTGTTATTTATGGATTTTCATACTTTTTAAAGTTCAATGTTTAACGTTTAATGTTGGTTTTCCTAATCCCCAATCCTTTGAACATTAAACATTGAACTTTAAACCTTGAACTACCTGGACCTCCCCTCATCCCTATACTGATTTAACAACGCGGTAAGTTCTTCGACGACTTCGGGGTTTTCGAGATAGAGGTTTTGGGTTTCTTGGAGGTCTGCTCTCAGGTTGTATAGCTGGCCGGCAGGTTCTCCGGGGGCTGGGTCGATAAATCGGGGAGCTGTGAATCCACCGGATCCGCGGCCTTCGATGAGTTTCCAATCGCCTTTCCGGATGGCGAACATGCCTTCAGAGGAGTGATGAATCGCGTGGTCCCGGCCGAATGATGAGTTGGATGCATCTTGCATGATAGGGAATAAGCTGTAGCTGTCTTCCCCTTCGTTGTCTGCAAGGTCGATGTCCAGAATATCTGCAAAAGTGGCCAAGAAGTCGGTGAGAGACACGATATCGTCATTGACGGACCCGGCTGGGATGGTGCCTGGCCATCTGGCTATTAAGGGTACTCGGTGCCCCCCTTCGTGGATATCAGCCTTAATACCCCTGAGGTTTAAATTAGAGAGGTGATCATACCGGTCGATGTCCTCTTGAATCCAGAACGAGCCGTTGTCGCTGGCAACAATAATGAGCGTATTGTCTGTAAAGCCATTTCTTTCGAGGGCCTCGAGGACCTGGCCAACGGTATGGTCCACCTGAACGGTAAAGTCTCCATATTCACCCGCTGAACTGGTGCCGATGAATTCATCTGTGGGTAACCAGGGTGTATGAGGCGCAGGAAGGGGGAAATAGAGGAAAAACGGGGGGGTGTCCGCGTCAGAAGCCCGCTCGTCGATGTAAGTGACAGCCTTCTCGGTAATGTCGGGCAATACATCAATGTGTTTAAAGCTAGGAGCAATAGGGCCTGGGCGCCAGTACGGGCCTCCATACTCGTATCCACTGGGGCCCACTGAATCGGTTGGTAATTCAACAACCTGTTCATTTTCGACATACACATAAGGAATCATGTCGAGCGAAGCGGGAATCCCAAAATAATAATCAAATTCATGGGCTCTTGGGCCTGGAGACAGGGTACCGCTATAATCAAGCGGCTCTTCACTACCGAGCCCGAGGTGCCATTTGCCAATTACTGCTGTATGGTAGCCTTCTTTTTTCAAAAGGGTTGCGAGCGTGGTACGGGTTGTATCAATCAGGTTGGCAGAGTATCCGCGCGTCACTCCTTTTTTTAGGCGGGTTCGCCAACTGTACCGGCCCGTTAACAGTCCATATCTCGTTGGAGTGCAAACACCTGAAGGCGAGTGAGCATCGGTAAAACGGATCCCTTCATTCGCAATCTGATCCATGTACGGAGTCGGGATTTTAGAATCCGCATTATACACGGCGGGATCACCGTACCCCATATCATCAGCAAGGATAAATACAATGTTGGGGTGTTCTGGTTGGGGGGGAGTGGTAGGCGTATTACACGCTGATACAAAGCAAGCAATGCAGACGAAAAGCATCGCCTGCATGCTGAATGAAATAGGGAAAGATTGCATATCTAAGCTACACGGTCTAAACCTGGTGGACTGATAACCTCACAGTGAGAGAGGCGTAGCTAATGATATGAACTGGAAAAAGGTAAAGAAAGTCTATGCGTGAAGTTCTTCCATAACCTCATTTCGCTGGTGTTTGACCTGGTTGTAGATGTCCAGGGCTGCAATACGATACGCCTGGGACATTGTTGGAAAGTTTAACACATTTTCCAGGAAGGTGCTTACATCGTTATTATTAAGGATAGCGATTTCGCCGGCGTGGATCAGGTCCGAGGCACCTTCACTTACAATATGTACTCCCAGTAATTTTTTGCCATCAGGAGAGGCAATTAGTTTAAGCATGCCTGAGGTATCGCCCGAAATTTGCGCGCGCACAACTTCTTCCATATGGGCCTTTCCAACGATTATATCTCCATACTCGGCACGTGCAGCTGCTTCGCTGAGGCCGATACTCGCCAGCTCTGGGATCGAGTAAATGCCGATCGGCATTCGTTCTTCTTCATGCGAAAATTCAATATCCAAGGCATGGCAAATAGCCCTGCGGCCTTGCTCCATGGCTGTTGCTGCGAGAGACGGCCTTCCGATTACATCGCCGATAGCATAAATATTCGGCAAGGACGTTTGGTACACGTCATTCGTTTTGATGTGACCGCGTTCGGTTTGCTCAATGCCAACTCGTTCGAGCCCGAGCCCCGCTACATTGGCAATTCTGCCGAGCGCAACCATTAATTTGTCACTTCGAATTTCTTTGCCGGAATTCAGCTTGGTTACCACTTGAGAAACGCCATCCCATTCAACAGATAGGATTTCTTCATTTCCATGGTAAATGCCGCCTTCGTCTTTGAAGTGGTTTTGGAATACTTCTACCATTTCTGGATCCATGAACATGAGCGGCCTGGGTGCTCTGTCGATCATGGTTACTTTGACCCCAAGATGCGCAAAGATCGAAGCGTATTCTGAAGCAATTACGCCGCCGCCCAAGACGGTGAGTGATTGCGGCAGGTAAATCATACTCAGAATAGAGTCACTATCTAGAATATGTTCATGATCTATATCAATATTCTCCGGTTGCCTGGGGCGAGATCCCGTGGCAATGATGATGTGTTCTGCATTTAATGTGAGCAGGTTTCCATCGATCTGCAAGACCTCGACACAGTTTGGTGTGAGCAAACTGCCTTTGCCATGGACCAACTGGATATTGTTACGAGACAGTTGCCTGTTTATGGATGCCTTGTGTGTTTCGATGACATGATCAAGACGTGTGATGAGGCTGCGGATTTCGAGGTCGTTGGTAATCTCGAAATTGAACGCATTGGAGTTGCGGCGAATATTGGCAACATTCAGAGCGGCTTCTCTAAACGTTTTACTTGGAATGGTACCATGAAAGAGACACTCGCCTCCCACATCGATTCCTTTCTCGATGATTGCAACGCTTTTACCTGCTTTAGATGCCTGAATAGCGGCCTTCTGTCCACCCGGTCCGCTTCCGATAATAATGACGTCGTATGTATGTTCTGTGCTCATATTGCCATTGCTATTAGTTTTTCCTGGACTTCATCCTTCTTGTCGAGTAATCGTTCGACATCTTCGGGGTATAAATTAATAGCCTGAAAAGCAGGGTCTATTGCTAATTCTTCCCTGTCTATCGGATATTCAGGATCCAACATGCCCGCAAGTTGACTGGATATGTAGGTTGCTGTTATTTCTTGTTTGTAGGTAGGTGCGTCTTCATAACAGAGATAATAGAGGCACGCTTTGCTTACCTGGTCCGGGAGGCCCCAGGCGAAGGTCAATATCGAGCCGACGCTGGCATGGAATTCTTCAATGAGAATTTCTGCGGTCTCGGGATCAAGTTGTATCTGAAGGGAATCCTGCAGTTGAATAGCGGCCTGAAGAATGACCGGTTTTCCTACTGCGTGCAAAAGCCCACAAAGATATTGGCCCTCTACATTTTTCCTTCGTATCCGTGCTATTTCCTTCCCAAAAAGGCCGGCGGCAAGCGCCTGTTTCCACATCCGGTCAACAAATTTCTCAAACCCTTTGATGTGAAAGACCTCGCTCTGAAGAGAAATACTAAAAGCGATGTCTCCTACTAATCGAGCGCCAAGCCGCGCAATAGCCTGAGTAAGAGAAGCAATCTGCCTGGTGCCGGCATAGGCCGCTGAGTTACTAATTCGCAGCACATGCCCTGCCAGGGCCTGATCCTTATGGATGAGATCAGAAAGCTCTGAAATATCCATTTCAGGATTGGTCGTCATGGCCAGGACACGACTTGGGATTTCAGGTAGAACTGGCAGTTTTAGGGCCTTTCGATCGATGAGGTCTGCGATCTCCTCACTAAAGAGTTCTAGCGCTTTCGCATCGTACTCCTGTGATCTTGAGGGATTAGCCACGGTCTGAGAGTTTGTCATGCTCTATTTAGTTCATCTTGAGAGGCTGTATGCGCCGAGGTCAAAATCTCGAACGAAGTGCTTTAAAGTATCGGGTAGATCTACCACGTATCTTCGATTGCCTCGGTTGTACACTCTTGTTTGCCACGCCGAAGCAACATATTGTGCTTTGTAGCGGTCTTGATAGCAGATCCCGTCAACACCCACTATGCCTCCGAGAGCCTGGGCAAGCGGGCAGGATGTTGATCGTCCTTTTTCACCTCCTGGCAAGGTTTCTATAGCCGGGAGATTTAGAGAGTTTCGTGCAACATTTACAAGGGATACTACTTGTTTAATGTTCGGACGAAAAGGGAGGAGGATAAGCGCAGCGATGAATTTGATGATCTTCTTCATCATAAATGCCTTTGATACCTAGGGGGAAACGTATAGCGACCTTCGAGCGGGTAATGAAGGTGCCCTTTTGAGCTGCTAGAGGTATCGGCAATTCAAATAAAATCTTAAGGAGATTTTATGTGGAGTTCAGTGTTCATCGTTCATTGTTTGGGGTTTGTCACGAGCTAAGTAATGAACTCCCAACAAACCCCGAACAATGAACACCGAACGTAAAAATCGATGTATCGATTTTTACAACTCTCTTATTTTAATAGATTTGAAGGAAACGCGGTCGCCGTGATCTTGAAGGAGGATGTGGCCGGCGGGGGCTTCGCCGAAGTTAGGCCATACTTTGTACTTGCTGTAGGCGACGAGGGCACGATACATGGGTGTATTGCGTTCGTATTCCAGTACTTTCTCGTTGTTTAGCCAGTGTTCGATGTGGTTGCCCTTTACAACGATGCGTGCCCGGTTCCAGGAGCCTATGCCATTAAATCGCTTGTTACGCCCCGGGATAGTGAGGTTGCCGGCAGGGATTAAGTCATAAAGCGAAGAAAGTGTACGATTACCATTGACGCCCTGTGCTGCGTCCGGGTGCTTTTTGTCGTCCAAAATCTGATACTCAAGTCCGATAGATGAACCTGGTCCTTTGTTGAGTTCGGGAAGTACAAAGTATTTAATCCCACTATTGGCGCCTTCAGCGATCATGAAGTCTAGCTCGAGTTCAAATTCGCTGTAGGTATCCATAGTAACGATGTCGCCACCGTTTGCAGATTCAGCGCCGTCTGATGCCAGGACTGTTAGGATACCATCCTTTATTTCCCAGCCTGCTTCAGGGAATCCATCGAGTTTGGCTCCGCGCCAACCTGTGGTAGATTCTCCGTCCCAAAGGAGTCTCCATCCTTTTCGCTTTTCGTTTTTTGTAAGGGTGTTTGGGATGTAGTTGAACTCAGGGACGTTTGGGTCTACTTTCAAGCGTTCTTCATCAAGGTCCGATGTTTTGATCCGGATGTTGCGCCACATAATCTTCTTTCCTGCCATCTCCTCGTTTCCGATGCTATGCACTTGTAGAGCAATGAAGCCTTCTGCTGTCATATCATCGACCAGGTTTGAAGCCATCACTCCATTGATCCAAGTGCGGATGGACGAGCCAACGGCTTCGACTCTGATCGTATTCCATGTGCCTTGTTTGAACGCTTTTTGCGCCGCTTTATTTCTTGATAAGCTGTATAGCCATCCTCGCCGGGCCTCATCATAAATGCCTGCTGTCCATGCCCTGCTAGACGGATCCAACTCGACCTGGTATCCATGAACCCTGCCGTTTCTGTAGGATTCCATGCTATTGCTCCGGATCTGCACACCTGAATTGATCAATGGATCTACAATAACATCATACTCTAGAATGAAGTCTCCGTAGTTTTCTTTGGTGCACAAGAAACTGTTTGGCGTATCCATAATCGTTGTGCCTACAATCATATCACCTTCAATATGATAAGGGGCCTCGCCATTACGCTGAATCCAGTTGTCCAAGTCTTTGCCATTAAATAAATCGACCCATCCGTTTTCATCAGTAGGAGGTGGGGTAGGATCTGGAGTTAATCCAAGGGTGCTCAGTGCAAAGAACAGAAGTACTAAAATGGAGGAACGCATAAGAATCTTTATGTTAGGTGTTGAGGTCTGATGGTGAAGAAAAGCCCTACTAAAAGTACATCGATCAAGCTGTTTAAGCAAGGTCGAATGAACCTTTGATTGCTGTGAGTAAATATATGAGCAACGATAATGTCCTCTGGAGACCGTCACCAGTGTTTATTGAGCGATCGAATCTTCGGAAGTATGAACGCTGGTTGGGAGAACACAAGGGGTTGCATTTTGACGGATATAAGGCAATGTGGGAGTGGTCTACAACGCACGTGGAGGCCTTTTGGGGGAGTTTTTGGGAGTACCTGGATGTAATGGCACACACCCCTTACGGTGCGGTGCTGAAATCGAACAAGATGCCTGGTGCCCAATGGTTCTCTGGTGCCACGTTGAACTATGCAGAGCACATTTTTAGGGCAGCGTCTTCAGGCCGGCCGGCGCTCTACTTTATCCGCGAAGGCCAGGACGCTGAGGCTGTAAGCTGGGCGGAATTAAGACAAAAAGTCAAACAAGTAGCTGCTTTTCTGGCTAAACATGGGATCGGCAAAGGGGATCGCGTCGCTGCATATATACCGAACATTCCTGAAGCCATAATCGCTTTTCTAGCTGTTAATTCACTGGGAGCAATTTGGTCCTGTTGCTCTCCTGACTTTGGGGTTAAAACAGTCATTGATCGGTTTACTCAGATTGAGCCGGCTTTTCTTATTGCGGTCAACGGATATACCTATCATGGGAAGGCGTTTGGCCGTTTAATTGAAGTGGAGGCTATCCGAACGGAAATACCCAGTATTCAACATACGGTATTGATTGACTATGTGGATTCCAGTGACACCTCGCTGCCCGATGCGTTTTCCTGGGATGAGGTTCTGGCAACTGAAGTAGGCGCTGAGGAACTATCGTTTATCCCCGTTCCTTTTGATCATCCGATTTGGGTGTTGTATTCCTCCGGCACAACCGGCCGGCCAAAGGCAATTACCCATTCCCATGGGGGCGTTTTGTTGGAGCATTATAAGTACCTGCTGTTTCACAACGATGTCCACCCGGGCGAGCATTTCTTTTGGTTTACGACAACAGGATGGATGATGTGGAATTTTTTGCAGGCCAGTATGCTTGCCGGCGCCGTCCCCGTGTTGTACGATGGGAGTCCCGCCCACCCGGATTTGATGAGCTTATGGCGGCTTGCTGAGCAGTTGCCCATTCATCACTTTGGAACAAGTGCACCTTTTTTGACCGCGTGCATGAAAGAAGGGCTTAAGCCAGGGAATATGCTCGATATGAGCCAGTTGCGGTCTATTGGATCTACAGGGGCACCACTACCGCCTGAGGCATTCGATTGGGTCTATGAGGCGATCTCAAGCGAGGTGTGGTTATGTTCAATGAGTGGAGGTACGGATGTGTGCACCGCGTTTGTTGGCGGATGTCCATATGAACCGGTGTATCGCGGACGCATTCAGTGTCGAGGATTGGGGTGCGATATGAAAGCCTATGATGAGTTTGGTAAGGATATTAAGAATGAAGTAGGGGAAATGGTGATCGAAAGCCCGATGCCTTCGATGCCTGTGTTCTTTTGGAATGATGAGTCCGGTGCCCGGTACGAAGGCAGTTATTTCGAAACCTATCCAGGGCGTTGGCGGCATGGCGATTGGATAAAGATCTATGAGGATGGATCGCTTGAAATACACGGCCGCTCGGACGCGACCCTAAATAGGAAGGGCGTTCGAATTGGTACGTCTGAGATTTATGCCATTCTTGATGGCCTTTCTGGCATCAAGGACAGCCTGATTTTGAACCTGGAGCTGGGCGACGATGATATCATGCCCTTATTTGTAGTCATGCAGGATGAATCGCTTACTGAAGACAAAATCTCGGAAATCAAACGAGCTTTACGATCTCAAGGCTCTCCCCGGCACGTTCCGGATGTGATTCGCGAGGTGCCGGATATCCCGTATACCCTAAGTGGAAAGAAAATGGAGGTCCCAGTGAAGAAGATCCTTTTGGGCAAGTCGGTTGGAGGAGCTATGAACAAGGATGCGGTTCGAAATCCCGAAGCGGTGCAATACTTTATAGATATCGCCAGTGAGCTAAAAGGCTTCCTTACTAAATAAACGAGAATGTTTAGATATTGTGTTATAACCGCTTATTATACGAACTGCTAAAAGAGTGTAACGAATAGGTTAATCAAATAGCAGTCCCTTCCTCACCATCTGTGAAGCGTATCGCTTTTCTGAAAGACGTCTTCACTAGAATTAACAATGGCTTTTCAAGCGGTGAAGAGGGAATGTGTGCGGCTTTTCCACTGTGAATCTCATTATGGAAAGCTGTGTTTTTCAATTTCACAAGCAACGAAGCATTTCTTATGAATATCAAGAATTCTTCTGTCAAACTATTACTGTTTGCCTCCTTTTTATTCGTGCTGTCCAGTTGTGACAGTGGCGACCCCGACCCAATGCCACCCGCAATCGGCGGTACCATTGAAGTTGAAGGAGGCAGAGGCACCGATGTAGAAGTCGGTGTGAGCCTGCGCGCAGAGACAGGCATACAAGCACTATCTGTTTCTGTTGAAGGAGGGGCAGCACAAACACTGGAAGTTACTCCTGGTGCAATTAACCAGGCTGTAGCCTTTCCATTTTCTATTCCGGCTGACGCTACGGTAGGTACTTCATGGTCAATGGTGTTTACCATGACTGACCAGGAAGGCGATACGCAGACGTTTGATGCGATGGTTGTTGTCGGTAATCTCATCGACCCTCCAGAAACCTATGCGTTCACGCGAGACGAAGAGTCGACCGTCTCCTTTCCAAATCCTCAAGCTCGGTTGAATCAGCTTACCGAAATGGTTGCATACCTTGGTACAGCAGATGCAGGTGGAGCCATTACAGAGCAAGCATTATTAGATATGTTTGCTAATACTGGAAACAATGGTGGAGGGAATTTCTCTTTCACTTCGGACCTGCAGCTTATGGACCGCACCTTTGCCGCTGACCTCAGCGCTAATCTTTTTGAAGACTTTTTCTCGGATGCAGCCATAGCAAGTACTGCTGGCAGCATGGGGACAGTGGGTGACAGTGCGGTTGCCGGTCTACTCACTCGCGAAGTTGAGGGGAGTACATTTCTGGTAGATGCGAACGGGCGTGCGGTTACGCAGCTGATCGAAAAAGGGTTGATGGGAGCCGTATTGTATAATGAAATTTACAATACGTACTTAACCGACAACCTGATTGGCGAAAGTATTGAAAATGTTACCCTCGCAGTTGGTAATAACTATACCGAAGCGGAAAATAACATTGATCAGGCGTTTGGCTACTTTGGAGCCCCCGTTGATTTTGCATCGGGCTGGCCAGAAGCTCGCGAAACCGAAGCTACTTTTTGGAGCAAATATTCAAACATTATCGATGCGGTTGACGAAGATGCGCTTAATTTGAATGATGATGTAATGGAAGATTACATCGCAACTCGTTCGGCTATCGTAAATAATGATCCGCCATTGAGAAATGCACATAGAGATAGCCTGTACGAGCATCTTGAAATGGTTGCAGCTGCAGCCGCCGTACATTTCATCAATGATGCGGTTGAAGCATTGGATGCCGGCAACCAGGGCGAAGCAATGTATGCGATTTCTAACGTATGGGGATTTGTAAATGCCCTACGTTACAGTCCAGTCGCAGCCATGTCGCCTACTGCTATTGATACAATCCTTAGTGCAAACTTGGGTGCAGGGGGGAATTTCTGGGCTGCAGACGTCGCTGGCCTTAACGCCGCTAAAGCAACCTTAGTGAGCAATTATTCAGGCCTGGCTGATCTTCAGGAGAGTTTGTAAAGGGGACTCACCTTAGTCCTTGGTTCTAAAGGATGCGTTGCTAACGAGCGGCGCATCCTTTTTTATTTTTTTGCTGTCTTAACAAAGGATTAATTTGTTCAGGAAGGGTCGATACCATATATTGGCGTGTCTTATCTAGACAGAGTCTAAATAAGTATTGCGAAATAAATGATCGAGACCCATTCGTGATGAACATACATTTTTCTATACATAAATTTGCCCCACTCATAGCACTTCTTCTGATTCTGACTGGCTGTGACAGCACTGATGATGATCCACAACCCTCTGCCATCGGAGGGACCGAAACCGTTGAAGGAGGGCGAGGCACCGATGTGACAGTCAGCGTTAGTTTGCGATCGGAAGTTGGTATTCAATCGCTCTCTGTTTCTGTTAATGGAGGCTCTGCTGAGGCACTACCTGTAACACCAGGCAACGTAAACCAGGCAGTCGACTATCCATTCTCCATTCCACCTGATGCTACTGTAGGAACCAGCTATCCGATTGTATTCACCATGGTGGATCAGGATAACGTTTCAACGGACTTTAATGCGCAAGTAGTTGTTGGTACCCTGATTGACCCTCCCTCGACCTATTCGTTTACGCGCGAAGAAGCATCTACGGTATCGTATTCAGGTCAAAATGATCGGCTTGATCAATTGGAAGAGATTAAAGCCTATTTGAAATTAACTGAGGCGGGCGAGTCGGTTTCTGAGCAGGTGCTGTTGGATATGTTTGTAAACACAGGGGGTAACGGAGGTGGAAGCTTCCCCTTTACCTCGGATCGCCAACTAAAAGACAAAACATTCGCCCCTGATTTGGATGTTCGTTTATTCGAAGATTTGTTTGCACGTGCCGAAGTAGCTAGCCTGGCGGGGAGTATGGGCACACAGGCTGAGAATGGAACGGCCGGGCTTATTGCTCGAGAGGACAAGGGAAGCAACATTCTAGTAGATGAAAACGGCAGGGAGTTTACTGAGCTCATTGAGAAAGGGTTGATGGGGGCTGTTTTTTATAACCAGATTTACAACACCTACCTGACAGATACCCGAATTGGTGACACCGTCGAAAATGTGACGCTCTCTGAAGGAAAGAATTATACGGCGATGGAGCATCACATGGACGAAGCGTTTGGCTATTGGAACTCCCCGGTTGACTTTTCCTCCGAGTGGCCTACTGAGCGTGCAAGCGAAGACCGTTTTTGGAGCCATTATTCTAATGTAGTGGACAATGTGAGGGATGGCGAGTTGGGCACAAATAGCATCATCATGGATGCCTTCATAGCGGCGCGAACAGCTATTGTAAACAATGATCCAGTAGAACGGGATGCGCAAGTGGATGTGCTCTACGAAAACCTGGACCTGGTTGCAGCAGCTGTTGCCATCCATTACATCAACGACACACTTGGGTTCTTGTCCGAAGGAAAGACGGGGGAAGCGTTCCACGTCTTATCTGAGGCCTGGGCATTTGCCAACGCGCTTCGTTACTCACCTCGCAGAATACTCAGTTTAGCCGAGATAGAAGAAATCATGGAAAGCGACTTTGGAGCAGACAGTAACTTTTGGAATGCAAATGCAATCGGCCTCAATAAAGCGAAAGCAACCCTTGTAACTGCTTATCCTGCGCTTGCCTCGGTTCAAGACGATTTGTAAACGAAACTACTTGATTTAGGAAGCAAGATGCCACGTACAGCCCTCTTTACTCTCTTATTATGCTTTCTGCTGGGTTTTGGAGCCTGCGACTCCGGAAGTGGAATGGCTGATGAGCCCCCAGAAGATGACCCCATTATTGATCCTCCGCCTGCAGAAGAACCTGGCTTTAAGCGGGCCGATATGTTGGCCAACATGGGTAACAATATCATCGTCCCTTCTTATATCGCCTTCCAAGAAGAAATTGATGCATTACATGCTGCCGGTGAAGCATTCAAAAATAGACAGGATGAAACGACCCTGAATGGTCTCAGGGAGGCTCTCAAAGAAGCACGAATGGCCTGGCAAGATGTGGCTCTGTTTCAGTTTGGTCCCGCAGAAACGTTTGCGCTGCGTGGTTCTCTGAACACGTATCCCGCAAATACGGATCGGATCGAAGCGAACATAGCATCGGGCAGTTATGTGCTAGGGACCATAGAGAACATCGCAGCTGGTGGATTTCCCGCACTGGCCTACCTGCTTCATGGTAATGGCGAGACGGTCGAAGAACTTATTGCGCTATTTACGACAGATGGAAGCGCGGCCTCCCGGATGGTGTACCTGGAGGACAATCTTAACTTCGTTCAAGAGAGTGTTGATCTTGTTGTAAATCGCTGGTTACCCACAGACGGCAATTATCTGACAACATTTCTTAGTGAAGACAAGGGCGGGGTTGATGTGGGGAGCTCATTGGGTGAGGTGGTAAATGCCCTTGTATTGCACTATGAGCGGTTTATAAGAGATGGCAAGATCGGTATCCCCGCTGGGGTTCGAAGTTCTGGTGTCCCCCGGCCGAAAGCAACGGAAGCATTTTATGGCGGGTATTCGAGTGAACTGGCTGTTCGCAGTGTTGAAGCATTAGAGCGGTTCTACAAAGGCATATCCCTTAGTGGTGAGGATGATGTTGGACTTGAAGAAAATCTTGAGTTTTTAGAAGCCGATATGCTTGCTTCTGATATAGCAACGGCCATGGAGGGCGTGATCGGTTCACTAATGGCCCTGCCGGATCCATTGTCTGCACAAATAGAGTCCAACTCCGACGAGGTCGTTACTGTATTTACCGAAATGCAGCAACTGGTTGTGCTCTTGAAGGCAGACATGACCTCCTTCCTGGGGGTCACAATCACGTTTCAGGATAACGATGGGGATTAATCGTGTAGCATGAAACGTATCCTGCACCATAGTACTACCCCTGGCCCGATAGCACCCTTGATTGTATTCAGGGTGCTATTCGGGTTCATTATGGTGATCAGTATTGTCCGCTTTTTTGCTAAAGGCTGGATCCACGATCTGTACGTTCAACCAGCTTATCATTTTACCTATTACGGGTTTAGCTGGGTGCAGCCTCTAGGGGAAGCGGGCATGTATGCGGTCTTTGCCCTTATGGGGCTCGCTGCGTTAGCCATCATGCTTGGGTGGCGATACAGAATAGCCACTGTGGTATTCTTCCTGGCGTTTACCTACGTCGAATTAATCGACAAATCCAACTACCTCAATCACTATTATTTCGTCAGCATCATCGCGTTTTTGATGATGTTTGTCCCTGCACATCGAGGCTTTTCTCTGGATGTGTTACGTAACCCCAAATTAGAACGCACACTGGTGCCCGCATGGACGATCAATATTCTCAAGCTACAACTCGTTATTGTCTACTTCTTCGCAGGGGTTGCTAAGCTTAATCCAGACTGGTTGTTTAACGCGATGCCCTTGCAGCTCTGGCTGCCTGCGCACGCACATCTCCCTGTTATCGGGCCGTTGCTTGAATTGCCTGAGACGGCGTTTCTATTCAGTTGGGCTGGGGCCTTGTATGATCTCACCATCGCCTTTTTCTTGCTCATCCCACACACACGGCTGTGGGCTTACATCGGTGTAGTTGCATTCCATTTGATGACGGCGATGCTTTTTCAGATAGGCATGTTTCCCTACATCATGATCTTATTGACGCTCATCTTTTTCTCATCCGAAAAACACCAGCGTGCGATCGATTGGGCGAACTCTTTTTTTGCAAGAATTTTTGATAGACCACGTCCTTCACACTCGGTCAGCAATACACACGTCCACCAATATGGTGTTCTTGCAACAAGAATCTGCGGTGTTTTGCTCGTCCTTCATTTTGTCCTGCAGCTCATTCTGCCGTTCAGGTATGCACTGTATCCTGGGGACCTCTTCTGGACCGAACAGGGGTACCGATTCTCGTGGAGAGTGATGCTGATGGAAAAAGCCGGCTATACCGTGTTTCGAATCCAGGATCATGAATCCAATAGATCGTGGGAGATCGCCAATTGGGATTATTTGACGCCGAATCAAGAGAAAATGATGGCGACACAGCCCGATATGATCGTACAATTTGCTCACTTTTTGAAAGATGAATACCGGAAGAAAGGGGTAGAGGATATCAGTATTTCGGTCGATTCCTATGTAACCCTGAATGGCCATCGGAGCCGACCTTTTGTTAACCCGGATGTAGATCTTACACAAGTTGGCCAGGACTTACGGCACAAGGACTGGATACTTCCTTTTGAAGACTAATGAATAAACGTACGCACTTCATCATTGCAATTGCATGCCTGCTTCTCGGTTTAGGGAATGCGCAATCCGCCGGAGCTCAAGGTTATGCTGTTTTTGGTCACGTATTGGATGTACAAGGACAACCTCTTTCGAATGCGGATCTTGTATTGGAAGACGTAGAGCAGGGGAGTTTCCATAACGATGGGCCAACCTTAACTGTAGGGGCATCTCTGACGCAAACCAATCCAAGCGGAGAGTTTAACATTCCCTCTTTATTACCAGGGCACTATGTGATTGCCGTATTCTCCCCTGGAAAAGAGGTGGCCAGGAAAGAACTTGATATCATTGATCACGATGTTCGGCTCAACTTTGAGTTGGATGATCTAGCTGATGAACTGGATGAAATCAGAATCGATGCCGATGCAAAAGGAGCGTTTGGTATTCAACGATTACGTGCTGTGGAGATGGCTGCCCTGTATGACACAAAGAAGACTGAAGTGATCGTTCTGGACGACGTAACTGCAAATCTAGCCACGAATAACAGCCGGCAGATTTACTCCAGGGTGCCTGGTTTAAATATATGGGAAAGCGATGGGGCGGGTATTCAGATGGGCATTGGGGGTAGAGGGCTTAGTCCGAATAGGAATTCAAACTTCAATACCCGGCAAAACGGGTACGATATCGCAGCCGATGCTCTGGGGTACCCTGAAAGCTATTACACGCCACCTGCTCAAGCGCTTGAGCGCATCGAGATCATACGAGGGGCCGCTTCTTTGCAATACGGTACCCAATTTGGCGGGGTGCTCAACTTTGCATTTAAAGAGGGCGCAGAGAATAAACCCGTAGATTTTACTTCTTTGCAGACTGTAGGCTCGTTCGGCCTGGTGAATTCGTTTAATAGCCTTGGAGGCACGGCCGGCAAAACTCGTTATTACGGGTTCTATCAATACAAGCACAGCGACGGATGGCGCCCGAATGAGCAACTCACTCAGCATACCGCGTACGGATCAGTAAAGTATCAATTCTCCGAAAAGCTCTGGATCAAGCCCGAGTTCACTTATATGACGTACCTTGCCCAGCAGCCGGGTGGGTTGACCGATGCCCAGTTCTCTCTCGATCCTCGCCAGTCTAACCGTGAGCGAAACTGGTTTCACGTAGATTGGAATCTATGGGCCGTTTCAGCGAACTATTCGCTGTCTTCGAAAACCAGCCTAAATACCCGGTTCTTTGGCCTCTCAGCTCGTAGGGATGCACTGGGCAACTTAGGACGCATCGATCGATTGGATTTTGGTGGTAACCGGGATTTGTTAGTGGATCAGTTTAAAAACTGGGGGAATGAAACGCGTTTTCTTCATCGCTATCCCTTACTGAATGACCTTTCCGTTTTGCTACTGGGCGTTCGATATTATGACGGGTTTACAGATCGGCGACAGGGCGAAGGAAACAGCGGCGATGATGCTGATTTTACATACATGAGTTCGGATATATTGGAAGGGTCAAATTTTGATCTGCCAAACAAAAATGTATCGGTATTTGCTGAAAATATATTCAATATCACACCGAAATTCAGCATTGTACCTGGGATCCGTTTTGAATACATCAACACGCAGGCAGAAGGATACTACCGAAACATCGTACGCGACCTGGCAGGCAATATATTACTTGATGAGCAGATCGATGAATCGAGAAAAAGCACGCGCTCCTTTGTGTTCTTTGGCCTTGGAATGAGCCTGAAGCAAAGCACTCAGTTAGAGGTGTATGGTAACTTTTCGCAGAATTATAGAGCCATCAATTTTAATGATATCCGTGTAAATATCGGAAGCCTGGAGGTGGACCCTGATATTAAGGATGAAAGAGGATACAATATTGAGTTAGGAGCGAGGGGTGTTGTAGGGCGTACGTTTGATTATGATGTGAGCCTATTCCACCTTTCCTATGAGGATCGTATTGGGACGACCCTGCGAAAAGAACCCAATCCCCAGTTTAATAACCTGGTCGACCGAATCTATCGCTTCAGAACCAACATTGCCGATGCAAAGATCTATGGCGTTGAGAGCTATGCGGAAGTCGATTTGTATAAGCTGTTTGTGCGTCCTGACGCTCCAGTACGGTTGTCTGTATTTACAAATGTGGCCCTGATTACAGCCGAGTACGCCAGGTCAGAGGAAAACGGGATCGAAGGGAATGAAGTTGAATTGGTGCCTGAGACCAATCTGAAAGCAGGGCTCATTTTTCAGAGAAATAACCTGCAGCTTTCCTACCAGTTTTCATATGTCAGCGAGCACTTTTCGGATGCCTCCAATGCGATTCGCACGCCAACAGCCATCGAGGGTATTATCCCATCTTATCACGTGATGGATGTAGCAGTACAATACACCTGGAGGCGGTATAGAATTGATGCAGGGGTAAATAACCTATCCGATTCGATCTACTTCACACGAAGGGCGACGGGGTATCCCGGGCCAGGAATCATTCCTTCCAGTGGAAGAAGCTTCTACCTGACGGCCGGCGTTAAAATATGATCATCGGATAATCGCGACCTTGCCATAGGCCGTGTCCGAACCATTATCGTCAATTGCAGCGACGATGTACATGCCGGAGGGGACTAATTTATTATTTAAGTCCCTCCCGTTCCATCGTACGCGGCCCCCACGTGCTTCCAGGCGAGCAACAAGGCTTCCCGAAGCGGTCATGATCCGAATCGTAGTTTCATCTAAGAGTCCTTCGATGATGACGTTGGGCTCACCTTGTTCTTGGACACGGACGGGGTTTGGATAGATGAAAAGATCTTGGGTGTCGTTTGAAGCAGCAATAGCTTCTCCGTTCACACTGATAAGCCCGAGGTCGGTTGAGAAGTAGACTTCCCCGGTGCGTTCATCAACGGCAATCGAAAGAATGACGTTGGATAGGAGAGGGGAGTTCTGGGTTGTAAGCTGGGCTTCAATTTCAAATCCAAGATCCGCTTCGCGAACGTAAAAGGCGCCAATATCCGTACCTATCCACAATTTGTTTGCTGGATCAACGGTGATAGAATTAACCTTTAAACCAAAGAGCAAAAATTGGCTTTCACCCGCCTGACGAGATGCTCTGAGTGGCCAAATGGGGACGGAGTTTGGATCGCGAGCTACGATTCCGGTATTGACAAAATAAGCGAGCCCTTCGTCTGTGCCTACCCAAATACGACCCGAATTATCCTCTTCGATTGCATTTACAACGGGGCTTGGTAGGCCTTGTCCATTACTGCCTTCTTCCGAGAAGTAGCGAAAGGCATCGTCCGAAGCATCCGTGATATCATCTCCAGAGTCCAGCACCAGGAGGCCGTCTCTTGCTTGCAAGTTATTTGTTCGAACCGTCACGATCCACTTTTGCCGGAAGCTATCTACGAACAGCCGTTCATAGGTGAGGCTACTCCCAAGAATACTGAAGAAACTATGCCAGGTGCCATCGAGGAGGCGCAGGTGAAAGGGTTGGCGAGCCCCGGTATTGGACACCCAAAGAGACCCATCAGGCTCACTTGAAATACCTCGTATAAGTTCGAAACTGGGGTCTTGCAGGCCTTGAGTACCGCTGATGGGAGAGTTTGAGTCGTCAAAAAAGTTTAGCATCCCATCTTGGTCTACCTGGACAAGACCACTCCCAAAAGAGCCCGCCCAGACGCTCATCTGAGAATCTGTGTGAATGAACTCGTATCGGGTGTTTCTTCCTTGAAGTTCAGTGAAGAACCGCCTGATGTAACTGGTCCAGTTGCCGTCTCTATCGAGCTTGTAAAAGCCCTGCTCTGTACCTCGAATCCCGCCAAGCCACAAGTCTCCATCGTCATCAAATTCGAGCATAGAGAACCTCCCATCAAAAGGGCCGTCAGGAAAAAAGCTTTCTCGGACTATCGTAGGGGTGCCTGCTGATGGATTCAGCGGAGCGAAGGACGTAAGGCCTTCAACCCGATCTCCTGCCCAGAGATTGCCGTCAGGACCCTCTATAATAGTCTGCAAGGAGAAAAGGCCTCCACTACCAACGCGACGGTTGCCTTCAGGTCGGATTACGGTCAGGCTTTGAGATTCAATACCGATAAGCTGATCAGCCAGGGGAAGCAGGGTATGTACGTTTCCACTTGTGACGTCAAGTAGGCGATACAGGTCTACGTCATCACGCACGAAAAGACCGCTTTCGGTACCTGCGTAAATATTCCCTCCAAAGCCTGCAATACTGTTAATGTTGAGGGCCCCGCTTCCTACTGTTTCTGTTTGCCAGGAGAGCGGATCCTGTAAATTCGCCGTATTTAGAGGGGCAGAGACCACCGCTTTAACGCCTTCTCCGTCGACATCTGTGGGAGAGATGGTGACCCAAAGCCGGCGTACCGAGTCAGGAATCGTTGTAATCGCAATATCTGTAACTGACGCTACTGAAATATCAGTACCAAAACGGCTGTACGTTTCAAGCACCTCGCCTCGGTCCGTATCAAAAAGCACAACACCAAATCCTGTCGCTGCAACGAGAGTGTCTCCTGTGATCAGGAGCTTCCGAATACCCCTCTCTGTAAACTGAGTGGCCCTGGGAATATCCAAAAAAGATTGAACCGTGTTTGACGCAACGTCAATTTTATCCAATACCCCATCATTATAGCCCAACCAAACGGCATCATTTATGGCGTCATAAGAGATGGCCGTAATGTTGAGTCCGGTAAGTCCCTCGGTAGTCGTGAAACGACTTATTTCACCCGTTGAGACTCCGTATCGGAATACGCCCCCATCAGTTGCTGCCCAAATGGCATCGCTGGATGCGGTTAGGTCCACCACAGGGCGAAAAGAAGTGTGCGTTTCCCACTCTTGAAATTGCCCTAGTACTTGCGTGGGGACAAAACTTGCAAAAAGCAGAACCCAGAGAATTGCGGTATATCTAGATAAAGCAGGACGTAGAGACATATTTCCAATTTCATGAACGATAGCGAGTGCTATTACATCGTTCAAAGTTCAAAGTTCAAGGTATAAAGTTGGTTTCTTAAGTACCCAAACCTTGAACTTTGAACCTTGAACCTTGAACTTTTGTTGTTTTTAAGGAAACGTCTATGGTAAATGAGAATTAAAAATGCCTATTTTAAGCGACCCTTACATTGTATCACATCTTTAGCCACACTTATGAAATTATTACAAACCCTTTGCTCTGGACTCTGTGTATTACTTTTGATGTTCCAGGTCTCTGCCTGTAAAAGCTCTGAAAAGGCATCGGAAGCGGCGGACGATATGAAAGAAATGATGGACACTAATCCTATGACCTTTTTCCTTACCAGTATGGGCCCTGGAGATGGCGCCAATCTTGGAGGGTTAGCGGGTGCTGATGCGCACTGCAAAATGCTGGCAAGTAACGTTGGAGCAGGGAATAAAAACTGGCGTGCCTATCTAAGTTCTACAGGTTCCAATGGGGAAAACGCGCGCGATCGGATTGGTAGCGGCCCCTGGGTAAACGCAAACGGTATTGTTGTAGCAACAAGTGTTAACGATCTACACAGCAATAATAACAAACTCTCTAAAGAGAATTCTGTGACAGAAGCTGGAGCTATGATTAATGGACGCGGCGATGATCCAAACCGACACGATATCATTACAGGTTCACGTATGGATGGTACGGCCAGCCCGAATGAAAACGACACTACGTGTTCAAATTGGACCAGCAATGGTGAAGGAAGTGCTCTTGTAGGGCACCATGATCGAGAGGGAGGTGGAGCAAATCCAACTTCTTGGAATTCAGCCCATGGTAGCCGTGGATGTGGCCAGGGTGATTTGCAAGGTACAGGAGGCGATGGCCTTTTCTACTGCTTTGCTGCCAACTAATCCATTTATACATACCGTGTATTTGTAAACAGGCGCCCCGTTGGGGCGTCTGTTTTTGTGCCCTGGAAAACCACCCCTATTATGATCCCCCTTGTACTCCACGAAGATCGATACTTTGACCCTGATCCAACTCGCAGACGCATCGCCCGTGAACTCTATGCTGAAGTAAAGGAGTTGCCGATAGTGGGGCCTCACGGGCATGTAGATCCCGCTATTCTTGCGGACAACTCAGCCTTTCCTGAACCAGCAACGCTGATTGTGGTGCCTGATCATTACATCTTCCGGATGTTGTACTCTCAGGGGATACGATTGGAGGAGTTAGGAGTGCCGCCCATTGATGGAAGTCCTGTAGAGACCGATGCCCGAAAGATCTGGCAACGGTTTGCCGATCATTATTACTTGTTTGCAGGAACGCCTACAGGAGCGTGGTTGACACATGAATTCTATGAAGTATTCGGTATTCGAGAAAAGCTGACTTCAGAGTCGGCCATGCGGGTTTACGATCATATCGCTCAACTCCTAGAGCAACCCGAATACCTGCCGCGTGCGTTGTTTGATCGCTTTAATATTGAGGTGTTGACTACAACGGATGCAGCCGGCGATACACTGGTGCATCATAAAGCGATACAGGAGAGCGATTGGGGAGGGCGAGTGATTCCATGCTTCAGGCCAGACGCCGTGTTTCGTATCAATCGGCCGAATTGGAAACAGCAAATGCAGGCGTTGGAGCGTGTATGTGGGTATGAGATTCCAACCTACGCTACGTTTATTCAAGCACTGGAAGAACGCCGGGCCTTTTTTAAAGAGATGGGGGCGGTATCTACGGATCACGCTGTACTGATCCCCTATACAGAGCGCCTTTCCGAGCACTCTGTTACCTCTATCTTCGAGAGTGCACTGAAAGGCACTTCCTCCAAAGAAGAAGAGCATCTGTTTGAAGCGCATATGTTGATGGAAATGGCGCGCATGAGTATCGAAGATGGCATGGTCATGCAAATTCATCCGGGGTCCTTTCGTGATCACAATGCCGAGTTGGCAAATCGGTTTGGACCCGATAAAGGCGCGGATATCCCTGTACACACAGAGTTTACTCATAATCTCCATGCCTTGCTCAATACCTATGGACACGATCCTCGTTTAAGCCTTGTGCTCTTTACTCTGGATGAAACCACATACTCTAGAGAGCTGGCACCTCTTGCTGGCCACTATCCTGCCCTTAAGCTGGGTCCCGCCTGGTGGTTCTTTGATAGCATTGAGGGTATGACTCGGTACAGGCAGCTTGTTACTGAAACAGCGGGCATTTACAACACAGCTGGTTTTAATGACGACACAAGAGCATTCCCCTCTATCCCTGCTCGTCACGACCTCTCTCGCCGTGTCGACGCTAATTTCCTCGCCGACCAGGTAGCTCGTCACATCATCGATCTCGCCGATGCCCGCATCATGATCCACGAACTGGCCTACGGGTTGGTGAAGAAGACGTATAAGTTGGAATAGTCGGGAGGCAGGAGAAGGGTTTATTTGGAGACAACAGGGAAATTACCGCTGACTGCTGACCCCAGTATACTGTCTGCCAACTGCCCCTTGACTCCTTCCTTTCTACTGCCTAAACTGGAGTCCCACCTGCCCACAAAATTGAGACTATTCACCCCTTGCATATGCGAACTCGCGTTTCATTCGGCGGCGTAGTACTGCTGCTTTTTTTCGCTTTGTCTTTTTCAGCCTGCCGTTCAGAGAGTGATGTGACTGTGGTCAAGTTGGGGCATGGGCTCGATCCTGTTCATCCGGTACATCGCGGTATGGTGTTCATGGCGGAGAAGGTGGACGAGAAGTCCGGAGGGAAGATGCGGGTTGATATCTATCCCAGTCAGCAATTAGGTACAGAAAGAGAGTTATTGGAATTATTGCAACTGGGCAGCCTGGGGATGACCAAAGTGACGGCCGCCGTATTGGAAAGCTTTGCGCCTTCCTATAAAGCTTTTAGCGTCCCCTATTTGTTCAAGGACCGTGACCATCACTTTAGGGTCTTAGAAGGGGAAATAGGGAAAGAACTGCTTGAGGCAAGTCAAGAATACTGGCTGCTAGGGCTGGCTTATTATGATGCAGGAAGCCGAAGTTTTTATACCAAAGAAAAACAAATCACATCACCGGCCGATTTAGCCGGGCTAAAAATCCGTACGCTGGAAAGCAAGACGCAGGTTGAGATGGTGAACACGATGGGAGGCTCTGCAACGCCTATTTCTTGGGGTGAACTGTACACCGCTTTACAGTCAGGTGTAGTGGATGGTGCTGAAAATAATCCCCCTTCGTTTTACACCTCTCGCCAATACGAAGTATGTAAATACTATACGCTAGATGAGCACACCACCATTCCTGACGTTTTGCTGATTAGCACAATCGTATGGGAAACCCTGAGTCCACAAGAGCAAACCTGGCTAAGGGAGGCAGCGGCCGAATCAGCACAGCACCAAAAAATACTCTGGCAAGAAGCATCGGATGCGGCGCTTGATTCATTGGCAGCCAATGGCATCGAAATTTTAGTGCCCGATAAACAGCCTTTTGTGGAAAGCGTGGCGCCCATCTATGAGGCGTTTAAAAACGAACCCGAAGTATACGACCTCATTCAGCGAATTCGCGCCGTGGATTAATTATGTTGAAAGTGAAAAATACCATTGATAAGATCCTGGAATGGACGCTGATTGTGTCTATGTCCCTTCTTGTTATTGACGTGCTCTGGCAGGTTTTTTCCCGGTTTATTTTGCAGGACCCGAGTTCGTTTACCGAAGAGCTTGCCCGGTTTCTGTTGATATGGGTCGGGTTGTTGGGTGCAGCGTATGCCGCCGGAAAGCGGATGCACCTGGCCGTCGACCTGTTGCCCAGAAGTCTTGAGGGTAAGCGAAAGGCATACCTGGATATATTTATCTATAGTATTGTCATCATCTTCTCAATCTCTGTAATGATCTTTGGCGGATCCCGCCTGGTTGCAATTACCCTCTATTTGGGGCAGACTGCAGCTGCGCTGCAAATGCCGCTTGGCTACGTGTATCTCATACTACCTATAAGTGGATTCCTGATCGCTTTTTATGCCGCACTCCATCTGGTTGATGAGTTTCGTGTGCTTTCAGGACAAGCTGCTTTATTTTCATCGCCCATAGATTCCTCCACCCACCTGGATGTAGACTGATAGAGAAGACGACATTATGGAATGGTTTGACGTTTTATTATTGGCTTCAACGTTCGTTGCACTCCTTGCACTCGGTGTTCCGATTGCTTATTCCATTGGTGTTGCAACGGTTGTCACCATGCTTGCCGGCATGCAACCAGCCCCTGCGCTGACCACCATGTCACAACGGATGGCAACCGGGTTGAATAGTTTTGCCTTGTTGGCTATCCCGTTTTTTATTCTTGCTGGTCAGTTGATGAACAGCGGGGGGTTAGCCCGTAGGTTGATTGATTTTGCAAAGGCTATTTTGGGTACCCTGCCAGGAGGCCTTGCCCACGTAAACATCGTAGCCTCTATGCTTTTTGGGGCCATCTCGGGATCTGCCGTTGCTGCTGCTTCGGCTATTGGAGGCGTTATGGGGCCACGAATGGAGGAGGAGGGGTATGACAGAAATTTCAGTGCAGCGGTTAATATCACCTCTGCAACGACTGGATTGTTGATCCCGCCCAGTAATGTTCTCATCGTTTATTCCCTGGCAAGCGGAGGGGTATCGATTGCAGCACTCTTCCTTGCAGGATATCTCCCAGGGATTCTGGTAGGTTTGATGCTCATGATGGTCGCCGGTGTGTTTGCAGTCCGCAAGAAGTATCCCATTTCGGCCCGTATTCCAATCAAGGAAGTCGTGATGAAGTTCTTGGATGCACTCCCAAGTCTTTTTTTGATTGTTGTTGTGATTGGCGGGATTATTGGCGGGGTATTTACGGCCACGGAGGCTGCGGCCGTTGCAGTGCTTTATGCGCTGGTCCTGGGTATGATCTATAAGGAGGTTAAGGTAAAGGATTTGCCCCAGATCCTTCTCGATTCTTGTGCTACAACGGGCATCGTGATGTTCCTGATTGCCACGTCTGTAGGAATGTCCTGGATCATGGCCTACGAGAATATCCCGCAGAATGTCACTGCTGCGCTTGTGGCTCTCTCGGACAATCCGATCATCATCCTGCTGATCATCAATGTAATCCTCCTTGCCGTGGGTACATTTATGGACATGACGCCGGCTGTGCTCATATTCACTCCCATATTCTTACCTATCGCTATAGAACTAGGCATTGACCCTATTCATTTTGGGATCATCCTTGTGCTCAACCTGTGTGTCGGTCTCTGTACGCCTCCGGTTGGTAGTGTGCTGTTTGTAGGCGTTGGGGTAGCGAAAACGTCGATTGCAAGTGTTATACGGCCGTTGTTGCCGCTATTTATTGCCATGATTGTCGCGCTATTTATCGTGACGTATTTTCCATGGCTCAGTATGTGGCTTCCTG